>JBHJNX010000053.1:0-63245 GCA_050330335.1 Pleurocapsa sp. | reverse complement strand
TCGGTCATACCTTGTGGAATACCATCATTGGCAGCAGCCATTAACATTGAGCCATTTTGGTTTTGGGCGATGAAAATTGGCGAAATAGTGTTTTGGTTATTTGTGTCACTGCTATTAATAATCTCGGCTCTGACAGCAGGTAATATGGCAGTGGATAAGGCAAGTATTGATAAACTAGCAAAAATTGAACGTTTCATGGGTTTAAATTCCTTTTTTTATCGTTAAAACTGCAATTTGTTTAAAAGATGCGAGTGGCGAATTTAATATTTATATCGCCACTTTTTGCATTGTCTTACAATGAGTGTTGAATGATTTTTTTCCTTTCTCGATCGCAACCATCAAATCTTACTTCCTAATAAACTACAATTTCTTTTAAGTGATACCAAGCCATTATCAAAATGGATTTACGGAAACAAAATATCTTTAGTTGAGAGCAAGAAATATTTTGGGGTTTGATTGTTTTTTGTTTTCCCAAATAATATTTACTTGGGAGCGTTGTTTTATTTCCTCCTAATTAGTTTTTATCTAGATTATTCAAGTTCGAGCGAACATGATTTAAGTAACTACTGTCGTTTATTTTATCTGGAGCTAATCTTCCTATAGTGATCGCAGCTTCAACTAAACTTTCTGCGTCAATTTTTCCTGTTCTTATTGCCATTAAATATCTGCCATGTCCAGGAATTCCTTGATTAGTAAAATAGCCTTGATAGCCATTAGTGACTAAACTAAATGGAGTCAGTTCTACATTATTACGAATAGAAGTAGTACTAACAGCAGCTATTTGTTCTGCTGAAACTGGATTAGCCATTCCTAAAATTGCCAATGTAGATAAAGTAGCAAGAATGAGACGTTTCATTTTTTTTCTCCCACCGATTGAATTTTCTTTATTTGTTACTTATTATCTTCGCTAAACAATCTGAAAATAAGCTGATTCGATGATGAATATTTCCTGAAAAGATACTGAAAAAAAATGAAGGAAATAATCTTAAGTAAACTCGCTTTTAAAACCTATGTCTACTTAGAAAATAAAAGTTTTACAGATCTTAATGATAATTGGAATTCTTTCAATTACTGCTTTAAAATTGCGAGCTTACCAATTCAAACTTTAAACTAAATTCCCACCACAGCTAAAATGACATCCAGTAGTGCCAGGGCTATTTCATTCTGACTGCCATTGACCAAGAAATGAATTTCTTGGCTCTGTCTTGGTGCGCGTTCCTTTGCGGAGGAAACCTCCGTAGGGTCGCACCGCAAAATTCAAGTCCGTTTAAACGGACTTAAGCTATTAGACAGAGAATTGATTCTCTGGCTTTTGAGAATGAAATAGCCCCGTAGTAGTGCATCCATAGCAATAGGGTGCAGTTAATTTTGTTGTTCTTTAATTTTATTTCCCAACAAGTCTATTTACTAATTTCCTCGTACCGAAATGAATTTATTATGCTGAATTTTCAATACTCTAGTTTAATTAATACCCCAGTGGAAATAGTTTGGCAATTTCACGAGCGATCAGATATCCTCGATATCTTAACTCCACCCTGGCAACCAGTTAAAGTCATCCGTCGTCAAGGAGGGCTAGGTGTCGGTGCAATTACCGAATTTCAGATCTCTTTGGGGTTTATTCCAGTAAAGTGGATAGCAAGACATATTGAATGCGAACCCTATCATATATTCGTCGATCAACAAATAGAAGGTCCGATGCAATCTTGGGTACATCGCCATCAATTTACTACTGAACAGGGACAGACTAGACTTACTGACTCAATTAATTATGAAATACCAGGGGGATGGCTGGCAGAATTTTTATTGGGGTGGTGGGTCAATTCTCGACTGCAAGATATGTTTCGCTACCGCCATCAAATAACAGCTAGGGAGTGTGATCTCGCTTATCTAGAAAGAAACAAATAAAGGATCGATGGCAGTTACTTAACAAAACTACATCAAAATTAAGTAAACTCATATACAAGCGGTCTGTATCTGTATATTGAGTCACATGGAACTGAGTTCTGAAAAAAATCCTTCTATTCTCAAAGCCCTATTATTAATAGCTCCTTTTTTCTTATGGGGAACGGCGATGGTAGCCATGAAAGGAGTTATTCCCCATACTACTCCATTTTTTCTAGCAGGAATGCGTTTAGTACCTGCCGGGATATTAGTTTTAATAGTTACAACGATTTTAAAATTACCCCAACCTAAAACCTGGAAAGCTTGGCTGTGGATTTTGGCTTTTGCTTTAGTAGACGGGGCAATGTTTCAGGGATTTTTAGCTACGGGATTGGTCAGAACTAGCGCGGGGTTGGGTTCGGTAATGATTGACTCTCAACCTATAGCAGTGGCTCTACTATCAACTTGGTTATTCGGTGAAATAATTGGTTTCTGGGGCTGGTTGGGACTGAGTATTGGCATTATGGGTATTAGTTTAATTGGATTACCCGATCGCTGGATTTATGGTTTAATTCAGGGAGATTATAGCGTTATTAATATCGACTGGTGGAGTTTATTTAACAATGGGGAATGGTTGATGTTATTGGCCTCTCTGTCAATGGCAGTAGGTACGGTGATGATTCCCTATGTCAGTCGTTACAGCGATCCGGTAGTGGCTACAGGTTGGCATATGATTTTGGGGGGATTGCCGTTATTTGGGTTATCTGGGCTGCTAGAATCCCAACAATGGATGAGGATGGATTTACAAAATTGGTTGTCTTTGAGTTATGCCACAATCTTTGGTAGCGCGATCGCTTATGGTATATTTTTCTATCTCGCTTCTAAAGGTAATTTAACTAGCTTGAGTGCTTTAACTTTTTTAACTCCGGTATTTGCTTTATTATTTGGCAGTATTATTTTGGCAGAAGTATTGAGTCCCCTACAATCTTGTGCCGTCTGTGTGACATTAGTCAGTATCTACCTGATCAATCAAAGAGAAGTATTAACGGCTAAGTTTTCGGCTAAAAAACCCAAAAGTTAGGGACACCATCTTAAATGTCCCCAATTAATTATTCAAAACTCAATTTAAGCCGATTCTGGTTTGGGGAAAGAGGATGGATGGATTAATAACTCGGCAGTGGAGCGTTTTTCAACCATCTCCCTGGTGATGACACAGTGACGGACATCTTTACGAGATGGGATTTCATACATCACATCTAACATTAACTCCTCGACGATACCCCTTAAAGCTCTCGCTCCAGTTTTACGACGGAAAGCTTCTTTGGCGATCGCATTAATTGCTTCCTCGGTAAATTCTAATTGGATATTATCCATACCCAAAAGTTTTTGATATTGTTTTACTAAGGCATTGCGGGGTTGGGTTAAGATTTGTACTAAAGTTTCTTCATCTAAGGGTTCTAAAGCTGCCGTTACGGGAATGCGTCCGACAAATTCGGGAATCATGCCAAATTTAACCAGATCGTCTAGCTCGAGATTTTGCAGGATATCTGCCGTTCTTTGCTCCTTAGAGGGTGGTTTATCTCCAGTTTGGATGAATCCCATCGATTTTTTACCCAAACGGCGTTCTACCACTTTATCTAAACCGACAAATGCGCCGCCGCAGATGAACAAAATATTTTTCGTATCAATTTGAATGCAGTCTTGATAAGGGTGTTTTCTACCGCCTTGAGGAGGAACATTAGCCACCGTTCCTTCTAACATTTTGAGTAATGCCTGCTGTACTCCTTCTCCCGAAACATCACGAGTAATGGAAGGGTTTTCGCTTTTGCGGGCTATTTTATCAATTTCATCGATATAAATAATACCCCGTTGTGCCTCTTCTACATCTAAATCTGCTACCTGCAACAGTCGTAAGAGAATATTTTCTACATCTTCTCCTACATAACCCGCTTCCGTTAGGGTTGTGGCATCGGCTACGGCAAAAGGCACTTGTAAAATTTTTGCCAGGGTTTGAGCTAAAAGAGTTTTACCGCAACCAGTCGGGCCAATCAGCAATACGTTAGACTTCTGTAACTCTACTGAATCATCAACATCTCCCTGCCCCACCAGGCTCAAGCGTTTGTAATGGTTATATACTCCTACGGAAAGCACTTTTTTAGCTTCTTCTTGACCGATTACGTGTTCGTCTAAACACTTTTTGATTTCTTTGGGTTTGGGAAGATCGCCAAATGAGATCCCGTTACTGCCAGACCGAGATTTTCTTTTGATAGGTTTATTAGATGTGCTAGTACTTAAAGAATTGGCAGGCATTGCCGCTCCTTCTTCGATCAACTCCTCATCTAGAATTTCGTTACATAATTCCACACATTCATCACAGATGTATACCCCAGGACCAGCAATTAATTTCCTTACTTGTTCTTGGGATTTGCCGCAAAACGAACATTTTAGATGGGAGTCGTATTTAGACATATATACCTCAATTATTTTAAGTTACAATTTTATTCTGGAGAATCCGCATCCTCCGGTTTAGTAATTACTCGATCAATTAAGCCATACTTTTGTGCTTCTTCAGAAGACATATAAAAATCTCTTTCTGTGTCGGCTGCTATCTTATCAAAGTCCTGACCGGTGTGTCCTGCAATTAACTCATTAAGTCTTTTTTTAATGTAGAGAATTTCTTTAGCTTGAATTTCAATATCTACGGCCTGTCCCTGCGCTCCTCCTAAAGGTTGGTGGATCATCATCCGTGAACTGGGCAGGGCCATGCGCTTGCCTTTAGCACCACCCGACAGTAAAAAAGCTCCCATAGAAGCAGCTATACCATAACAAATTGTTACCACATCGGGTTGAATTTGCTGCATGGTGTCGTAGATTGCCATACCCGCATAAACTGAGCCACCAGGAGAGTTGATATACATTTGAATATCTTTTTCCGGGTCTTCAGCTTCCAGGTATAGTAATTGAGCCACAATTGAATCGGCTACTTTGTCATCAATAGGAGTACCGAGAAAAACAATCCGCTCTCTTAACAGACGAGAATAAATATCAAAAGCCCGCTCTCCAATACCAGATTGCTCTACAACCATTGGCACAACATTATGGAGAGATTCCACCTTTGATAATCTCTGACTAACAAGAAAGTTATATGGGGAAGATGATTCCAGCATGGGTTTGATGGGAAAAATTTGTCGTTATTAGTGTATTATTTTATTGATTTATCTTTCTCGATTGGCAATTTCGGCTCGCGCTCTAGTGGCTCTTATATAGATATTATGCCTCAATTAATCTAACAAATTCTCAATCGAGGATGAATAATAGGCCAGGAAAATTACCAAATTTCATCCTCAATCGATTCTGTTTTAAATCTTAGACTTTATTCTGCTTCAAAGCTAGATTCAGTTTCCAAATTGTCTACCTCAGCTTCGGTTTCATCTGCTTCTGATTTAGATAGAGAGCCTTCGGGGACTAACTCTATCTGGGCTTTTTCTCGCAACCAATCGAAAGTTTTTTCAGCTAATAAATCTTGAGTCACCATTGTTTTGAGTTTATCGCGATCGATATCCTGTCCCGAAAGTTCTTTGGTGATTTCTGCCATCTTAGCCGCGATCGCTTCATCGCTGGGTTGTAAACCTTCTTTAGTAGCGATCGCTTTAAGAATTAATTCTTGTTTGAGATTTTCTATGGCTTCAGGACGGGCATTTTCCCGCAATCTGGGTACGCTATCGGAAGTAAATAGCTGTCTGACATCCAGTCCCATCTGCTGCATTTGCATCAAGGTTTTGGTTAAAACATTAGTTACTTCTTCCTGGATCAGAGTATCGGGAAGTTCCACTGTACTTTGTTCTAGCAAAACTTCAACCAGGGCATTATTGATATTTTGTTTGGTTTGATTTTCGGCTCTTTCAGTAAATTGTTTGGTCAGAGATTCTTTAAGGGCATCTAGAGTTTCAAATTCACCCTTGCTAGCTTCTTCGGCAAATTCGTCATCTAACTCTGGTAATTCTTTTGTTTTTAACTCATTGAGAGTAATGCTAAATATGGCTGGCTTGCCCGCTAAATCTTCTTGGGGATAATCTTCGGGGAATGTCACCGAGACTTCTTTCGTCTCTTCTGGTTTCATGCCAACAATTCCTTCTACCATGCCGGGAATCATCTTACCTTCGGCTAGTTCTAGCTGAAAATTTGTCGCACTACCTCCTTCAATTTCTTTTCCTTCTTCTCCTTCAGCCGTTAGAGTACCTTTAAAATCAACAAAAGCCACATCCCCCATTTGAGCCGGACGCTCTTCGACTGGAATTAGATCTGCTTGTTGCAAACGACGCTGTTCTAAATAATCATCTACTTGTTTGGGGTCGTAGACTATTTCTTCTGCTTTAACGGTAATATTGCTATAGTCTCCCAATTCTGGTGCGGGGGGAATATCTACTGCTACCAAGAAACTCAAAACATCTCCTGGGTTGTACTGCTCGACTAATTCATCAAAGTTAGAACGTAGATTATAATTCCCTAAAGCATCGATGGATTCTTGTTTTAGGGCATCTTGTAGACTTTTCTGAATTAATTCTTCTAAAGCTGCCGCTTTAATTTTTTGTACGCCAATTCTTTGCAGCAAAATATGGCGGGGAACTTTACCCTTACGAAACCCAGGAATATTGCTGGAGCGGGCTAGGTTTTGTACCATTTTGTCATAGGCACTACGGGAGGCTTCTGGCGCAATTTCTATTTCTAAACCTAACTGAGAGTCAGGTAGTTTCTCCTGGGTTACTTTCATCTATGCTTCTGTTCTAAACTACTTGATTTTATTTATTATGAAGTTTATTGACCGAGGAATGACTTAAAAACAATCTTAAGACTTAGCATTGAGACTCGAAGGACCAATAACTGTGACTTAAGATTTTATCTTCCCTTTTAGAAGGGACTGCACTCCCATCTGACGATAGCGGGGGTTGCGTCCTCAAGGACAACCAATAATAATGCAGAAAAACTACCGCATTGAGTCCTTACCAACAGACATCATATTATAATAAATCGATTTAGATTAAGTGTTGCAGACTGTAAATCAAAATTTTAACCGCTGAAGCATATGGTACGATCGACAGGTATCAAGCATAACAATTTGTTAGATTAATTTTTATTAGTTAGTTTTTTTGTTCCAGCTTAAACCTATTTTCACAGTAGCAGTTAGAAATCTTGGCGATCGCCAGGTAAAAACATAGATTGAATGAAATTAGATTATGTGGAGGTTGTTTTAATTGTCTAAAAAAATAAATGTAGCCATCTTGGGGGCAACCGGGGCTGTAGGTCAAGAGTTGTTAGCTCTGTTAGCTCAACGTCAATTTCCCCTCAATAATCTCAAATTACTGGCTTCCCCTCGCTCGGCAGGAAGTAAAGTTGAATTTGGCCGACGAGAATTAATTGTCGAGGAAGTTAAAGATGATTCCTTTAACGATGTAGATATTTTATTGGCTTCAGCAGGTGGCTCTGCTTCTAAAGCTTGGGCCAAAAAAGCCGTAGCAGCAGGAGCGGTAGTAATCGATAATTCCAGTGCGTTTCGGATGGATGATGATGTGCCGTTGATCGTTCCAGAAATCAATCCCGAAGCTGCTAACAAACATCGGGGTATTATTGCCAATCCCAACTGCACGACAATTTTAATGGGCATTGCCATTTATCCCCTGCATCGAGTACAACCGATCCAACGCATTGTGGTTTCTACCTATCAATCCGCTTCTGGTGCGGGTGCTAGAGCGATGGAAGAAGTAAAAAATCAAACTCAAGACATTTTGGCAGGTCAAAAGCCTCAAGCAGAAATTTTACCCTATCCTTTAGCTTTTAATCTTTTTCCCCATAACTCTCCTTTGAACGAGCAGGGATATTGCGAAGAAGAAATGAAAATGGTTAAGGAAACGCGAAAAATTTTTAACGCCCCAGAATTGAAAATTACCGCGACTTGCGTGCGTGTACCCGTATTAAGAGCGCATTCGGAAGCTATTAATCTAGAGTTTCAAGAACCTTTCAGCGTCCAGCAAGCCAGAGAAATAATTGCAACAGCGCCGGGAGCAAAATTAGTCGAAGATTGGCACAATAATTACTTTCCTATGCCTATAGATGCTACGGGTGAAGACCCCGTATTAGTGGGACGCATTCGCCAAGATATTTCTCACGACTGTGGTTTAGAATTATGGATCTGTGGCGACCAAATTCGTAAGGGTGCCGCTTTAAACGCCATTCAAATCGCTGAATTGTTACTAGCAGAAAATTTACTGACTGCTTCAGCTTCGGCAGTTACCGTATAATTGCTTCTGGTGTTTAATGGGATTTTCACTAGCAAATTTATTTTAGTGGCAGACGATCAATGACCAAAGAACCTTTTGGTAAAGTAATTACGGCAATGGTAACGCCATTTGCTGAAGATGGCAGTGTCAATTACGCCGTAGCAGAAAAATTAGCCGCTCATTTAGTCGAAAATGGTAGCGATGGATTGGTAATCTGTGGAACTACAGGGGAATCTCCTAGTTTAAGTTGGTCAGAAGAATACGAACTGTTTAAAGTAGTCAAGCAAGCAGTAGGACATAAAGCTAAAATAATTGCCGGAACCGGCTCGAATTGCACTCGCGAAGCCATAACCGCCACCAAAGAAGCGGCTAAACTCAACTTAGATGGTTCATTGCAAGTAGTTCCGTATTACAATAAACCACCACAGGAAGGATTGTACCAACACTTTAAGGCGATCGCCCAAGCTTGCCCTGAACTGCCAATGATGTTGTATAATGTGCCAGGACGCACTAGCCGTAATTTAGAGGCAACAACAGTAGCTAAACTTGCTAAAATTGAAAATATAGTTGCGATTAAAGAAGCTAGTGGTAATTTAGAGCAAACCTGTCAGATTCGCTGTTTGACACCTGAGTCTTTTGCCATTTATTCAGGAGAAGATGCCCTAACACTACCATTATTAACTGTAGGTGCTGTAGGAGTGGTCAGTGTAGCATCTCATTTGGTGGGAAATCAAATGCAAACCATGATTCAAGGATTTGCCAAAGGAGACAATCAGACTGCCAAAGCAATTCAAATTGAGCTTTTCCCCTTGTTTAAAGCGTTATTTGCTACTACTAATCCAATCCCAGTTAAAGCAGCTTTAAATTTACAAGGTTGGAATGTAGGCGGTTTACGACCTCCACTGTGTGCTATCTCATCGGAATTATTAACACAATTACAGACAGTTTTGGGGAAATTAAATCTAATCTAATGTTAGATATTATTGTTAATATATTTATTTTTAGTGTTCAGAGAGATTTAGCTTGAAAACAACTAGACTGCTTTTGGATTGGTCAATTTTAAATTTTGCAAGAAATAAGAAAGCTAAATTTTGGATATATAATCAATACTTAGATTGAGATAGCAAAATTTTCTGGTCTTCTAGCGCAGTCAAAACACAAAATTATTTGTTATAAATAAAACTTAGCTAAATTCAATAAATTTTAGACCCTTAGTAAAATCAAATACTAATTTAAAAAAATAAAATTTTGCCAGGCAATCATCAAAAATAAGAGACTCTGATATAGTCACTATAAAGAATAATTATTAAAAATTTATTTAAAAAGCATTTTATATTTCTCATCTTTCAACATTGCTAAAAGCTTTATTTATCCCATAAAAACAGCAAATGCTAGGAAACATATGACCAAAAAAATCGGCAACCCCACTGTTAAAATTGTTCCCCTGGGAGGGTTACATGAAATCGGGAAAAACACTTGTGTGTTTGAATATGAAAATGAAATAATTCTTTTGGATGCGGGGCTGGGATTTCCTTCTGACCAAATGCACGGCATTAATATTGTCTTGCCCGATATGACTTATTTAAGAGAAAATGCTCATCGCATCAAAGGAATGATTGTCACCCACGGTCATGAAGACCATATTGGCGGTATAGCTTACCATTTAAAACAGTTCGATATTCCCGTTATTTATGGTCCTCGCCTGGCAATGGCTTTACTCTCAGACAAGCTAGAAGAAGCAGGAGTGAGCGATCGCACTACTTTAAAAAGTGTTTTACCCAGAGACATAGTACGTATCGGTCAAAATTTCTTGGTAGAATTCATTCGCAATACCCACTCAATCGCCGATAGTTTTAGCGTTGCCATTCATACGCCAATTGGGGTAATTATTCACACAGGGGACTTTAAAATAGACCACACTCCAGTAGACGGGGAACATTACGACCTGCAAAAATTAGCAGAACACGGTGAAAAAGGCGTACTGTGTTTGTTAAGTGATTCTACTAATGCTGAAGTACCAGGACACACTCCTTCCGAGCGATCGGTATATCCCAATCTTGATCGCATTTTTACTCAAGCAGAAGGGCGCATTATGGTGACAACCTTCTCTTCTTCAGTCCATCGAGTCAATATGATTCTGGATTTAGCCGACAAACACGGACGCAAAGTGGCAGTAGTGGGGCGGTCAATGTTAAATACCATCGCTCATGCTCGCAAGTTGGGGTATGTTAAATGTCGCGACGATCTTTTTGAATCTTTACAATCGATTAATCGCTTACCAGATGAGAAAGTATTAATCTTAAGCACTGGCTCTCAAGGAGAAACCTTAGCAGCAATGACTCGTATTTCTAGGGGACAACATCGACAGATTAAAGTCAAACAAGGAGATACAATTGTCTTTTCAGCCAATCCCATTCCCGGTAACACTATTGCCGTAGTTAATACTATTGATCGCCTGATGATGCAGGGAGCAAAAGTAATTTACGGTCGTAGCCAAGGAATTCACGTTTCTGGACATGGTTCTAGAGAAGACCACAAGCTGATGCTAGCTTTAACTAAACCCAAATTTTTTGTTCCAGTTCACGGCGAACATCGAATGCTAGTAGAACACGCGGGTATGGCTCATGCCATGGGAATTCCTCCCGAAAATACCGTGATTATTAACAACGGCGATGTCATCGAGCTAACTCAAGATAGCATTGAGATAACAGGACAAGTTCCTTCGGGTATCGAATTAGTAGACCGGGCGGGAATCGTGCAAGATAATGTCATGGAAGAAAGACAGCAACTAGCAGAAGAAGGTGCTGTTACTGTAGCAGCGGCGATCAATTGGTCGGGTAAATTAATTGCACCTCCTGCGGTTCATTTAAGAGGTGTAGTAACATCAGTAGAGCAATCTTTATTACAACAGTTGATTGTCAGAACTGTAGAAAGAACTTTGAGCGATCGCTGGAATAATTTCAGTCAGACTTTTGATGGAGACACCGAAGTAGACTGGACGGGACTTCGTTTGGAAATTGAAGGTAGTTTACAAAGACTAGTCAAAAGAGAATTACGTAGCCGTCCCTTAGTAGTTTTCTTATTGCAAACTCCAGAGAAATCAGTGACCAGAACCGTTAGAAAGAGAAGACGTTCTACTTCAACTGCTTCGCTTGGCTCTCGATCTTAAATTAATCCTTTTCAACTTTAATTCTGATTGTTTCAAGAAAAACGCGCTACCAATTACAGGCAGACAAGCCTTGTTGAGTAGCGCGTTTGATTTAGGTAAGAGCAAGAATGTTAGGAAATGAAGCGTTCCGTTAAATTTTTCAGTCGATCTAGATGGGCAAAATGATTTGTCAGATTAAGTTTGCTCTTATTCATTAAAAGGATATGTCTTAGTAGCGAGATTTATGCACAATGAAAAAACGAATTTAATTCAGTGCTTTATTATCTTGATAAGAGTTAGGATATATTTTCTGAAATTGTACAATCGATCTGCTTAATTGAATCATTAAGCTCGTTTGAAAATTTTTAACTGATCAAGTAAAGTTCGCCATTGAGCTAGTTGTTGACGATAAATCAGCAACAAAATATTCGTTAATAGACAAGCCGCTCCCAATCCGAACAAAATAAAAGTGACTGGGGTGATGACTCCGATAATAAACCAGGTAGAAACATGAAGAAATAGAGTAAAGGTGAAGCTAGTAGCTATGACTACAGCCAAGCCTATTTTCGATAAGGATTGTCCCGTGATTGCCAAGATGAAAGTCAATAATGTTGCCAACAAATTAGCTGGGATTAAAAAACTACAAATTGTAACGCAATTATTACGAGAAAATTCAAAAATAGGTTCTAAATCGAATATAATTGCCATATTAATTTTTTTTGGACTTGTCTTTGGTTATTCTAAGCTAATCTACCTAGTTATTGCACGGACAATCGCTTTGATATCGATACTTAAGGAGCGTCAATGGTGGTTTTAGAGATCAGTCGCGTTTTCTTGCGATCGCTTTGTGACAGTTGTTGTTTTTGTTGGAGACGAGTAGCCTGAGTTTGTAAAATGGTAGAACCATTGGTATCTCCTAATTGCAAGGCGGTTTTAGCGGCGGTTTGCAGCATGGTTGCCGCTCCATTTAAATCTCCCGATTCTAGCTTGCTTTCGGCTATTTGAGTTTGTCGATATTTGGCTAGGGTCAAAATTGATTTTTGGACAGATTTATCGATTAGAGGTTGATATCGCTCTTGAGATTCTACTTCAATTGCCACAATCTCGGAAGGTAGATTTTCTTGTGCCTTAGCCGGATTGTCATAACATACTTGTATGGCGGCAATTTTATGTCTTCCTGGGGGTAATTGATTAATATAGAGATTGACTAAAACTCGGCGCGAGCGATTTTTCATCAAATCTCCCAGACGCAGGGTAAAATAATTTCCCTCCAATCTTACTGGTAATTCTATGGTTTCTGGAGCAACTTGAGCTACAGGTTTGAGTTCAGCGAGTCTGACTTTGGGCATTAATTCTACTGTCAGACGGGTATTAGTCAATCCAGTAGATAGGGCGCGGCTCAAAAGTTTTTCAAATTCTTGGAGTGCTGCTTGCGGATGTTCGATATAAGCTAAAGTACCCCCTGCTGCATCAGAAATTTGTTCTAAGACATCTTGATTCCAATGTGGGCCAAAACCAAGGGTATCAATAGTAATGTTATATTCTGAAGCCAGTTGTGCCAATTTGAGACAGCGACGATTGTCTCCATGTTCGTTTTCACCATCAGTAAGTAAAAAAATACGGGATACGGCATTTTTTCTGCCTATTGCCACTTCTTTAATTCCCAGACGCATTCCTTCGTTAATTGATGTTCCACCATCGGCGATCATCATGCCAATCTGGTGTTCGATCTGAGCCAAATCTCTGACTTTTTGATTGGGAACGATAACTTTAGCTCGGTGATCGAAAGCCACTACTGAAATGCGATCGCCTACTTTAAGTTTTTTAATAATGCCCAATGCCGCTTCTTGAACTGTGGTTAGAGATTTTCCTGCCATCGAACCACTGCGGTCTAAAACTAAACATAAATTTAAAGGCAAATCCTTGTCTTCAGCTTCGGCGATCGCTGTTAAATCTACAGATAATTGACGTTGAGTGCTATGACTGGCAGCATCCAGACGAACATCATTGAAAGAATATTCCAGCCCAACTTTCATAAGTAATATCAATTAACAAATTTTTAGTTTAAGAGATGTTGTGGAGAAACGTCTCTAGTTTTTCACCTAATTAGTTATTCAATGTTAATCGAAGTGAGTGCAGAGCCATTAGTAGGACAAGGATAAGAATTATTTCGATACTCTGCATACAGGCGATCGCGCCAAGCAAGAAAATGATTGCTTATTCATTTTCACCAACGGTCACCCGCAAGCCCCGTCTTGAAAAGACGGGGAACGGGTGACGAAGTGGAAGGAAGCCCTGCGGCGGTCTCACGCATCTCTTGGAGACCTCGGATGTCGCCACCTTGGCTTTTCAAGCAGGGTCTCTTCCACCAGGAGAACAACAGGATTCATTATTGGTATCGGTGAGATGATATTCCGAACCTTTAGTTTCTCTGGGATGGCGGATGGCTTTAACTTTGCAGTTAAATTCTGTAGCTGATTCTAAGGGAATTTCTTCATAGGGAGAAATACCGATAATATCTCTTCCATAGGGACCATTAGTATCGGTCATAATTTGATAGGTTTTATCGCAAACCGCCATACGTTCGCCGCGACAGAAAACATGACCGTCATCATCCCGTACTTGTTGCCAGGGCCCTTGGTAAATCACCGCTTGTTTTCTTTCCCAACAAGCCCCCTCTTTCCCCTTATATGCCTGAACCGTCATTGAACGGAATTCTACACCATCAATTACTTGCCAGGGTGTTTCTTCTCGCTTCAAAATTTCTATGCCATAAAAGCCCGCCGCTTCAAACATTTTTAAGAAATTATCTTCTCTGAATGCCCCAGCAATACAACCACTCCATAATTCTGGATCGTTGAGTATTGCAGGAGTAGGATTTTCGTCGCAGACTATATCAGAAATTACCGCTTTACCACCTCGTTTCAATACCCGATAGATTTCTGCAAATAATTGTTGTTTGTCTTGAGGACGGACTAAATTGAGAACGCAGTTAGAAATTACTACATCTATACTATTGTCTGGAATTAATGGTTCTGTCTGACGCAAGCGATCGCATTGTGCTTCGTATTCTGCTATCTTATCTACAGAGTTAATGGGATTATTCTGTAACCAAGTCTGTAACTTATCTAGGGGTAATTTTAAGTCTTGAATTTTACCCTTGACAAATTCAGTATTATTGTAGCCCAGCTTATCTGCTATTTCTCCCCGATATTTTCTTGCCAGAGATAGCATTTGATCGTTAAAATCTACACCAATAATCTTGCCTGCTGCACCTACTTTTTGTGCCAAAATATAGCAATTTTTACCAGCACCAGAACCCAAGTCTACAACGGTTTCTCCTGGCTTAACATAGCGGGTGGGGTCGCCACAGCCATAATCTTTGGCAATAATTTCTTCTGGTAAAATTTTAGTATAGTCACCTTCGTATTCAGTAGGACAACACAGACTGGGTTGTTGCTGTCTTGCCCCTGCTTGATATCTGGTTAATACTGCCGATTCAATATCGTAATCTATAGAAGTAGATGGAGTTGGTGGTTGTGCTTGAGAAGTTATATTATCGCTCACAGATAACTATTCCTGGTTACTAAATATTCTTATTTAATGCAGGTGAACCTTAAGTTTTCCTGAGAAATAATAAATGAGGAATGAAAAATTTTATTAAACTAATCATTCCTAACATTATTAAAAATATTCAATATTAAAGTTTAGCACCGCATTCGGAACAAAAATTATGACTGGCTAAATTTTCTGTGCCACAGTTATTACAGATAGTAGATTGAGCGGTCAACTCTGGGTGACTATTTTTTTTAGGCAGTCCGAGCATCTGGGCATTATTCTTACCAGGAGCGATCATCGGATAGCAGTTTTCATCTCTGGTTACTCGTGCGTCCATTAATACAGGGCCATCATGGGAGAGCATTTGGGCGATCGCTTTTTTTAATTCTGCCCGTTCTTTGACTACTATACCTTTAATTCCATAGGCTTGAGCGAGTAATTGGAAATCTGGCATTCCTACTTCCATGTTGGAGGAAGAATAGCGTTCACCGTAAAAGGTTTGTTGCCACTGACGCACCATTCCCTGCCAGCCATTGTTGATAATTACGGTTTTGACATTAATGCCAAACTGCGCTAAAGTTCCCAATTCTTGGGGATTCATTTGGAAGCTGGCATCACCACTAATACAAATTACATCTTCATCAGGCAACGCTACTTTAGCTCCCATTGCCGCAGGTAAACCATAACCCATAGTTCCCAAACCCGCGCTAGAAATCCAACGACGGGGACCATTTTTCAGAAATTGAGCCGCCCACATCTGATGTTGACCCACATCGGTGGTGTAATATGCCTGGGGCGCTTGATTGCCAATTTCTACAATTACTTCTTGGGGCGATAAAGCTCCCTCTGGATGAGGAACAACTAGGGGATAGTCTGCTCGCCAACGCTTAATTTTCTCCAACCAGGGTTTAGTTCTGGTGGTATCAGACAAATACTTAACTTCATCTGCTCGCTCTAGCATCTGATCTAATACCTTGCGGACATCTCCCACAATTGGTACTTCAGGGGCGCGATTTTTGCCTACTTCAGCAGGGTCGATATCGATGTGGATAACTTTAGCACGGGAAGCAAATTCGTCCAATTTGCCCGTAACTCGGTCGTCAAATCTCGCACCTACAGCAATTAACAGATCGCATTCACTGACAGCAAAATTAGCGTATGCCGTACCGTGCATTCCCAACATTCCTACCGATAGGGAATGATGTTCGTCAAAAGCCCCCAACCCCATTAAAGTTGTAGTTACGGGAATTTGAAAGCGATTTGCCAATTCGGCAATTTGGGGATGGGCATCGGCAGCTACCGCACCACCACCTACGTACATCAAAGGTTTTTCTGCTGAGGCAATTAGTTGCAATGCCGCATTGATCTGACGGGGATTTCCTTTAACCGTGGGGCGATATCCCGTAAGTTTGATTTCTCCTGGAAGGACTGGTAAGTAATTAAATTCTTCTAAACCCACATCTTTGGGGACATCAATTAAAACCGGACCCGGACGACCCGTACTGGCAATATGGAAAGCTTCGGCGACAATTCTCGCCATATCTTCAGCACGACGAACTACATAAGAGTTCTTCACTACTGGCAAAGTAATGCCAAAAATATCGGTTTCTTGAAAGGCATCAGTACCGATCGCAGCGCGAGCTACCTGACCTGTAATGATTACCATAGGAATTGAATCCATATGAGCCGTAGCAATTCCCGTAACTAGATTAGTTGCCCCAGGGCCAGAAGTTCCGAAACATACTCCTACTTTACCCGTAGCGCGAGCATAACCATCAGCCGCATGGGATGCTCCTTGTTCGTGTCTGACTAAAATATGCTGGAGTTGACCTCTAGCTTCGGCACGATATAATTCATCATAAATAGGCAGGATTGCGCCCCCCGGATAGCCGAAAATATGCTTTACGCCATGACGACATAGACTATCGATTAAGGCAAATCCCCCCGTGCGACGCTGAGGAATATTAGTCGATTGTGACCCTTTGGGAATACTTGTAGAAACCACGCTTACTAACCGTATAACTTACTTATTATTAATCTTAAAATTTGTTGTCTATGATGCAACTAAAAAAATGATTAATTGCTATTGTTAAGTTTTTCAGTTTAATTTAAATTGATGTTTCTGTCGAGAGGCTGAGGTAAAAATCCCTCGCCACAAATCGGGATATAACTTACTTCCCTCATACATTCTAGTAGTTATTTCCCTGTTACTCTAATTGGCGATCGTTTCTTGATAATTGAGTTGATTTAACTTAACAGGTGATGTATATATTGAGCCGCCGAACAGCGAACCCGAAAATTAGGCTCAATTATCTGCCATCCCCAACATTGTTTAGGCGATCGCCATAAGGTTAAATGTTCGACGGGGGGATCACAATAAAAACTGCCACTACCTCCCCCTAAAATAGCCGAACTCCAATGGGTAAAGAAATCGTGACTTAGGCGATAGATAGGAAAGTCAGCTACTAGAGGTACTCCCCAACCATCTAAGGCAATAAATGCTTTAATTTTACCTCCCTGCATCTGCCAGGCGATCGCTGCACCGATACCACCGACTACTCCCGCACTAAAAGTAATAAAAGTTAAAGCAGGAGCATTTGCAGGAAATATGTAGATTTGTTGCAACCACCTGTAAATGTCTGGGGCGCAATAAGCGGGATATATTTCTGTAGGAAAGATCGATAAACGATCGCCAACTGAGCGATCGCTTTGTAAATCCTGAAGAAAACTCTGAGTTAGTTGTTGAGAGTGTATGCCAGGACAAATAATCAGATTCATAACTAAGCTTTAAGCTTACAGGTTTTTAATTTGTCCCAAGAGTCAGCATTACACCAATGTTTTTAACTGTTTGACTTCCTCATTAAGCAAATCGATCAGTTCTTTGTTGCCACTAGCTTTAGCTGCTTGTAAACGGCGTTGTAAGCTACGGCGCATATTATCAAAATGGTTTTGTCGTAAGGCGCGATCGCTCAATTGATATTGTAAGATATCGACAGCCGCATTAACTCTAGGTTTGCCTGGAGACAGGGAAAGATTACAGATTTTCGGCAAAACAGTAATTTGACTGACAGTATTGCTAGAACCCCGATGGGAAGGAGATTCTAGTTGGGTAATATGTCGCGGATAAGAATATTTTTGTTGGTTTTTATGGTAAATACCAGTAATTTCTGTTTCGTTTATTTCTAAAGTAGTTGGTTCTGGATAATAATTTCCCAAATTAGATAGTGCAGTTTTAAATTTCATGACTTTAGTTTTCCGTAGGCTACACGGAAATTTATGATAATTAATTATTAAGCGTTATTAAATGGTATTTATCAACAACATAACAAGAGACGCAAACCAGCGTCTCTAATACATATCAATCTCTGGTGTAGTGAACGCCGCGATAGGTTAATTCTTTGTTAATGTGGCGATGGCGATGTTGTTCTTTCAAGCAATGAACTTTCCATGGTTTACCACGATATGTACCACCGACTTTACCTTCAGCAGTATCCCACTCTATATGAGGTCCTTCGTAAAATTTGCCTCTGAATTGTAATCTCATTTTGCTTTCCCTCCGATTAACTTGAGATAGCTGAAAAACTATCTGATCTACGCCATCACACTTACGGAGATTCCCGCCGTGTGCCTCGCGCATTGAATACGATTGTTTAATCTAAATATGCTGGGGATAAAACCGATCAGTTCAACCATTGCTTTAGGCATCGATCCTATTTTACTTCCCTATGTAAATCATAATATATTTTTTCTGTATCTAATGTTACCGTTTGTTAGTTTCTAGATATCTTTATTAAAATTTAATAGTCAAGAAAAATATTCAATAAGTATTTAATGAGAAGAGTTAGCGATCGCCTGATCTATTTGTTTATAGAGAGTATCCAGATTGCCATTGTTATCTAACACTACATCTGCTCTTTCTACTTTAGTTAATAGAGGAAGTTGACTGTCAATACGAGTTTCAGCCTGTTGCCGATTGAGACAATTGCGCTGCTGTAATCTGGTAATTTGAGTAGAGCGATCGCAATATACCACCCAAATTTCCGTAACTAAATGGGTTAAGTTGGCTTCAAATAATAGAGGAATAGATAATACAATTATATTATCATGGAGTTCTGATAATCGAGCCTTAAAGCGATCGCGAACGTAGGGATGAATCTGACTTTCTAACCAGAGTTTTTCGGTATGGTCATTAAAAATAATTTCTCCCAAGGTAGAACGATTTAAGCTACCATCGGGTAATTTAATTTTGTCACCATAGCGATTAAAAATTTGGTTCAAAATAGGAGAATCGATTGCTACTGCTTCTCTAGCAAAAATATCGGCATCTAATATGGGTAAATTGTATGTTTGAGTTAGGTAATTAGATACAGTAGTCTTACCCGTGCCTATACCTCCAGTCAAACCAATGATTCTGCTTGACGGCTCGTTCATCTTACTCCAACTTGGTTACAAAAAAAAGAGAGGATTAATTCCTCTCAACAAATACTGACTTATATTATCGACGAATCGAGCCGAATTTAATCTTCCACAGCAACTGCTACCATTTCTTCTTCAGAAGTTACTGTATCGTCCTCATCTATAGCACTAGGTAGTTCTTCTGGAGTACTAGTTTCTTCAATACTTATACCTTCAGCTTCTGCTAATAGTTTCTGACGATATTTTTCTGCCATTTCTTCAGCTTTTTCAAATACTAGCTCTCTATTTTTGAGCATATCTCCCGGTTCTGGTTCGAGTTGCTTGGTAGATAGAGAAATTCGACCTCTTTCAGCATCTAGGTCGATAATCATTACTTTCAACTCATCATTAACACCAAATACACTGTGGGGAGTATCGATATGATCGTGAGAAATTTCGGAAATGTGTAATAGTCCGCTTACGCCACCAATATCGATAAATGCACCATAAGGTTTGATACCGCGTACCGAACCTCTGACAACTTGACCTACTTCTAAGCCATTCATCTTCCGTTCTACCAATGCACGACGATGACTTAAAACTAAGCGATTGCGCTCTTCATCAACTTCCAAAAACTTGAGAGGTAAATCTTCACCGACTAAATCTTCTTTAGCTTCCCTAGCACTGATGTGAGAACCTGGAATAAAACCGCGCAAACCTTCAATTCTGACTAACGCGCCACCACGGTTAGTAGCGAAAACATTAGAACGAACTGTCGCGTCTTCCTGTTGAAGCTGTCTGACTCGCTCCCAGGCGCGCATATATTCGATCCGACGAATTGAAAGAGTTAATTGTCCGTCTTCGTTTTCATCAGTCAGAATAAAAAATTCTCTGGTTTCGTTAGCTTGCAGAACTTCTGTAGGATTGTCAACTCGATTAATCGACATTTCTTGGATGGGAATGTAAGCTGCTGTTTTTGCACCAATGTCAATCAGAGCGCCTCTCGGTTCCATACTGAATACTGTTCCTGCTACGATATCTCCAGGACTGAAATGATAATCGTATTTATCGAGGAGTGCGGCGAAATCGTCGTGAGTAAAACCAATATCTTTAGTAATGTTTGCTTGCTGATTGACCATATGGGTTAGTGTTCCTTGTTTTATTTTTCTTATCTCCTTGGTTGATGTGCCTCCTGCTTGATGTACACCGACCTAAATTATCGTGCAGCCTACACCTACATTCTTTGCGTCTTCCATACACTAATTCTATACGCTAAATTTAGATGACAGTCGCATAGAATTTGATGTGTGTTTTGAGATACTTTTGCCTGTTGGCAAGATTGCATTAAAGTATTGTAACTTTTTATTGGTTAAGCAGTAACCATTTTTTATATTTTTTTGTTAAACATCATATTTATTTTAGATCGACTGCTAACAATGTCAGTCGTTAATTAAGAAAACTCGAAGGGATGGCAAAATCAGCAGTAGCAGCTAACTAGGATTAGGAGATGGAATAGTTTGATAGCTGATAGCTATAAATTTTTGTGAGAAGATTAACATTTTTCGCCTCAAGATATTGTTCTTACTAGATTTTATAAATTTTCTCGCAAGTTAATCGATATTTACCTTAGCAACACATTTAGCCTCAAAAAATTATTGAAATCTTTATTAATTCAAGATAAATACTTAGATATAATCACTGAAATTATCAACTTATGGATTTTAAGCAATTTCCTAATTCCCTAAACTGGTGTGGGATCAATATTAATAATGAAAACTCCCAAACAACGTAGAGAAATTTTATTATCACTGTTACAAAATACTATATTTCATTTTTTTGTAGCTAATTTTTCAGTATTTATTCTTCTTAAATTAGCTAATATTATCGACTTATATTTTTTACAAATACTATGTAAAACTCTAAGCTATGGATTTTATTATTATTTAGCCACACCATTTATAATGTATTGGCTGTCTTATGCCAGCCAGGGAGTAATCAATAAATTTAAAGTAATAACTACCATTACTTTTATGTCTTTATATAGTTATATTCTCTGGGACTCTTATTTTTTCTTTAGAAAAACTATAGATGCTTTATTATTAGCTATCGATCCATACCAATGGTAATGCAGGTAGAAAGGGTGGTGCAAATCCTAGAAATTCGGAATGGTGATAAAATATTTGGAAACATCAAACTTTGGTACACTTCCTACAATTTGGTAGCACATGGCAGAGGAAACAACAAACGATAAAGCTGAGGCTAAACCAGCAGCAAAAGCTGCCAAGAAAGCCAAACCACCAAAAGTCGAAGACAAACCCTTTCCTGAATTTATCGAGCAACATTTTATACCTGCTTTACAAGAAGCATTTGTTTCTGAAGGAATTGAAGATTTAGATTTAACCTTTACCAAACAAAATATCCCTATAACTGGCGCGAGTTCTCAAGAACAGTGTTGCCAGGTAATCGGTACTTGGCAAAAAGGGCAACGTCAGTTTAATCTTTATTTTCCTGATGAAGATATTAGCGGACAAAAAGCCTTCTCTTATGCTACTGATGGCAAAAATCCCAGTACTATTGAATCTTTTATGATTGACGAACGGAGAGTAACTTTAGACTTGATGGTAATGTATACTCTACAGCGTTTAAACGGTCAAAAGTGGCTGACGAGAAATTAATATGCCAGGCGATCGCCTGGTTTAAAGTAGGGATAATTATAATTAATTGATTATCCCCTAATTTTGACGATTTAAGCCGCAGAAGATAAATACTGGCGATCTACTACACTGTGGTAATAACTCTGTAACTGTCGGGTAGCGGCAGCCCAACCCCATCGTTCTGCTTCTGCACGGGCATTTAAACGTAATTGTTCTCTGGTTTCTTTAGCTTCTAATAAAGATTTGGTAGCAGTTATTGCCCCTTGAGGATCGTCTGGTTCAAACAGATAGCCGTTAACACCATCGGTAACAATATCGAGAATACCACCAGAACGTGCTGCTACTACAGGACAGCCGGCTGCCATAGCTTCTAATAAAACTAAACCTAAAGTTTCGGTACGGGAAGGAAAGACAAAAGCATCAGCAGAAGCAAAAGCTGAAGCCAATTCTAATCCTTGAAGATAGCCAACAAAATAAGTGTTTGTTCCTGCAAAATGGGCTTTTAGGGCTTCTCGATGAGGCCCATCTCCGACGATCGCCAGACGTGCTTCGGGAATGGCTTCTAAAACTGGTTTAATTTCATCGATTTGTTTTTCGGCTGATACCCGTCCGACATATAACAATAGAGGAGCTTCGGGGTTTCCCTGAGAAAGACGCGATCGCATTTGCGCTGATGTTAGATGGGGTTGAAACATATCGGTATCTACTCCCCGTTGCCAGAGATCTACTCGCTCGATACCATGGCTGACTAATTCCTGCACCATAATGCTCGAAGTACAGAGATTTAACTGAGCCTGATTGTGAGCGGCTTTGAGAATTTCCCACAACAATCCTTCCAATGCTCCTAAACCGTAATGTTGTAAATATTGAGGTAAATGAGTGTGATAGGAGGCAATCAAGGGAATATTCAGAGTTTTGGCGTAATATATGCCTCCCATGCCTAAGACAGCCGGATTAACCACATGAATTAGATCTGGCTGAAATTCTTCGATGGCATTTTTCGTACCGATAGGGGGTAAAGCCAATTTTAATTCGGGATATAAAGGCAAGGGAAAACCAGGTATTCCATGTACTTTAGCCCCTTTATACTCTGTCAACCCACCATCTGGGGCAATTACTAACACGCGATCGCCATTACGTTGGAGATGTTCGATTGTATGACGTAGGCGAGTAACTATACCATCAACTTTAGGTAGGAAGGTTTCTGTAAATAAAGCAATTCGCATTTTTATATTTAAAAAATAGATAATCGTAAATCACTAGCTACAGTGTCATCTACCGCAGGATATACACATAACAACTATCGCTTCAGTGTTAAATTGTGCCACAATATGGCGATCTGTTTGAGGTAATTTTGTGGTTGCAGTTAGAGAAGATTCTCAAGTTAATTTAATTTAGTTAGTTCTTAGTTTGTTCTTAATTTCTAGTTCCTAATTTATGTCAGAAATCCACTGCTTTCAGGTAGACGATCTAACCGTGAGGGTAGCTAGTTCTTTAACGGAATTAACTCAAGACGTTACGACTTTAACCGCAGAATATTTGCAATCTTTGTTAGCTACCCAAGAGACAGTAAGCATTATCTTGGCGACTGGTAATTCACAACTACAATTTTTAAAAGCGATCGCCCGATACGATATTATAGATTGGTCGCGGATTATTTTGTTCCATCTCGATGAATATTTGGGCATTGCTGCCAAGCATCGAGGGAGTTTTCGCTATTATTTACGAACTAAAGTAGAAGAGCCTTTGAAACCTCTTGTATTTCATTATATTCAAGGCGATGCACTGCAACCATTAGCAGAATGCCGCCGCTACAGTAAACTAATACAACAACAGGCGATCGATTTGTGTATGTTGGGCATTGGCAGTAACGGACATCTTGCTTTTAACGAACCATCTGTAGCTGATTTTAACGATCCAGAAACTATCAAAATCGTGCGCTTAGAAACAATTACCAGACAACAACAAGTCAATGGTGGCTATTTTCCCAATTTAAAATTAGTTCCTCAATATGCCTATACTCTAACTCTTCCCACAATTTGCGCCGCGAAAAAAATTTTTTGTTTGGCAGGAGGCAGTAACAAGACAGAAGTAATACAAAAAACTTTAACTAGGGTGATCGCTCCAGATTTTCCTGCCACTATTTTACGTCAACAACCTCAAGCAACTTTATTTGGCGATCGCGCAGCTTACAATTAATCTGAAATGCTTTAATGTTTTAAATAACTAATAACTAATGACTAATGACTGTAAGGGCGAACGGCAGGCAACGCCCCTACTAATAACTGTACAGACAAGGCATGCCTTGTCTCTAATGACTAATAATTTTATTAAACTAAATGCTGATAAATATTTATCGGTATTCCCGTGCGTTTTCTAACATCTATTAAAGATTTATATGTGCCGTTTTTTCTTTCTTCAATAATCTTTTGTGCAGCAGATGGCTCTATATTACAAGCTATTAAATCATTTAAAGACAGAGTATTTAAGCGTCGCCAGGAAATATCGGCTTCTTTATTTATATCGTAGCTAAAAGTAATTAAAGGTTCTATTTTTTTGAGATAGTTTTCAGGAATTCCTGCAACTTCTGATAGTTCTTCTAAATAAGTAAATATATATCCTTCTTGCACAAGAGCTTTAATATCATTAGCATAAACTATGGGTAAACCTAGTGTATATACTAAATCGTTTTGAGTACAGTTATTAATATCTACTTGTTCTTGATTTTTAGCGATTACTCTAGCTGTGTATACATCGTTTGTCGAAATTTGTTTACCAGATGTTTTAATTAAATAATTTTTTTTAAGATAAAATGCTGTTCCAATTTGAGCTAGCCAAATAACTGCAATTAGCTCAGTTGATAATAATACGCTAGACGCTACAAATCCCACACCCAACCAAACCCATTTAGAAGTTTTAGTTTTATTTCCAGCATAAGTAATTGCTAAACCGCCAAAAGTCGGAATAAATGAATACCAAACCCAGTTGGGAGTTTTTTCTAGCTGATCTTGATTAGACACTGCGATTAATTTTATATATCTATAAATTATAAGGAGTCTAAGAATTTTCTCCGTTTTTCTTCGTATTCTTCTGCTGTGATCACTCCAGAGTCATAAAGTTTTTTTAAGTTCATTAATGTCTCGGCTTTACTTTGGGAAGATTCTTGATTGCCTACGCTAACATATTTTAAGTTGATTGCATTATATTTAGCATCAAAAGCTTGGTCTGACATTAGTAATAAGCCAAGAAAGTCAAAAAAAGCAATTAGTGCGGGAATCAAAGTCCAGGAAAACAAAAGATATAAAATTCCTGCTAAATTATGACCAAGATAAAATTTATGTATACCTATACTACCCAGAAAACAAGCCAATAATGCTGCTACAATTTTATTTTTCATGATTAGAAAATTTCCTTTTTTTAAATTCTATATTTTCCTGGTGATTTTAGGCATCAGAAAAAGATATAAAATAACCATGCCCAATTGTGCTTCGATCAAAGTAATGTAACCTCTGACTAAATAATTAGAATCAATGCTTGAATTTATCGAAAAAATTAGTATTCCTAAAAGGCTATAAGGAATCAATTTTACAATACTCATTTTAATTAATTAATTAACTTTATTCTTATAGTAATTAGTAACAATAGATTTTGTCACTGGTGAAATACTCTGAAATTTGAGCAAAAACACAACAACCCCCACCATATAATTATAAGTATAAATGTATGTCACAATAAATAGGTCAGTTGGATACAAATATTTATCTATTAATAAAATTATGGTCTAAGGCGATCACTCCGGATTTCGCCGCTACTTTACGCCGACAACCTCAAGCAACTTTATTTGGCGATCGCGCAGCTTATAATTGAAAGAAAATAAGTTAAATTTTTTTTCTTAATTATCATTTTTTAAAGCAAGATAATAATTATTGTTTTGTTCTTTGATATTCATTTTATCCGTACAATTGTTTTTTAAAACCTTAATTACTGAACCACCTAATTTATTCTCTTTAATAGCTTCAGACAAAAATTTTTGATATTCTTTTTTATATTCTTGAGCAAGTGAAGATACCGTAACTGGATTAACTGAGCTACTATAGAATGACTAAAGTCACAAAAATACTCCCAAGAATATAATGAAGTAGAGCTTGTAATCTCGATCGCTTGGGAGCAAATATATAAGTTTAAATTTTATTTAGTCTGGTTATTTAAGCAACTCCTGGCAGACGACGATATTTAAGGAAATAGCCTAAAGTAACGAATAAAATAATTATTGCTGTACCGATACCCAAAGGACTGGGTAACCAAAATACAGCTTCGATGTGGTTGATTTGACCAGGTTGTAATTGCCACACTAATCCTTTTTTAGTAATACTAGAAATTGGTTCAAGGTTATTTTCTCCCGATACATTGTGAGCAATTAAAGGAGTATTTAATTGAAATTCTAAATCAATTAATGAACCGGGACTGACAATAATTTTACCCTGATTGGACAGCACTCCCAATGCTCGCAGATCAATTGTTAAATCTAGGTCGTTACGCTCGAAAAATACTAGATTATTTTGTTGTAAATTTATTTGAGAATCTAGCTTTACTAGATCTACCTTATCGTTAACTAGAGCCGCATTAGTATCGGTATCTGTATGAAAAAATTGATTGAATTTTTTGGTTAATTCTTGACCATTATTAAACGGAATAGTAACTACAACCTCTTGAGAATTAACTTTTTTAACTTTCCCATGTAAAGCACGCGATCGCTCTTCAATACTATTCAACCATTTTCTGGCTTCCGATTGAGAAAGACTGGTTAACTGTTCCCCGATTTTAATATCTTGAACGATCGTTCCGTGTTGGGGATGGTCGAAATTTAGCCCCACATCATAACGCACGCAACCAGTCAGTAAAGTAACTAACCCTAAAATAACAGGTAACAACAACCTCAAGGGATGTCTAGGTTGGTTAGATCGATAATTGTTCATCATTGTTTCGCTGCAACACCTAATCGAGAAAATAGAATATAGGGTAAATATGAACTGCTACCTACCCATTCAGGGCGATCGCTAAAATCTACCAAATTGTTAAAAGCTTCAAAAATATTGCCCGCTACCATTGTATTTTTAACGCGGCCGACAATTCTACCCCCTTCTACTTTGTAACCCAAGTCTACATTCACCGAAAATTCTCCAGCCAGTATATTAGATTGTCCCGCACCCAAAACTCCATCAACAATAATTCCTTCAGACATTCCTGCGATTAAATCTTCAACTGAAGTTTGACCGGACTCGAAACAAATATTAACCAAACTGGGGCTGGGACGAGATATACCACCACGAAAACCATTACCAGTAGATTTTATACCCTGACGTGCTGCCCAACGTCTATCCCAATAAAATTGTTGGACTACACCGCGATCAATTAATTTTTTCTTGCTGGTGGGTGTTCCTTCATCGTCAAAAGTACAAGCAGCAACACCTATAGTCGGATCTTCATAGACGGTTATTCTCTCATCAAAGATTTTTTCTCCTAATTTGTCAGCAACAGGAGAAGCTTTTTGAACTACAGACTGTCCGGAAAAAATTGTCCCGAACATTCTACCGAAGGTACTGCTAGCCGCACTGGGAGTAAATAATACGGGAAAAGAACCACTGCGAACAGTTGCCGACTCTTTAGCATTTTGATATTTTTGAATTAATTTTTGTAAAATGCCTTGATAATCGGGTTGGCGATCGCTAGTTACTTCATAAGCATAAGCCTGTAAAAAATCTTCCCCCCGTACTAAATTACCAGACAGTACAGCACTGAGGGTTTGGCGGCTGCGTTCGGCATAGACATTAGTAGTAGTAGCCAGCCTGACTTTACTGAAACTATTGCTAAAGCTGACATCAACTAAAATATCGGGGTTGTATTGATGAACCTGTTGGATGAGATTTTCTCCCACTGCAACTAATTCTTCCGTTGTGGGGGATTGATATTTTGTTGCCGCAGTTACAGAATTAAAATCGCGAGCCAATTCAAACTCTACAGGATCCCCAATAGCCGCAGTTGCTACGGCTGCATCTACTAATTCTTCCCAACGACTCAAATCGCTAGAACTAGCAAATCCCAAGCGATCGTCGGCAATTACTCTCAGTCCGATGCCTTCAGTTGCCGTAGTTTCTAAAGACTTCAAACGATTGTTGGCAAATTCAATAGGAGTATCATTAGCTTGACGATAATAAACTTCCGCTTCAATACCCCGCTTGTTAGCCAGATCTATTACCCGTTCGATTATTTCTTTATTCACAGTTAGTTGTTAGTTATTAGTTATTAGTCATTAAATGTTCAATATTTAATGTCCTTTTTCCTTGCTCGTTTTTGGGCGAACAGCCGTTCGCAAGGGGCTGTCTCTGGAGGAAACCTCCAGAGTTTATACGCCCCCGCCCCTACTACCTTATTCTTCTTCCCAGTTAGGGTTACGTTCGCCACTACTACCGACGGTAACTAAATCAATTTGTTGGCGGTAATAATCAACACTTTTCACTTCTACTTCAACGCGATCGCCTAAGCGATATCGGACACCATTTTTTCTGCCGGCTAAACAGCTATCACGGGAACGATATTCGTACCAGTCATCCTTGAGAGAACTGACATGAACCAATCCTTCTACTAATAAATCTTCGATTTCGACAAAGAAACCGTAAGATTGTACGCCAGTAATTAAGCCTTCAAAGATTTTACCCGTGCGTTCTTTCATTTGTTCAGCTTTTTTCAATCCTGCCAGGTCTTTTTCGGCATCTTCAGCAAGTTTTTCGCGATCGTTGAGGAAAGGCAAGATGGTTTGAATTTCAATTTCTAGTTGTTCTTGAATTTGAGGCGGTAAAACTTTCCAGTTGATCTGTCCATGACAGCTACTGCTAGTTAAATCTACTCCCGTTTTAGCACGACTGTGACGGCGATCGCGTCCGTGTTCAAATACGGCTTTTAGGACACGCTGCACCATTAAATCGACATATCTTTGTCCTGGGGAAATACAGTGAGTATAACCATCGGTATATGCCAAGCCAAAATGGGGTGCTGGATGGGTGAGATATTTTACTGGTTTGAGAGTATCTTGCAGTAAATAATTCAACACCATTACCGCCGAAGAGGTGGCAAATTGTTCGGTAAGTCGTTGATAATCTTGGGGGCTAATTTTTTCGGCTTCGAGATTGATATCTAATTGCAAATTTAAATTAGTACCTAGTTTGACTAAATCTTCTAACTCTTCCACATCTGGTTCGGCTTGAGTACAGTAAATGCCAGGTATGTCTAATGCCTGTAAATGTTCGGCAACTACCCTTCCTGCTAAAATGGTTAACTCGGTTAACATCGAACGAACTGGTAGATTAGAAACCGTTAAAATTGCTCCCAATCTGTTTTCATCTTTATAGAGACTGTGAATTTCGGGGGTAGTAATTTCTAAGCCGCCTCGCTGCAATCTTTGAGCTTTAACTAAAGGACTTAACGTGAAAAATAAATCGTTAAGCACAGCAACCACATCGGCCAATTTTTTCGCTGCTTTGTCTTGTTTTCCTAGTAATGACTGTACCTCTTGATAGGTAAATTGATGGTCTACAGAAATTACTGTCGGCGCGATCGCATATTCTACTACTGTACCTACATCATTGATAGTAATGATCACTGAAATCGCCAGACGATTTTTTCCGGGAATTAAGGAACAGAGTTTACTAACTTTTTCGGGAAATAGGGGTAAAACTTTTTTACGTAAATCTACTGCTATTCCTCGCTTTCTAGCAACCCGATCCAAAACTGTGTCTTGTTCTATATAATGGGCGACATCTGTAATATGAATGCCTAACTGCCAATTGCCTTCCAGATTTTTTTCTAAGGTAAAGGCGTGTTCTACCCAGTCGCTATTTGCTAAATTAGATTCCGATTCAATAGAAAAAGTTAATAATTCCCGCAAATCCATGCGTTGTTTGATTTCTGCGGCAGAAATTCTCGCCGAGGGTAACTTGGAGGTAGCGGCGATCGCTTTTTCGGTAAATTCTTGGGGTAAATCGTGTTTGCAGGAAACTATATCGACATCTGCGGCTTCTTCGGCATCGCTTCCCAAGATTTTAGTCACTTTCCCTAGTGGAGGATGCTGTCCCAAAGGATAACGCAACACTGAAACGTGAACTAAATGATCTAAAGCGGCATTTAGATCCGCACCATTTTTTTGTAAATCTAATTCAAATAACAGGCGATCGTCTAGGGGAATAGCGCGATAGGTTTCTTCTTTCGAGGTAACCGTTGCTAATAAAGAAGGATTGGAGCGTTCTAAAATTAATTTAACTTCACCTTCAGGAGAGCGACGGCGACTACCTTCTTTAATAATTCTGACAAACACGCGATCGCCATTCCAGGCATTACTGAGATGACTTTCCCGAATATAGATATCATCGGCATTTTCTTCGTCTTGAATGGCAAAGCAAAATCCCTTACTAGAACAGCGTAATTTGGCTTCGACCACATCATCTTCGTAAATCCGACGATATTTGCCCCTTTCTTTGGCTAAAACACCTATTTTTTCCAAAGCATCTAGAGTTATTAGTAACTTTTGGATACTAATGTCATCCTCACAACCTAATTTTTTCTCTAGATTTTTACCTGCGACTAATTTGTCGTCTACAAACTGAGCTAATAATGTAGCGATTGAAAATTCCATCTAAAAACAATCCTTTACAATTTGAATTTAGTAACTATAAGAGAAGTGTACTCATCAGCTATAAGCTAGCAATCTTCGTGTTCCTCTACTGACACTCAATAGCTGCTCTTCCCATCAAACATCTATGTGTTCTTCAATGGTTCGATCTTTAGAAGTAATGGCTAAAGACTTACACCAACGCCGAAGTTTAAGTGGGTTACGCCTCCAATAGGCGCATCACTTTAGATCGTAGATGTATCCGAGTATCTAATGGGAGCAATTTTGAGGGTTATACTGACTCTCAAGGCATTGTACTTGTTGGTCTAGCTGTAGGGCGAAGTTGCAGCTAACAGTCTAGCAGTGTCGCACTTTGAGAGTATCGCTTCTTAGTTGCTGACCCATTATTGTTACTCCCCTAATGATTTAACTCGCTCTTTCTTGAGTGGGTATAATTCTGAGCATGACAGCAGACGCAATGTATTCTATTTTGTCATTTAAAATCATACTCGCGAGGTTTCTCTAAAATTAAACCCAGTGATTTCACGAAAGAAGTAAATTTGTCGTAGATATTAATGATATTAATAACAAAAATAACGAGTTATTTGTCAGTCAGCCTGTATCTATTTTAAATTCTCTATGTAAATCGGCAAATTTCTTTTTTAGAAACCAAAATAATAGTAAATTAATACTAATAGGTATTGAGAGACATGATGCTAGAAAAATTTCGTAATTGTTATCCTCAAGGAAGTTTAGTTGGTGAATTGATCAATATTGATCGAGGACTTTACATTGTCAGGGTTTCCATAGAAGTTGAAGGTGTAATTTTGGCAACGGGTTTAGCAGCAGCAGATACCGTAGAAACTGCCGAAGATCGAGCTAGAGTTAGAGCAATTGAGACTTTAAAACTAGAGGTGGAGGAGGCTTCCTCAAAAATTCCAGACCACCGTGATGTACCAAAAATTCAAGCTTCAACCGAGTCAGCAACTGCCAATTTAAAGGCAGCTAAAAACGGCAACCAAAACCAAATCGCTGCTTCAGAAAATTTATCTGTACCTCCAGTATCTATTTTATTAGAAGACACATCCCCAGCCAACGATTCCTCAGTATCTCCTGTAGTGGAAATAGAATCAACTCCAGAGCCTACTTCTTTAACCCCTTCTCTAGAAAACCAAACCGTCTTAAATACTGCTACAGATAATTCCGAAAATTTATTTGCCGGCACTTACGATTTTCAAGCTCCCGAAACAGCAACTTCGCCGCAGCCATCGGTAGATGACGGTGTCTCGGATACGTCAGTAAAAATTGATTTTTATGCGGTGAAACACGAAACTGATATCGAACTACAACGTTTGGGGTGGACTAGCAATGAAGGACGGGATTTCTTAAAACGTCAATATGGCAAACCCAGTCGCCTCAGACTAACTGACGAAGAACTACTAGAATTTTTGCAACATCTCAAAAGCTTACCCACGCCAGAGTAGGTAGCAATAACTGCTGATTAGTTGTCTGAAAAAGCTGCTCACTTATGACTGAAAAAATGATATTCTGCTATTGTAGTAATTCTTGGCTCTGGTTAGCGCGATCAGGCGAAGCCTGGCACTGCGCGATCGCACTATTGGACAAAACAATTTTGTTTATTAAAACTAATTACTTACTTTTAGCATTGTGTCACAATAGCATTAATAGATTAATTTAAATGTAAATTTATTAGGAGTTACTAGCAGAGGAGAAACCCATGCTACACCGCAAGATTTATCAACTCTGTCAAGATAGTCGGGAAGTTTGTATTTTCTTGCGGGATCAACAACGCTGGATAGAAAACGGACGTATTGTTGATTTCGAGGGGGATATTGTAACTATTCGCTATGAAACAGAAGAAGATGATGAAATTAGTTCTTGGGAGGAAATGGTGCGTTTAGAAAGTATTGGCGCAGTAACCCAAAAACTTGCCAGCGTCTCGAAAATTAATACCGAATTAAATGTTTCCGATGATTGCCCCGAAGCCGAACAAATTACCCCCAAATTTCCCGATAGCGATCGCGAATAAATAACGAATTCTTTAAATTTACATTTGCTCAATTTCAATAGGCTCAAATACAGGACAGTAGCCTTCTGGGATGACTTTAAAACCATATAAGGGAGAAGTTTGATTCCAGCAACGCTGACTATGGTAATAAAGACAGCGATTACAACAATCCATATCACCAGAAATTTTCACATCTTTTTTAGACTTTAAGAGTTCTCGTTGAGATACGCCTCGAATAATTAACTCTTCTCCCTGCCAGCGAGCTTCAACAATTCCCGTATCTGCTATTTTGCTCCAGCGCGGGTCTTGTTCGATGGTATCGGGTAGGGTAATGGCGATCTCCGTACCACTTTCGTTTAATTCCCCTTCATAATAAACTGGTTGGGGAGTCATGGGTTGCACAAAGCGATCGCCTAGAGGTAATTCGACCAAAATACCATTGACTGGAGAATGCACCTGATAACGATTGCGTAATTCTTCTAAGCTCGCTAATTCCACTAAATAATTTAGTAACCCGTGAACGAAAATAATGTGTTGCGGGCGTAAGTTATGAATTAATTGAGTAGTATTACGACCATCGCTATGTTCGGCTAGTAAGTAGCTATCTATGGTAACGTGAGCCAGATTATTTACAATGGAAGATATTGGAGGGGAGTCGGGACTTAAATACTCTTGAGGATGTTCTGGCAGCAAAATCAAACACTCTTCTGTTTGAGACTGTAAATAACTCAGGAGGTCAGTACGGTAATCTGCCAAAATTATATAAGCACTATTATTTTGAGTAAGATCGCTTTGTCGTGACAATCTCCGCATTCTCGGACAAACTCGTTCGTCCCAAAACAGTGATTGATGTTTGGCAAAATTTTGTACCGATAGGGGAAACTGAGGCAATAATTTTAAATAAACATCACAAGCAGCAGCTACCGTTTCATCTACCCACAAGTCGAGATCTCGACCGGTAAACTGATGATGTGAACGAAGTAATTTAAGAATTTCTTGACCTAAGCCGATGGGAGGTACGGGTAACAAAACGTTTTTTCCCGATTCCAAAGCGCGATCAATCTTTTCCATCAACTGCTTTTCTTGTTGGCGGCGGTGGGGGTGGCGTACCGTGCCATAGCTTCCTTCAATAATTAATATGTCGGGTGCTAAACCCCTGATGTTGTCAATGGACAATCCTTCTACTAATTGAAAGTTAGAAACCGAAAAATCTCCAGTATATATTACTTTGTAGGTACGCTCTGGAGTTTTATGGGCAATAGAAATTGCTGCCGCTCCTGGCAAATGTCCTGCGGGAAATAATTCTATTTGTAAGTCTTTAGTAATCAAAAATGGCGATCGCCAAGGAAGAGCCTGACACCAGTTCAATTTGTCTTGCTTAGACTCTTGAGACCAATGTAGGGGAAGTAATTGAGCCGTAACTTCGCTGGTATAAATCGGTAATTCTGGAAAAGCTTGATGAAGTTCCCTCAATCCGCGACAATGATCTTCATGGGCATGAGAGCAGAAAACCAAATCGATTGCAGAAGAACGAGCTTGACTGATGAGTTCTTCTAAGTTGTTCAATCCACAATCTAAGAGAATTTTGTAATCTCCAATCTGTAACAACAGACAAATTCCCTCATTTTCATGACCGACACCATAAGAAAAACAAGACAAAGGAAATGAGCTAGATGCAATTCTCCTTTGACTTTTGTTCATATAATTTCATTCCTCCTAACCCAAGCTTAAAAAATGAAGGAAATTTGGGTTATCTGTTAAGCTCTCCACAGTGAAGCTATACTGGTGTAATTTTTACTTGCTTCAGATTTTAGTGCAGGTAATGCAGAGCTACCGAGGAAACCGCAGTATTTCTCTCGGTTACTAATAATTAGATTACCACTGGAGCCAAATTTAAAGATTGTCTAATTAGCGATCAATATTTAATGAGCCGAGCCGTTACCGTCATATTTATCGGTGTCGTAGTAACCACCTTGAGTGCCAAAAAATAAACAAGCAACCGTAAACAGCCCTGTCAAGACCAGCATGATTAGTTTTACATCCATAATTTTTTCAGCGCGTATCGCCACAAGTTAATCATTTTATTCTTTATTTAATATGATAATTATTTTTAGCAACTTCAATTCTGCAAAAAATCTATTAAATAGTTAAATAGCTTCTTCTACAGAATTATGGGCAACATCGGCAATGGGAGCCGCTAGGGGAATTTCTTCGACTTCTGGCAGCTTTTCTAAAATCAAACGGGATGACTGATTACCTCCTGAAAGTCTTTTTAAGAGTTTGGGTCTGGGATCATGCAATAAATAAAAAATTTCATCTCCGATCTGCCAATCTTCTTCAGCTTTGGCTATTTGTAAATTATCTTGACGCTTGATTAATAAAGGAAGCATTTCCCCGGAACGAATAAATGCTTGTAAATGAGCTTGTTGAAAGGAAAATTCTGGCTCTTGAAGTACGGTAGTGCCTAATTTTACTTGTCCATCATTAATGTAAATATTCCAGGCTTTGATGGGAAATTCTCTGATAAATGCTTGATTTACCTTAGTTTTATTGATATTACTTGAGTTTTGCGGATATGCAGCCAAAACTCTGGGTGGTTGAAATTCTTCTAAAGCTCTTTGAGCCAAAACCGAATTTAATTCGCCATTACTAGTTAAAGCAATAAATGTTCCCATAGATTCAATACCTGCTTCGGCTAAAACTTCGGGATCGAGCGCGCTACTGTGAAATACTGATAGACCTTGAGCTTCAGCTTTTTGGCAATCTTCGGCATCGGTATCGATCATGACCACTGATTCCCCTAATTCTTGAAATAGCCAGCCAATTAAACGACCGAGGGAATTACAGCCAATGATTACTGCTCCTTTAGCGTCACTTTTGGTAATTTGTAGCCAACGAGCCACAAAACGGGCAGTTAAGCCTTGGAAAAATACGGTCATCATAATTGTCAGAAACACCAAAGCTTTAATGGCATCTCCACCATTTATCCCTTTTTCCGTTAGCAATATAGCAAATAAAGAAGCTACTGAAGCTGAAACAATCCCTTTAGGAGCGACCCAAGCCAAGAAGATCTTTTGTCGCCAATTCATCCCGCTATTCCAGGTACAAACTGCTACACTGATGGGACGGACTACTACCATCAATACCCATACAGCCCAAACACTTCCCCAGCCCAGAGCAAAGATACTATCGATAGATAAATCTGCCGCTAATAGAATAAATAAAACCGAAACACAAAGAACTGTTAGCTGTCCTTTAAATCTTTTCAACAGTCTTTCTTCAGGAATTGAGGAAGCTTTGAGTACGATTCCCAGTACTACTGTAGCCATAAGTCCCGATTCAGTACGTAAACTTTGAGATAAGACGAATAAACCCCAGACTGCGGCTAAAACTACCAGATTTTTTAATTCTTCTCCCAGATGGTTCGCTTGTTTGAGTAATAATCCCAATAACCATCCCCCCAAACCACCAACGAGAGAACCAATCCCCAAGCGCAATAATAAACCGCTCATCACTTCAACAGGAGAGGCACTGGTATTTAAAATCGTATTCAATACTACCACCGCCAAAATAGCCCCTACAGGGTCGATCAATACTCCTTCCCCTTCTAGTAGAGTTGCTACCTGGCGGTCTACCTTAACCTGTTTGAGCAATGGGCCGATCACCGTCGGTCCTGTTACTACTACCAGAGAAGCATAGAGAAAAGCGATCGACCAGGGAAATTCTGCTAACCAATGAGCCGCCATCCCGCCACCAATCAGGGTGATTAAAGTGCCGATGGTAACTAAATTACGCAAGCTACCAGAAACTTTGCCTAATTCTCTTAACTCTAAATTTAAACCACCTTCAAATAAGATAATGGCAACTGAAAGAGCTACTAGCACCTCTAATCCAACCCCTAGATCGTGGGGATGAAGTACGTTAAAACAGTCAGCACCGAGAAAAATACCAAATAGCAGCAAAAAAACAATACTAGGTACTTGAAAATATTCTGCTACTACCTGCGCGCTAATTCCCGCCAGGACCGCTACAACTATTTGTAGGGTAATTTCAAAAGATCCTTCCATAAGCTAATTAATATTCAAGCGTCCCTTGCAAATCGTCTGAACTTGTCAGGTGAGCGGTAGTTTTTGGCCGGCGACGCAAGCCCTAGTGTTGAACACCAGGGATTCGCCCTTGCGAAGTTAGATGAGTTCGATTAAAAACCCACAATTTAACCTGAGTCGGGTTTGGGAGCATAAACCCTGCGTTTTGAAGACGTAAACCGTGCTTTAAGGCTAGCATTCCTCAAAGGAATAGAAAAATAGTTGTGACCTTTGGCTATTTCAAATTAATAGTTTTAGATGCTTCTCCAGAAATTCTAGTGTTAACTACCAAATGTAACTATAAAACTATTAGCTGGTAGTTTAGCACTAAGTAACTAATGTCGTTTATGTCGGGTATTTTAACATCTCAGTTGAAAATAAAAATTGGCTAAAGCAATCTGGGACTAATAAAACATAAGATAGACAATAAGATATTAGTTTAAGACCTTGTTGTTAATTGGGGATGCCTATTATCTGGAATATTTTAATTAATTGGTTATGTCATCTCATCCTGCTTCTATTTGGAAACGCTCTCCTAATAAATTGCGCCAAAGCGAAATTTGGCTGGATTATCTTTGCTTTATCGGTCTGTTCTGTGCAGCGTTATTATTATTTTTGATTAATTTAGGGAGTAGTCCTTTAATTGATGGGAATGAAGCTATTTTAGCCAGAGTAGCTAAAGAAATTCACCAGCATAGTATGGGAATTGTTGAATGGTTTTTTCCTACTCTGTTGGGTGAACCTTATTTAGAGCGTCCTCCTTTAATACACGCTATGATCGCTGGATTGTATGCGATCGCGGGAATTAATGAATTTACTACTCGCTTGCCGGGTGCGCTTTTAGCAGCTATTTCAGTCCTATTACTCTACCAAATCGGGCGGGAAATTTTTGTAGTTCGCCTCCCTGCTTTGTTTGCGGCTTTGATTTACTTAACTTCTTTTCCAGTGATCCGCTTCGGTAGGTTGGCGATGCTAGATGGTCCTTTACTTTGTTTTGAAATCTTAACAATCTGGGCAGTTTTGCGCTCGCGCCGTGATTTACGTTGGTCTTTAGTAGCAGGAATAGGTTTGGGTGCAGTTGGTTTGGCTCATGGTTTTCTTTGCCTGCCAATTATGGCGATCGCTTTATTATTTGTGGCTTGGGATACTCCCCGTTTGCTCGGTTCAATTTATCTCTGGATCGGTATTAGCTTGGGAATTGCACCTTTATTAGTTTGGTATGCCACTCAATGGTATCGGTATCCAGAATTACAGAATTTTACCGCTATTATTGCTGTGTTAAAGACACAAATGTCTTTGACTGCTTCTTGGAGAGAGCTTTCTTGGTATAGTTATTGGCTATCGATATTACAGTATTTTTTACCTTGGTCGATCGTGTTTGTTGGAGGATTAAAATTAGCTAGAGAAAATTTGCACTGGGGCTGGGGTAAATTAGTTATTGTTTGGAGTGGGGTTTACCTGACTTCGATTTTAATTTTAGTCACTCAAGAATTTTGGTATCTTCTACCTCTATATCCCGTGCTGGCATTAGCAGGGGGGGCTAAATTAGACCAAATATACAATTCACCCAGCTATATTCCCTATCCTCGCCACTGGTGGATTGGGTTGGCAATTATGGCAGTTTTAACTGCTTGTCTGGGATTGTATTGTGGATTGACTCCCCCGATTGATCTTTGGCTACTGTTAATCTTTGGTTCTTTAACTGTAACTTTTGGTGTAACTGCAATTTTGATTGCTCGACGAGAAAGACAATTTATTGCTTTATTATTTTGGGGACTTTATGTTTCTTATTTATTGCTAGTTACTTCTTCTAGCTGGCTTTGGGAGTTAAACAACCTCGAACCAGTTAAACCCATTGCTAATTTGATTAACACTCATGTTCCGCAACAGGAAATAATTTATACTTCTTGGTACGAATATCCTTCATCTTTAGATTTTTACAGCGATCGCCCAATCCTGTCGCAAGAAATGACTCAATTAAAACAACACTGGCAGCAAAATTCCTCTGTTTATTTACTTCTCGATCGCCTGACAATTGAAGAGTTAAATATACCCCCACAAGCAATTATCAAACCTACAGAGGACAACTCTTCAAACTGGATGCTTGCTATTAAAAAGTCTGGCCAACCTATAAAGTGATCTTAACTCAAATCACTGAAGCAGAAAACCAAACATTAAGCTAGCTACTGAGTTAATCTTTGATTAATTAACTCGGTAACTAACTTCTATAGATTTTGGATTTATATAGCAATTCTAAATTGTTGACGAAAATTGCTTTTTATCTGCTCGACATTTATGCCTCAAGCTCAACTCAATTAAGACCTTAAATTGCCACGGATTTGCTATATTTTTCATTGGGAAGAGGCTGAAATTAAAATAATACCGAAGCCCGCTCAAAGTATAACTACGAACCTAAAAATAGTAGACTTTGAGTTTATTCTTCTTCATCAGCACCTATTTGTTTGAGATGAATATGTTTTCTTCCCAGGGTTATTTCAAACTCATCTCCCTGTACTAAACCCATTTTCTTAGTGTATGCCGAACCAATTAGAAGATTACCATTAGACTGTACACTAATACGATAACTGGCAGATCTACCACCTCTGCCCTGACCATTGGAAGTACTGTCTAACTCAATTCCTTCAGCATCAATTAATGCATTGAGGAATTTCATCATATTAACTCGTTCTACACCGTTTTTTGTGACTGTATAATAGCCACATTCTCTTGCTTTTTCTTCTTTAGAGAGGTTGCCTAGTTCTTTTACTTTATTAATTAAAGCTGCACCTACTAAAGGCTGCGGTTGGGTTACTTTTGCCATCAACTTGAAACAACTAAATATTTTGGTTTACAGATTTGTAGTTTAGCTTAAAGTTATGCAAAGATAATCAAATTTTTTCCTTGCTATTTCTTTATAAAACTATATTACACTTACGCGCCATAATTAACTAAATTAAAAATAAAATTTTTAGCTTACTGAATCATAACCCAGAACTAATATTATTAAATTTAATGTCCCAAAACATCAAATTGATAAATAAATATTTTTTTTTCGAGGATTTAATCTAGAACATGAAATTGACAACTCGCGGTCATTATAGTGTAAAAGCATTGTTAGACCTCAGTTTACAGCCAGGATACGGTCCAACATCAGTAAAAACGATCGCCCAGCGTCAAGATTTACCCGCACCATATTTAGAAAAATTATTGATGGAAATGCGACGCTCTGGAATTGTTAGATCTGTCAGAGGAGCGCAAGGAGGCTATCAATTAGCAAGTCGGCCCGAACAAATTTCTTTAGGCAAAATTTTAGAAGCAGTAGGAGAAACTATCGAACCTTTAGCTAACTATAGTCCCGACACAAAATTAGCCGAGGATTGGGTAACATTTAGTTTGTGGCAAAGATTACATCAAAAACTCAAAGAAGCGTTATATAGTATTACCTTAGCCGATTTATATTATGATGCTCGTAGCTGGCAAGCCGCACAGGGAGAAGAAAATAATTTTATTGTTTAGTTGAGAGAGCTTTAAGTGACAAAAAAACAAGAATCGGCAATTTATCAAGGTAGTTGTCATTGTGGTGCAGTTCGATTTCAAGTGTTAGTCGATCGCTTTATAGTAGAAGACTGTAACTGTTCGATTTGCCGCAAAAAAGGTTTTTTACATTTAATTGTTTCTCCAGAAAACTTTACTCTTGTTAAAGGTGAAGAGTTGTTAACTACTTATACTTTCAATATTAGAACTTTGGATGAAAATGTACTAGACCGCTTTGAAATTCGGTCTTTTGATGGGGTTAATTGGGAAGAAAACGTCGATAAAATTCGTCAATAATTATTTAATTAGTTGTTTTCACATTCTTCAGCATTAGTTTTATTATTAGCAGCAATTGTAGACTATTTAGTAGGAGATCCTCCTTATTTGCTGCACCCAGTACAAGTTATGGGCTGGCTGATTAATAATTATGCCCAACTGGTAATTAATTGGAGTAAGTTGCGCTGGCAACGTCGTCTGGCTGGAATTATTTTGGGTTTGGGTTTAATTTGCGGTAGTGGATTAACAGGTTGGCTCTTAGTTTGGGTTTGTAGGGGAATTGATTTTTGGTTGGGTTTGGGGGTAGAAGTTATCTTACTTGCCAGTTGCTTTGCAGCCTCTAGCTTAAGACTGGCAGTACAAGATGTATTGCAACCTCTATCTTTAGGAGATTTGGTTACAGCCCGTTCTCGCTTGAGTTTATATGTAGGTAGAGATACAGATAATTTATCTACAGCAGAAATTTTACGAGCCTTATTGGAAACTGTGGGGGAAAATGGAGTTGATGGAGTCACAGCACCCCTGTTTTATGCCATTTTGGGGGCATTTATTCCCGCTATAGGTAGCGCACCCCTAGCGTTAGCTTATAAAGCTGCTAGCACTCTAGATTCAATGGTGGGTTATCGTCGCGAACCCTATAGCGATTTGGGTTGGTTTAGCGCGCAGCTAGAAGACCGTTTGACTTGGTTACCCTGTCGTTTAACGGTGTTGACTCTCAGTTTGTTTTCAGGACGACCTCAAGAAATATTGTCTATTTGTCGTCGGGATGCCAAAAAAGACCCCAGTCCAAACTCTGGCTGGAGTGAGTGTGTTTATGCAGCCATTTTACAAGTTCAGTTAGGAGGTAAAAATACTTATAAAGGTAGAGTCAAAGAAAAACCCCTGCTAGGAGATGCCATCGAACCGATCTCTACAGAAAAAATTTACCAGGCTTTAAACTTAACTCGCTATTGTTTTCTGAGTTGGCTAGCGATCGCTATAACAGTAATCAGCTTTTCCCTTTCTTCCCTACTTCTTCTCAGTTAGGGTTTATAACTAATGGAGTGAAAATACCACATCAGAATCATGCATAAATTCGGCAATCCGAATCTATGTAACCTATGAATCTAGTTAATTTTAGTTCATTATAAAAATGTATTAGCAATATTGTCACATAATCCAGCGTAGATCGAGTGATATTGATGATAATAGCTAGGATTTTAAGTCTTACGGGTTTAGCTCATTGGGAGTTGAACCTTTATCTAAAATCTAGCGTCTAAAAGAATAATCGGACTGAGTTCGAGTCTAAACACCCAACTTGTCAATGGAAAATCGCTATCAGAGCGTGATCTCGGCCAAGCCAAGACGCAACCAGCGATCGCAGCCAACAATATAGGATTATATATTAAATTTGGCAACTAATGTAAGACTAATTTTTTGTAAGTTAGTAATTCATCGCCATCTGGGTACGGCTCAAATCAAGGTTTCTTGTTTCATAACGAAACATTTAGTGTAAATCAACTCAATCTGATGCAACCAATAGTGGATTTGCCAGAATTTCCAAGGAGTCACAACAGCTAAAGATGCCCAAAGCCAAAATCAATCAATCAACCACAAAAACCAACTACTCGGCAGATACAGTCAGAACTTATCTGCATGAAATTGGTAGGGTACCGTTGTTAACCCACGAACAAGAAATTGTTTATGGTAAGCACGTACAGCAGATGATGACCCTGTTAGAAGCAAAAGAAGAGTTAGAACAAGAGCTATCAAAAGAGCCAAGTCTGAAGGAGTGGGCCCAAAAAGTCCAAATGAGTGAAGTAGAACTCCGCAGGGTTATAGAAGTTGGACAGAGAGCCAAACAAAAAATGATTGAAGCCAACTTGCGTCTGGTAGTGGCGATCGCCAAAAAATACCAGAAACGCAATATGGAGTTTCTCGATTTAATTCAAGAAGGTAGTTTAGGTTTAGAAAGGGGAGTAGAAAAATTCGATCCTACTAAAGGGTATAAGTTTTCAACCTATGCTTATTGGTGGATTCGTCAGGCAATCACCAGAGCGATCGCCCAACAAGCCCGAACTATCCGCCTACCAATTCATATCACCGAAAAACTGAACAAAATTAAGAAAACTCAAAGAGAGTTATCGCAAAAATTGGGGCGAAGTCCCGAACCGAAAGAAATAGCGGCAGAATTAGAGCTAGAAACCGCTCAAATTCGCGAATATCTGAGTATTGCCCGTCAGCCTATTTCTCTTGACGTGAGGGTTGGGGACAATCAAGATACGGAATTATCCGAACTGCTTGAAGATGAAACAGCTTCTCCCGATCGCTATGCTACCCAACAATTGTTACGGCAAGATTTATATAGTCTAATGGCGGATTTATCTCCCCAACAGCGAGAAGTACTATCTTTACGTTTTGGTTTGGAAGACGGTAAGGAACTATCTTTGGCCAAAATCGGTCAGAGAATGAATCTCAGCCGAGAAAGAGTTCGTCAATTAGAGCATCAAGCACTTGCCCAACTAAGAAGAAGAAGAGCTTACGTCAGAGAATATGTTGCTAGCTAATTAAAAGCTAAAATAAATATATTTTTCTGGGAAAAGTTGGCGATCTACACTGGTTTGTTATAGATTCGATTTAATCATCTATCCTATAGCTATAAAGTGAGGTCGCCTAAAAATTGAACATTAAGCTACTAAAACGAACCCCTGCTAGATACCCTGGTATTTTAGCGGGGGTTTGTGGCAAAATAACGGACGATATTTATCTTCAAATGGGGACAAGCCAAGAACGAGTGTTTCGAGATTTTGAAACCTTATACACCTTGTCTACTCCCGAAAAGTTGAGTCGCGTCCTTACCATCGTCTCCGGTCTAATGGTCCAGAAAGGTGTCGGCTAGACCAAAATTTACTCAATATTTAAGTGGTGTAGGAGTTAATAATGACACTATTAAATGAAGCCTTGAATGGAAAAGAACATAAAAATATTTCTCCCTTTGACAGCGATCGCGCCAAGCATCTCAGTGTTGCTGCTAAAGCTGAAATTCTTCAGGGATGGTTAATTGATAAGTTATCTGAAATTCTAGAAATTGAAGCCAGTCAAATTGATGTCAGTCAAGATTTTGAAGAATATGGTTTAGATTCAGCTGAAGCAATTAATTTATCGGGAGATTTAGAAGATTACTTGGGTTGTCGTCTTTCTCCTACTTTATTATGGGATTATCAAAATATCGAAGCTTTGGCTCAATATTTAGCGGCTAATACCTTTGGAGATAATAAATTAAATGGCGAGCGAAATCTGGAGCTTGTCTGTTCTAACGGTAGCATCACTTCAGAAGAATTGACATTAGAAGGCATCAAGGGAGATTATGAACTAGAAATCCCCCCAGAAAACTATAATTTCGCCGATTTTCCCGAATATAAGAAATTGCAAGCCCAACAACAACAAGTAGCTAGCTTGGGCAATGGCAATCCTTTTTTTGTACCGCAAGAAACAGTAGTTAATGATAAAACTACCGTAGATGGTCGGGAGCTAATTAATTTTGCCACTTATAATTATATCGGTATGTGCGGCGATCCCGTTGTCTCCCAAGCTGCTAAGGATGCTACCGATCGCTATGGTACGTCTGCTTGTGCCAGTCGTTTGATTTCGGGAGAAAAACCACTACATCGGGAGTTAGAAAGGGAAATTGCTGATTTTATCGGTGCAGAAGATAGCATTGTTATGGTAGGCGGCCATGCCACCAACGTTACTACTATCGGTCATTTGTTCGGTAAAAATGATTTGGTGATCTATGATGCCCTAAGTCATAACAGTATTCTTCAGGGATGTTTTCTTTCGGGAGCAAGTTTAGTAGCTTTTGCTCATAATGACCCCGACTCTTTAGAAACTATCTTGCGCGATCGCCGTCATCGCTATCAACGGGTTTTAATTGTCATTGAAGGGGTCTACAGTACCGATGGTGATATTGCCGAGTTGCCTAAATTTATCGAGTTGAAAAAACGCTATAAAACTTTTCTGATGGTGGATGAAGCTCATTCTATGGGAACGATTGGCAAAACCGGACGCGGTATTGGTGAATATTTTGCCATCAACCCCCATGATGTAGATTTATGGATGGGAACTCTCAGTAAGTCTTTTGCCAGTTGTGGTGGCTATATAGCTGGCTCTTATGCTCTGGTAGAATATCTCAAGTATACTGCCCCGGGATTCGTGTTTAGTGTGGGAATGTCTCCTCCTAATGCAGCAGCAACTCTAGCAGCAATTCGGGTTTTGAAAAATGAACCCACAAGAGTGAGTGATTTACAAGCTAATGCTAAATTATTTTTAGCATTAGCCCAAGAAAAAGGATTGAATACGGGTATGAGCCAAGATTCGCCGGTCATCCCCATTATTGTCGGTGATTCTCTTAAATCAATTCAGCTGTCTCAAAATTTATTCAAGCGGGGCATTAATGTACCCTTTATGATCTATCCTTCTGTACCTCAAAATGAAGCTCGCTTGAGGTTTTTTGTGACCTGCAATCATACAGAAGCTCAAATTCGCCTGACCATAGATACCATAGCTGAAGAATTAGTAAAACTGTGAACTTTCTGACCGTTAATTATTCTCTAATTACTGATGAGTGATTACTGAACTATTGGGGGATGCAATCTAAATTATTTGGAGGGAGATGCGGTCGTGCAGTACCCCTGCTCTGCCTAAGTCTTCAGATTATAATGACAGCAGACAGGCGATCGCATCATTAGAATTGTCTTGAAAATAGAAGCTAAACGACGTAAATTCATAATTCATAATTCATAATTCATAATTCATCCTTCAGACAAACTAGAAACTTTAAACTTATGCAAGAAGTCTATTTAACTCATTGTCGCGAACTTGATTAAAATAATTAATCTATACCAAATCAATCGATAATTAATAATTAATAACTCAAAAATTAAGATGCCATTACCCATAGTTGCTATTATCGGTAGACCCAATGTGGGCAAATCTACCTTTGTCAATCGTTTAGCTGGCGACCAACAAGCAATCGTCCATGACGAACCAGGAATCACTCGCGATCGCACTTATCGCCCTGCATTTTGGCTAGATCGGGAATTTCAGGTAGTGGATACTGGGGGACTGGTGTTTGATGACGATACGGAATTTTTACCTCTAATTCGTCAGCAAGCAATGGCAGCACTGACTGAGGCTTCAGTAGCAATTTTTGTCGTCGATGGACAATTAGGTCCTACTCCAGGCGATCGCGAAATTGCTCAATGGTTGCGCCAACAATCTGTCCCCGTCTTATTAGCGGTGAATAAATGCGAATCAGTAGAACAGGGATTGATTCAAGCGGCTCAATTTTGGGAGTTGGGCTTGGGAGAACCCTATGCCATTTCAGCTATTCACGGTAATGGTACTGGTGAACTGTTAGATGCGCTACTGGAATTACTACCACCTGTAGATACAATTGTCGAAGAAGAAGAAATTAAAGTAGCGATTATCGGTCGTCCTAATGTGGGGAAATCTAGTTTACTCAATGCTTTAACTGGAGAAGAACGGGCGATCGTCTCTCCTGTATCGGGGACTACTAGAGATGCGATCGATATGCTAGTGACGAGAAAAGATACTACCTACCGTTTGATCGACACTGCGGGTATTAGACGCAAAAAAAATGTCAATTATGGGGCAGAATTTTTTAGTATTAACCGCGCTTTTAAAGCCATTCGTCGCGCGGATGTGATTTTATTCGTTTTAGATGTTCTCGATGGTGTAACCGACCAGGATTTAAAATTAGCAGGCAGAATTATCGAAGAAGGGAAAGCAACTATCATTGTTCTCAATAAATGGGATGCGGTGGAAAAAGATTCTGGCACTATTTACCAATATCAACGACAGATTATGGATCGGCTGTATTTTATGGAATGGGCAGAAACTATTTTTGTCAGTGCCATGACCGGTCAACGGGTGAATAAGATTTTAGATTTAGTCGATACCGCCGCCGCCGAACACCAGCGAAGAGTTAGCACTGCCGTAATTAACGAAGTACTAGAAGATGCTTTGAGATGGCATTCTCCCCCCACCACTCGTCAGGGAAAACAGGGTAAGATTTACTATGGCACTCAGGTAAGCTCTCAACCCCCAACTATCGCCCTATTTGTCAACGATCCCAAACGTTTTAACGATAACTACCGTCGTTATGTCGAGGGTCAGTTTCGAGAACAATTAGGATTCAAAGGTACGCCCATTCGTCTCGTGTGGCGTGGCAAGAAAGTAAGGGAAGTGGAACGGGGAACAGTTAATCGGGCAACGAAGGTTAAATAACCTGAGTTCGGCTTAACTAGATTGTTATGAAGAGGAAGCAGGAGTAGAGGGAGTTTTGAACCTTGTAACTTGAATTGTAAAGAAAAATACTCAGATTTCGCTAAACTCAAAAAAACTCTGGGAAACTATAGTTTCAGCTATAGAAAGAGTAGAAAATACAACATCTTGGGTTTAAAGTTAATGAAGTTAGCTGCAAGAGTAAATCAAGTACCTCCATCTATGACCTTGGCGATCGCTGCAAAAGCAAAAGCCATGCAAGCCGAAGGCATCGATATTTGTAGTTTTAGTGCCGGAGAACCGGATTTTCCCACTCCCCGTCATATTTGTGCAGCGGCAAAACAGGCTTTAGATGAAGGTAAAACTAGATATGGGCCAGCCGCAGGAGAACCAAAATTACGTCAGGCGATCGCGCTTAAGTTACAGTACGATAACAGTCTAAATTATCAGCCAGAAAACATCATCGTGACTAATGGCGGGAAGTTTTCTTTATTTAATCTGATGCAAACTTTAATCGAAGCTGGAGATGAGGTAATTATTCCCGCTCCCTATTGGTTGAGTTATCCAGAAATGGTAAAATTGGCTGGCGGTACGCCTGTAATCGTCAATACTTTGGCAGAAAATGAATATAAAATTACTCCGCAACAGTTAGAAGCTGCAATTACCCCTCAGACTAAATTGTTAGTGCTGAATTCTCCTTCTAATCCTACTGGAGCAGTTTATACACCTGAAGAGGTTACAGCCCTAGCAGAGGTGATTTTACAACACGATCTGTTAGTAGTTTCCGACGAAATCTACGAAAAAATTCTCTACGATGGTGCAAAACATTTAAGTATTGGTGCGGTTAATTCAGAAATATTTGCTCGTACCATAGTCAGTAGTGGTTTTGCCAAAAGTCATTCCATGACAGGTTGGCGAGTAGGATATGCGGCTGCACCAGTAGAAATAATTCAAGGGATGACCAAGATTCAGGGACACAGTACCTCCAATGTCTGCACCTTTGCCCAGTATGGCGCGATCGCGGCATTAGAATCTTCTCAAGATTGCGTCAAAGAGATGCTTGAGGCTTTTACTGCCAGACGCAAATACATTTATCAAGCAATTAAAGCGATACCACAATTACACTGCCCCAAACCCTATGGTGCATTCTATCTATTTGTGGATATTTCTCCAACAGGACTGAAATCTTTAGAATTTTGTGACCGACTGTTAGAAACTAAACAAGTAGCAACCATTCCGGGGATTGCTTTTGGAGCAGATAATTGTATTCGCATCGCCTATGCTACAGATATGAATACTATTGAGAAAGGAATGGAACGTTTAACAGATTTTGTTAATTCTTTAAGTTAAACCAGCGTTCACCAACTCTCAATTTCTAACTCTAAATTATTAATTTTATGGAAACTAACGGCAATAAACCCGTCATCGATTATGATTACTTATTTAAGGCGATCGCCGAATTAGTTTTATATCATTCTCCCAGTGGTGTAGAAACCGAAATTGATGATGTTTTATTAGATCGATTTTTCGCCTTGGGGGTAGAAGCCTGGCAGGATCTGGCAGGTAATGTGATTGCTAGGGTAAAAGGTGAAAATTCCGACAGAGCGATCGCCATTACTGCTCATAAAGATGAAATTGGGGCAATTGTTAAATCCATCGACGAGCGGGGTTGTCTGCAAGTCCGCAAATTAGGTGGATCGTTTCCCTGGGTATATGGTGAAGGAGTCGTAGATATTATTGGCGACAAACAAACGATTAGCGGTATCCTTTCCTTTGGCTCTCGTCACGTTTCCCACGAGTCGCCCCAAAAATCACAGCAATCAGATGAGCCTTTATTGTGGACTGACGTTTGGGTAGAAACTAAATGTAGCGAATCAGAATTAATGGACGCGGGAATTCGCCCTGGTAGTCGAGTAGTTATCGGCAAACATCGCAAACAGCCAATTCGCATTAAAGATTATATTGCCAGTTACACCCTAGATAATAAAGCTTCTGTTGCTATTTTATTAACTTTAGCCAAATTATTATCCCAACCTCCTATAGATATTTATTTAGTTGCTTCAGCCAAAGAAGAAGTAGGAGCAATTGGAGCTTTATATTTTACCCAAAATCAGACTTTAGAAGCTTTGATTGCTTTAGAAATTTGTCCTTTAGCAACAGAATATCCCATTGCGGAAGGAGATTCTCCCGTATTGTTATCTCAAGATAGCTACGGAATTTACGATGAAAACCTCAATGCCGAATTGCTCCTAGCCGCAAAAAAAAGCCGCATACCCATACAATTAGCGGTGTTAGAAAGTTTTGGTAGTGATGCCTCCATTGCCATGAAATTTGGTCACGTAGCTAGGGCTGCTTGCTTGAGTTTTCCTACCGAAAACACTCACGGTTATGAAATTGCCCATTTAGGAGCGATCGCCAATTGTATAACCGTATTACTAAATTATTGTTTGGCTCTGTAACAAATCTCATGTATATGTACTGAAAAAATAAATCAAGACGCTTTAGAGAACGTCTTGACAATCTAAGTCACGATTTTATTCTCAATTACGATTAACTTGATTATTTTTTATTGTTACTATTGTTGATAATTGCTCTAGCTTGCCTTTTAAAAATCAAAATTTTGCAGTTTATCTGCTGTGGATCAGGGAAAATATCAGAGTGATAATAGTTACTAAATGATCTGAACAAAATTTAATGAAAAAAATTGGTAACTTAGGTGAAAATTTGGTAGCATCTTGGCTGAAAAACCAAAATTATCAGCTATTACACCACAATTGGCATTGTCGTTGGGGAGAAATCGATCTTATAGCTCAAAATAAATTTCAACCTGCTTTAATATTTGTGGAAGTTAAAACTCGCAGTTACGCTAATTGGGATGAATCGGGGTTGTTGTCTATTACACTAAGAAAACAACAAAAAATAATTAAAACAGCTTCAATATTTTTATCTAGTAACCCAGAATTAGCCGAGCTTCCCTGTCGATTTGATGTCGCCTTGGTTAGCTATCAAAATCGCGATCGCCATGGCGAATATTTTACTTTAGATTCTGTTCAATCTCGGCATAGATCTATAGGTAAGCCAGTAATTTATCCTCAAGGATATCAATTAACTTTACAAACTTATCTATCATCGGCTTTTGATTTATCTTAAACACTGTCAACCCTTGAATCATCGATAAAACATTTTCTTGTCTAATAATTCCCAAAGTTGGGGGCTATTAAAATCGGGAATTGCCATATTTGCTCCTGCTACCATGAGATATTCAGCAGGATGAGAAGAAGTAATACCAATGGTATAAATCCCTGCACCCCTCGCCGAGCGTATACCTGAAGGAGAATCTTCAAAAGCGATCACCCCTTGGCTATCTACTCCCAAGCGGCTTAAACCTAATTTATAGGGGGCTGGGTCTGGTTTTCCTGGGGGTGCATCTTCTGCCAAAATTACTACCGAGAAAACATTCCTAAGCTGCAAAATCTTCAGCATATATTCGGTATTTTGACGGGGTGCATTGGTGACGAGGGCTGTTTTAATTGAGGCTTTTTCGGTCAACCTGAGTATCCGTTGTAATCCAGGCATCGGTTGTAGACTACTTACCATATGACGATAGGTTTCTTCTTTTTCAGTAGCCAGTTGCCAAGCTTCTTCTAAAGATAATTGGGGTAAGATATCTTGAATGATTTTGGCGTTAGTTCTACCCGATATACGTTGTTGATAGAAAGAGCGATCGATTTCTAAGTCAAACCTAGTTAGAATATCTTGCCAGACGGCAAAGTGAATAGAATCTGTGTTGGCAAGTGTGCCGTCTAAATCGAATAAAATCGCTGCAAGCATTAATTCAGTTCTCAGTGGTTTGTTATCAGTATTTATTATGAACGGCTGTTAAGAAATATTGCGATCTTTTTGGTCTTTGGGAGAAATTTTTATTTCCAGGTATTAGTAATCGCATTATACAAGAGTGGAAAATATTGTTTGAGAAGATAAAGGCTATAAGCGATGCGGTCAGGAAACACATGAAGGCGATCGTCTCGAATGGCTTTAATGGTTTTTGCCATTACTTTAGTAGGATCGGTGATTAATTTTTCGGGAAAACCTGCTGTAGTTTGTGCCAGAGTGCCATATCTCTCGCACTGAAGCATGGGAGTACTACTGAAAAAGGGATAAACGGCAGTTACTTTAATATTATAGGGTTTTAGTTCATGAAATAGCCCTTCACTAAAACCACGTAGTCCAAATTTACTACTACAATAATGAGCCATTCCTGGAGGGGTTATCCAACCTGCCAGAGAGGAAATATTTACGATATGTCCCCGTCGGCGGTCAATCATCTCGGAGGCAAACAGAGAACTCAGGCGCATGGGGGCTAGTAAGTTAACCTGCATTAATTTTTCCCATTTTTCGGCGGGGACTTCATCCATACGACCGAATAAACCAATTCCTGCATTGTTAATTAAAATATCTACGGGTATATTTAACGCCTTAGTACGATGGTAAAGCTTTTTACAGGCTTCCGTTTCAGCTAGATCGCTTGCTAAACAGGTAATGATTTCTCCTGTCTTAATTTCTTGTTGAATTGCGAAAGCGCGATCGCGTAAAGTATCTAAATCTAAATCTGTCAGTATTAAGCGACTACCTGCCTGTAATAATTGTCGGGTGAGTTCTCTACCAAACCCTCCCGCCGCACCAGTAATCAGTATGACAGCATTGTTTAATTCGCTCATAATAACTATTGGGCGATCGCTTTAAAATCGTTGTCTGTAGTTTGTTGTTCCACCCAACCGTTTCCTTGGGCAATAGCTCTTAATAATAAAAAGTTAATTGCCGTCCGCAAACAGATAATTGCTGCTAATTGAGCGATATCATTCCAAGTAGGGGCGATAGTAGTTTTAAGGATACTCGCTCCAATCAAAAAGCTCAATCCTAGAGAAAAAGAAGAACCCATAGCTACACGGCTAGATTGGAATGCACTCCCCCCATAAGATATAGTCCCAATATTTTTACAGTAGAGAAAAAATCCTTTAGCTATACCGATTACAATCGCAAATAAAGCTAGCAATTGGCAGAGGATTACAACCCAACTATAAAGAGTAGGTATAAGATTTTCCATTTTGCACCAATAGGTTGAGTGATCGAGACCTCGCTTAGTTAATCCAGTAGCACATAGGTATAAAATATCACTATGTAATTTAAGTGCTTACACTATTTTAACTAAAATGTCGGGCAGAATTCCCTCATGTTCTACAACTTAGGGACGGGGCTTTTAAAGGGCGGAAATAGTTCCGCCCACAGCCCCTCATGAATGCCCGACCAATAAAAAAGCTGCGTAGCATCCTTATTCTTTTCCACCCGATTGATTATCAATATATTATTTGATGACTTCTAATGGTGCGCCACCACAAGAAATAATACACTTGGAGTCATGCCATAGTTTAGCATTTTTACCCCAGTAGTATTGAAGCTCCTTCTTGGGGATATTTTTTTCTCAAAATTCGGCTACTTGCTGATTTGAGAGAAGACACCAAGTTAGAAATATTATTATTTGGGTGTAAGTCAATCAGCAAATGCAAATGGTCAGCTTCACCTTGGCAGTTAGACAAAATTGAAGAATTAGATTCAAGAACTCTTTGAAACACTTCTTTGGCATCTTCAATCATTGCTTTAGTCAAAACTTTGCGACGATATTTAGTCACAAAAATTACGTGCAAGTGAATAGAAAAAACAGAATATGAAGCTTTCCTTAGCTTGGTTGACATTATATCGACTCATTGTATATGATTTATTTCATCGACTGAAACAATAAACTTATTAAACCACATATGGCAATTAGAAGATATACATTTCGACTCTATCCAAACAAGTCTCAAGAAAGAGAATTGTTTGCTGCTCGTCGTCTTCATGGGTATCTCTATAATGCCTGTATCGCTCATCGCCGTTTTGAGTGGAAGAAAAATCAGAAAACTGTTGATTATTTCCAGCAGCAAAATTGTTTACCAGCATTCAAACTTGCAATGTTTCAGTTGAAGAACCGATGTTTGGCTCTCTTTCAGATTTGAAATACGAGTCAATAGTTGCTTTTGATTTGGGTACTGCTACCGCTATTACCTGCTTTGATGGCAAGGAATTCGAGGAAATATCTAACCCTCGTTTTACGATCAGGGTAGAAAACAAAGTCAAACAAGAGTCGAAAAAACTCAGAAGAAAACGCGCACCAAACCGAAAAAAAGGTATTAAAGCCTCTAATCGTTGGAAAAAAGCGCGAAGACGGGTATCAAAATTACAGCGCCAAGTGGCTAGAGAGCGTGCCGACTGGCAGCACAAAGTTACATCAGATATAGCAAGTCGTCATGACATCGGTGTAACTGAAAAGCTCAATACCAAAGCCATGACCCGCAAGGCAAAGAAAGATAGCAAAAGAAAAAGACAGAAAGCAGGACTCAATAAGTCTATACTTTCTGTTGGTTTTGGTACTCTGAACAAAATGATTGCTTACAAAATTGAAGCCAAGGGTGGTCTACTACTCCAATTGAACACAAAACGGGTTAAGCCGAGTCAACGCTGTCCTAAATGCGGAACTGTTCATAAGGACTGGGCTGACTTGTCTAATCGATATCATATTTGTGATAGCTGTAATTTTGAAATCGAACGCGACCAAGGTTCTGTACTTGTAATGTATAACGTTGCTACTAACCAGCAACAGGGGTGTGGGACACATCTCTCAGACGGTGGATGTCTAAGCTCTACTTCCTTGACCAATAAGCGTAAGCATACTGGCTCGATGAAGCAACTTGGGCAGATGAAACGTCAAAAATCCCGACTTAGTACCGAGGAGTTGGAAACCCCGACTTAGCTAACGCTTGAAGTCGGGGTAGTTCATATAATCGACGCTCAAGTTATTTTACTGAATAAAAATTGATATCTTTATGGAAGAGCTAATTTCGGCTATCCAAAAATTTTTCAGCCAATTACAAATTCAATGCCAAAATATCAAAGTGAGTTCCCACAATATGTTCTTCCTGATTCTGATGAAAACAACTTCATCGAGGTAGAAGCAGATCATTCTACTCGACTTAAGCAGCTACAAGAAAAAAACGAGCGTCTGAGACAAGATCTAGCGATATTTTCCCGCAGAGCTGATAACCTTAGAATTGAAAATGCCAAGCTGCTAGAACAAAATAGACAATTAAAAAAAAGATGGTTAACGAAGATTTGCATTGCGATTAGTGCGCTATGCTGTCTAGCTTGGATCATTCATGTTTGGAATTAAGCAAAGGCATCTAATCATCGGGTTGTCAAGGAGCTAAAATATTCTCGGCGCATTAAAGCGATCGCGTCGAGAGAAATCCCTTTGGGACACACAGCTTCACATTCCCCATGATTGGAACAGTCTCCAAAGCCTTCGGTTGCCATTTGTTTGGTCATCCTAATTACCCGTTGGGAGCGTTCGGGATGACCTTGAGGAAGTAAAGCTAAGTGAGAGATTTTAGCGGCAGTAAATAGAGAAGCCGAAGCATTGGGACAGGCAGCAACGCAAGCACCACAACCAATACAGGCAGCATAATCGAAAGCGCGATCGCTTTTTTCTTTGGCTACGGGGAGGGAATTAGCATCGGGTGCGGCATTAGTGTTGACAGAAATATAGCCACCTGCGGCAATAATGCGATCAAAAGCCGAGCGGTCTACTATCAAGTCTTTAATAATGGGAAATGCTTTAGCTCGCCAGGGTTCGACAACAATTGTCTCTCCATCTTGAAAAGTTCTCAAATGTAACTGACAGGCAGCAGTCAGCAAGCGATCGCCATGAGCCATGCCATTGATCATTAAACCACATGAACCACAAATCCCTTCACGGCAGTCACTATCAAATTCTACTGGTTCTTGGTTATTAACAATCAATTGTTCGTTTAAGACATCTAATAATTCCAAAAAGGACATATCTGGATCAGCATCAGATACGGTATATTCGATAAATTTACCCGTACTTTCTGGGTTAGGTTGTCGCCAAATTTTTAATTTGAGTTTCATATCAGGAATAAGAAACACGGATGGTTATATTTTTAACAATATTGTTGATTCTAGATCGCTTAAAAATTACTGGCAAAATATCGCGCAAGAAATTGTGATTTGTTCTTGGACTCTGAATAACTCAAGCGATCGCCTGATGTAATAATGCAATTAATGGGAACGATTTCCACAACACAATTACTATAAGCGATCGCTTGTAAATCTCGAACAAATTCTGGAGTCCAGATATTTTCACAAACTGGTAGATTATTTTGTTTCAACCAAGCCAATAATTGCGCTCGCCCAATTCCCGGTAAAATATTTGAATCTAGAGCAGGAGTGTACCAACAATCGTTTTGCCATCCCCAAAGATTACCCGTACTGGTTTCCAACCAATTACCCAGATCGTCAATTAAAATTGCTTCTACCGCCTCCAATTGTAAAGCTCGTTGTTTGGCCAGATAAGCACCTAAATAATTACCTGTCTTATGTGCAGCTAAATCACGCCGATACAGTCTATTTTCTGCCAGCCAAGCTGTAATTCCCTGTTGTTGTTGTCGGGCTAAATCCTCAGATAAATTACGCCCTATAATCCACTCTTTACCATTGGGGAATATTACCATTCTGAGAACGGGAAAATCGGCAATTAATAATTCTGCACCTTGTTGTAATCTTTCCCAGTTAGGTAATTGCCAATTAAAATTTTTTAAGCTTTGCTGCAAGCGATCGCAATGTGCCTCCCAATTAGTCAAAGGATGAGTCAGGCAGCAATAGTAAACTCGCATAGTAGTAAAAACATTTGCCCCATAAATCAATCCAGGCTCGCTAATGTTTAACTGTATTTTTTCCCCCTCAATTAACTCACCATCGTACCAATACATTTATTTCATTAAATTATTATTTATTTAATTTTAATTCTTCTAACATTTCTTCTGATTCGCGAAGATTGCGATTGTCAGGATTTTTTTTAGTTTCATTTAAGAGAAATAAATAAAAAATACATCCAACTACAAAAGAAACCATCAGTAATATAACTAGAGATTTCAACCACCCTGATGATTTTTTCGGAATAGGGGAAATTTCCGTAGGTTGTGGAGGAATGTTAGTATCTACAGCTTCTGTTTTTGGTAAAACGGTTTCTGACGGATCGGTATCCGACCAGGAGTTTAATTCCTTAGAGCCTAATTCTACATCAGACCAAGTTAAATTTATTGCTGTTTCTTCGGTCTTCGATTTTACCTGACAGTGAACCAAAGCAACTGTAGCATTATCGTGTCCGTTCTTTTCGTTAGCAATTTTAATTAAAGTTTTAACGGCACTAACTAAATCTCTTTTTCCTTGTAATACTGGTAAGATTATCTGCCGCCAATGTTGTTCAATGCGATCAAAGTCACTCAAACCATCGGTACATAACAAAAACACGCAATCATCATCAATGAGATGCCGTTGTACATTGGGATGTAATGCTGCTGAATCTCGCATTCCCAAAGCCTGAATTAACGCTCCGGCTGAAGGATATTCTAAAGAATCGCGATAGACTGCATACCCCAAACGTACTTCCCTAGAAGCTAAATCGTCATCTACAGTAACTTGATGACAACTATTAGGAGTAATCCAATAAATACGAGAATCACCAACATGAGCTAAGTAAATTTCGTGATTGTGTGCCAGTCCCATAACTAGGGTCGTACCCATACGCTGTCTTTCTAAACGTTGTTCGCTATCATTACGCTGGCTGATCAGATCATTGGACTCGTTAATCAATTGGATTAATTTTTTGGCAACTAGTTGAGGATTATTTTGAACTTCTGTGAAAGATAATTGAGCAATATGATTGCGTAAATACTCGATTGTATCTCTAGAGGCAATTTCTCCCCCTTCATGTCCTCCGACACCATCACAGACTATAGCTAACGGGTTGTTATCTCCTTGAACGTTGATGGGTGTATCAAAATTAGGGTAAGCGGCATCTTCGTTGTTATTACGACTAGGGCCAGATTCACTAACGGCGTAAATTTGATAAGAATACTGTTGCGATCGCTGGTAAAGTTCCATTGCTCGATCTAAAATTGCCATAATTTGCCTTGATTTAGACAAAGAACCAATTTTTAGGCGATCGCATAATTGGATTAACATATCGCGAACACTGGGATGACTATACTCTGCCCATTGCCCCCACAATTTACCTAAATCCTGTAACCTGGGACTATAGGGGATATCTGGTTTCAATTGCATTACTTGAACTACTTGCCCGTTAATTCTCAGTAATTCGGGGGTAAGCAGCGTAGAAGCGACTTTTTTGTGTAACGTCGGCCGCCAAAGTTTGGCTATTTGTCTCAACCAGCTAAGTTGTTGAAAAGCAGTTGCTGACCGCCACAGACTGGTAAGTTCCGGAAGTAATTGAGTATGTTGTAATTTACCTTCTGAGTTGAGGGGTATAGTACCATAATCCAACAACCAGGTGTTTGTACCATCTATCTGACCGTAAACTTGAGGAATATGGGGATAATGGGGAAATAGTTGTAAATAAGTAATAATTTCTTTGGGTACTTCGTCAGCAGTTTGGGGTTTAATTCCCGGCTTGGTATCCAAAAATATTCTAGTTGTCAGAGCAAAATAGCGATGGCCAATTAGTTGTTGGATTTGATCTTCAGAGACAATCTCATCTATCGACCAGAGATAGCGTTTGTTCAAAGGTGTCTTACATCGATGACAAAAATGAGCTTCTAATGGATTAGAGGCTGCACAGTGGGGATTTGAGCATTGTATTCTTGGCTCAGAATGTGTCATAGATGTTCTAGATTGGAGAGCGCGCTCCACATTATTTGCGCTAAGTTAGTCTTATTTTATGAAGTTTATCCAACTTCCGCCCTTAATTAAGCGACCAAAAAACACTCAAAACTATGGGAAGTTTGGTCGATATTATAAACCTATTAACCAGTTTATTATGCCAAGAATTATAGTGTTGGAAATTTTATTTAAATTAGTTAAAAATTTTAGTGCTTCAAATCTCTCCTGACCATAAAAAAATTAAGGTTATGTTGCTCTTTCAAGACCTAGTCTCTAACGGCATTAATTTCCATATAGTTTTTCCAAGCTAGTTTGCAAATCCGTTGTTAGCTCGCGAGAACTTTTACGTAACGAATTACTAAGATAATCAGCTACTGTTAGAGGCTTACCAATATCGATTTTCACATCTGTTCCCCAACTAGGAATAGGTTGGCTATAACGGATACTTAGGGGTAAGATTTTAGCACGGCGATCGCACTTGGCAGTTTCTGCTTCTAGAGCAATTAAAGCTACACCTCGTTTGAGGGGATGAATGAAATTTTCGCGGTAAATACCTCCTTCAGGAAAAATAACCAACATTTCGTCATCTTCTCTTAACAATTCAATACTATGACGGACACTCCCTATTTTAGGATTATCTGTATCTACGGGAAATCCACCCATACGACGTACAAACCAGCCTTGAACACCTTTGACTTCATTTGCTGAAACCATGAAGCGTAAATCTCTACCACTGACCATTTTTCCTACAGCATACGGTACCAAGAAAGCGTCCCAACGAGAACGATGGGTAGGTGCGACAATTACTGAGTCTTGTTGGGGAATATTTTCTCTTCCCGTAACTTCAATTTTACCAAAAAACAAGGGAATAATTACGTAACATCCCAAGGGATACAACATTCTAGCTAGCCAGGGAGATATGCGAGAATCTATATCGGGAGATTGGTTGGACTTTGAGTTATCTTCAGTTATTGATGGTTTGAGTTGAGTCATCAAAGGCATAAACAAATGTATTCTATGAACTACCTTAATTTTTTTGAGTTTAAATGTGTGGTATGTAAGGGACAGTTAATCAGTTGTCATTCATTGGTCATAATTTGAAAAGTGTCTAAAATTGAGGCAATATTGGATTTTTTAGGTTGAGATAATATCAATACTGAATCTATCTACTGTTGACTAAATTGCCAATTTTTTCCAATTAAATCTATATAAAATTAATCAACGATCGCTAGTATGACGAGAGATTTGCAGTCAAAACCTTTACTCGATGCAACAGAATTATCTAAAAGTTTTGGAGGTATTCAAGCGGTAAACAACGCTTGTATTTCTGTCGCTCGCGGTAGTATTACTGGTTTAATCGGCCCTAATGGTGCGGGGAAGACTACTTTATTTAATTTGTTATCTAATTTTATTAAACCCGATCGCGGTCAGATAATTTTTGATAACCAGCCAATTCACCATCTGCCTTCTTATAAAATTGCCACTAAAGGGTGTATTCGTACTTTTCAAGTAGCTAGAGTTTTATCTAGATTATCGGTGCTAGAAAATATGTTATTGGCTGCTCCTCACCAGACGGGAGAAAACTTTTTTCGAGTTTGGTTACAACAAAAAAAGTTGCGGGTAGAAGAAAGAATAAATAAAGAACGGGCGATGGAAATTTTAGAGTCTGTGGGCTTAGTGGAAAAAGCCTATGACTACGCAGGGGCATTGTCTGGTGGACAACGCAAGTTATTGGAAATGGCAAGAACGTTAATGAGTGATCCCAAATTAATTTTATTAGATGAACCTGCTGCGGGAGTTAATCCTACTTTGATTAATCAAATTTGCGAACATATTATTAATTGGAATTGTCAGGGCATTTCTTTTTTGATTATAGAACATAACATGGATGTGATTATGACCTTGTGCGATCGCATTTGGGTCTTGGCAGAAGGAACTAATTTAGCAGAAGGTACGCCAGAAGAAATTCAAAATAATCCTCAAGTTTTAGAAGCTTATTTGGGAATTGATTAAAAGTATTAAGTATTAAGTTGTTCTGACACAAAAGTTTGAGGAAAGTAATCGGTAATGAAAAATTATAAAGCGATCGCCATAGATATTTATCCTCTAATTTTAGTGGCGATCGCTTCAATTATATTGATTCTATTTAGTAGTTTCCGTTTAGCAGTATTTCGGGCAGGGACAGACTTAGGTTTTTTCGATCAGCTACTATATTTAATCAGTCAGGGTTTGACTCCTATTTCTTCCATCCTCGAAGGAGTACATCCCATTGGCGATCATGGAGCATTAGTTTTATATCCGATTTCCTTACTGTATTTTATCCATCCCAATGTCCATTGGTTGCTGGCAGTACAGGCGATCGCTCTGACTTCGGGGGCAATTCCCGTTTATGCTTTAAGTCTCAGTAATGGATTGTCTGTGGGTTATGCCAGGGCAGTTGCTACTAGCTATATACTTTATCCTGCTTTATTTAATATTAGTTTTTATACGGAACTTCGTACCGAAACTATAGCAGTACCGGCTTTGTTGTGGGCAATTTGGGCAATTGATACTAAACGGTGGTGGCAAGGGGCGATCGCTATTTTGGTAGTATTGAGTTCTAAAGAAACTATGAGCCTGACAGTAGTAGGGTTAGGTGTGTGGTGGTTATGGCAAAGGCGAATAATTTGGGGCATCGGCTGTATCGTGGCGGGAATATCCTGGTTTGTTGTCGCTGCTACCTATATCATTCCCAGTTTTCGCGGGGGGCATCCGATGGCGGGGACATGGCATTATAGTTCTATTGGCGATTCTTTAGGGGAAATTGCCATAAAGTCTTTGACTCAACCCCAAGTATTTTTAGTTCGAGCTTTATCGGGCGATCGCTTGTTTTATTATTTACTGTTGTTATTACCGATAATTATCGGTTTGCATTGGCGCAAGATTGCCGCTATGATTCCTGCTTTACCAATGTTGGGGTTAAATATTCTTTCTGACTATCCAGGGCAACGAGATTTAATCCATCACTATTCCCTGCCCATTATTCCCTTTTTGTTTGTCTGGTTAATTTATTCTTTGCGTTATTTTAAAAGACACCAACAGAGATTGTGGTTATCCCGTAGATTGTTAATTGTCTGGTCGGCGATCGCTTTTTTGGCTATGGCGAAGTACGGTTATTTTTGGGAGCGTTATTTGCCCTTATTAGATAATGCTAGTGCAGTAAATGACGCGATAAGTTTAATTCAACCAGAAGATCGAGTATTGACTACTGGGTTTATTGCGCCTCATTTGAGTCATCGTCCTGTAATTAAATTAATAGAAGGGGAATGGGATTTAGCCAGAATGAATCAATATCAAATCGATACGGTTTTAATTGCCATGCAACATTTAGGTTTCGATCCTACTCTAGAAGCAGCAACAGCAATGATAGATAGATTAAGTAAGGCTAGTGAATTTGATTTAGTTTATCAGCAACAAGATGTTTTTTTATTTCAGAAACCATAGTAAAACTCAATTGAATAATAAATGCTAAATGATCAATGTTAAATGTTAAATGAAATGACAATTATTTTAACCAACGACGATGGCATCGATGCCCCCGGTATTCGTGCTTTACAACAGGCAATGACTCAAGAGCATATCATTGTTGCACCAACTAGACCCCATTCAGGTTGTGGACATCAGGTAACTACCAATCGTCCCATTGAACTAAAAAAGCGATCGCCAACAGCCTATGCTGTAGATGGAACTCCTGTAGATTGTACTCGCATGGCAATTACTCAGATTGCTCAAAATACTAAATTGGTGCTTTCGGGTATTAATGCAGGGGGGAATTTGGGGACAGATGTATATATTTCTGGTACAGTAGCCGCAGTGAGAGAAGCAGCAATACACGGTATTCCTGGAATAGCCATTTCCCACTGGATCAAAAAACCGTTAATTATCGATTGGGATGTAGCAACTCAATGGACAATGGCAGTTTTAGAAGATTTATTACCTCGCCCTATAGCCCCGAAAAGTTTTTGGAATGTCAATTTACCCCACCTCGAACCAGATGCACCCGATCCGAAAATAGTTTTATGTTCCCCCAGTATCGATCCCCTACCAGTAGATTATCGAGTTGAAGGAAACCGATATTCCTATCAAGGAGAATATGCCAAACGCGATCGCACTCCCGGTACGGATGTTGATGTTTGTTTTTCAGGAAATATTGCTGTAACTCTGATTAAACTATGAAATTTGACCATTTGACATCTTAACCAAGGCATCTTTCACATCGGGGGGCAATTGTCGCATGATTTTTCCTTTGTCGCGATCGACTCCTACTAAAGTTACTTTGCCTGTAACAAATAATTGTTCGCCATCGGAAGATTCAATCCGATAATCCCAATCCAGGCGTACTCCTGTACTTTCGGTAAGGCGGGTTTTGACTATTGCTGATTCCCCTAAGCGCACCGGACGATGATAGCGTAAGGATAATTCCACTACCGGCAAATTGCAACCCATAGCTACCAAGTCAGCAAAATCAATACCTATTGAGCGCAAATATTCTACCCTAGCTTCTTCCATCCAGGTGATATAACTACCATGCCAAACAACTCCTGCATAATCGGTATGGTGAGGTTGTGCTTTAACTCGATATTCAAACCACTCTTCAGTTTGCGCTTGTAAACCAGAATCAGGTTCAATGTTAGAAGTGGGTAATTTTGGTAGTTGTGGTGTCGGTCTTTCTGGATTTGTCACGACAATTAAATTATTGAGTGCTACTATAAGCCAAACTTTTCCGCAATTATAACTATAAACTGTTGTCAGTTGCCTTTTTCACGTATCGGTGAGTTTCAAAAACCTGCTTAATTGTAATTTTTATTTTTGTCAATGGATCGAATCACAGCTTCAGATGATTTAGATCGCACCTTTATATTTTCTTTATATACAAAATAGGTAGCAACAAATATAGCATCTGCTAAAGAATCAACAATAAATATGACTACAAAAGTGGCACTGAGTCAATTAAAACGAATGCCACAGCCTAATATCGGTCTACTAATTAAACAACTGCGTCAAGAAATGGAACTAACTCAAGAAGAGTTTGCTTCCGAATGTGGTGTTGTTTTCTCGACAGTTAATCGTTGGGAAAAAGGACATACTCGACCATCTCCAATGGCATTAAAACTAATTTTTTTAAAGTTATCTTCATTAGGAGAACAGGGACAAGAATTATTCCAACAACATCGAACTTAGAACTCATATTCATCAATTTTTTTTGTAATTTTTATGACAACCACTTACACGCCAGGGTCGATTGTGGCTTGCCGCGATCGCACTTGGGTAGTTTTGCCCTCAGATCTAAAAAATATTATTCGTCTGCGTCCCCTTTCGGGCAATGAAGCGGAAATTTGTGGCATACTTACCGATCTAGAAAATGAATTTAATAAAATTGATTCGGCGGAATTTCCCTTACCTAATTGGCAGAATCTAAAAGACCATACAGCAGGAAAGCTATTATTAAATGCTGCCAAATTAAGTCTGCGATCTGGGGCTAACTCTTTTAGGTGCTTGGGTCGTCTGAGCGTAACACCTCGCCCTTATCAAATTGTGCCTCTTTTAATGGCGTTACGGTTAGAAACAATCAGGCTCTTAATTGCTGATGATGTGGGGATTGGTAAGACCGTTGAAGCTGGTTTGATTGCCCGTGA
>JBHJNX010000052.1:0-73789 GCA_050330335.1 Pleurocapsa sp. | reverse complement strand
TTGTACTTGGTTGAGTATTGTTTGACGTTCCTGTTCTAAAGCTTCTTTGCGTTTAATTAAAGCTTCATCTAAAAGGTAAGTGTTAAATTGACTGTTCATAGGAACATTATAGTAGCGATTTAGTCCTCCAGGGCGATCGCCAAACCAACGAATCTATCGGGAGCATTAATCAATCTTCAAAAATTTCGCTTAAATCTACAACTAAATTGGGCAGAATGCTTTCTCCTGACAAACTACTGGGATTGTCTAATACTTCTTTGTCTTGCCCGTTACGATAGATCTCTACTTGTTTATCATCGGGATTAATCAACCAACCTAATCTGACTCCACAGTTCATGTATTCAATCATTTTTTGCTGTAGTTCTGTTAAGTCGTCAGTAGGAGACATTAATTCAATTACAAAATCGGGATCTATAGGGGCAAATTTACGTTGTAGTTCTTTGGGTATAGCTTGCCAACGACTAGATGAAATCCAGCTTACATCAGGGGATCTAGTCGCACCATTAGATAGTTTAAAGCCTGTAGAAGAATCAAAAGTAACTCCCGAATTGTTTTTTACGTTCCAAAGTTCTACTTGGAATACTAACTTGGTGTTTCTTCTGCCGCTTTCACCTCCTGTTGGTGACATAATGATTAGTTTTCCAGTAGGAGTAGTCTCAAATCTTGTCTCTGGATTATCACTCACTAACTGTTCGAGTTGGCGATCGCTTATTCGGTCGGTAAAAGTAGCGATATTAATTGCTGTCATTGCTTTTTTCTCACCCGTTGACTTAGTTTTATCATCTCTCACCCAGACCAAACCAACAATTTTTAATTTTCACTTCTTATTAGACTGTTTATAGGAACATTATAGTAGCGATTTAGTTCCCCAGGGCGATCGCTTTTTTAGCTAGTAACACTGGTGGAAAGAGTACTCTGGCGGCAACTTTAATGCAAGAAAACTACGCCATGCTCACAGATGACATTTTACCTGTTGAAAATTGCGATGGCTTAGTTTGGGGTTATCCTGGATACCCTCAAATGAGAATGTGGCCCGATCAAGCTAAACACTTTATAGACAACGCTTCTAATCTTACCAAAGTACACCCAGCATTAGAAAAGAGGCGAATTCCTGTTGGGACAAAGGGTTTGGGTCGGTTTTGCAGTTCTAAACGGCTAATTAAATGTTTCTACCTACCCGAACGGCGAGATCCATCCCGTTGGGGTAATGGGATTGAAATCGAACCTTTACCCAAAAGCAATTCAATTATTTCCTTGATCCAGCATTCTTTTATCCCCGAAGTTGTTCAAGGAATTGGTCTACAACCTAGAAGGTTAAAGCAAATCACAGAAATTATTACTAACATTCCCGTTTGTAGGCTCGTTTATCCCAGTCGAATCGATTGTCTACCCGAAGTGAGAAATGCAATCTTACAGGACATCTCCACTATTAAATAATTTTAAAACTTTATAAGGAAATCAAATTATGATGTATAGCGTCAATTCCTACGGCAAAATGATTAAAGATCGGGTACGGATGGACACCTATCTTCAAGCTTTGAAGCAGCATATATTTCCTGGTGCAGTCGTTCTCGATATCGGCACTGGTACTGGTATTCATGCTCTTATGGCCTGTCAACTGGGAGCGGAGAAAGTTTATGCAATTGAGCCTGCTGATGCAATTGAACTGGCTCGCCAAATTGCTGCCGTAAATGGTTATAGCGATCGCATAGCTTTTTTTCAAGATTTATCAACCAACATCGATTTACCCGAACCAGTAGATGTCATCGTCTCAGATTTACACGGAGTTCTACCTTGGTTTTTCCAACATATTCCTTCTATTGTCGATGCTCGCCAGCGTTTTCTCAAGCCTGGAGGAGTTCTTTTACCCCAGGGAAGTAAAGTTTGGGGTGCGATCGTCGAAGCACCCGAACTGGATTATAAATATGCCAGTCCTTGGCAGGATGCTCCCTATGGTTTTGATTTGACTCCTGCTTTGAAAGTCAGTCGTAACAACTGTACCAAAGATCGGGTCACTCCAGAGCAACTTCTTTCTGCTCGTGTAGCTTGGGCAGAACTGGATTATAGAACCATTGAAAACCCTAATGTTAACAATACTTTCTCCCTCACGGCAAAACGTTCAGGAACTGCCCACGGATATCTCTTGTGGTTTGATATGTACGTTACTGATGATTTACAGCTAAAATGCTCTCCTGATTATCCAGAGTTAATGTATGGCAGTGCTTTTTTTCCTTTAGCTGAAGCTGTAGAACTCAAACCAGGTGATGCCTTAAATCTGAATATTCGAGCGGATCTTGTCAGTAAAAGTCAAGATTATGTTTGGTCATGGAACACCACTCTGACACGAGCAGATCGATCTCAAGATCCACAAGTAAAGTTTAAGCAATCAACATTCTTCAGTGAGCTACTGAAATTAGAAACACTTCGGAAACGAGCCTCTAACTACGTGCCTTCGCTCAATGAAAACGGTCAAGCCGATCTTTTCATCCTTACCTCTATGAAAGAGCAACACACCTTAGAAGAAATCGCTCAACTTGTAGCTGCGAAATTCCCTAATCGTTATAAACATTGGCATGATGCTTTGGAACGAGTTCGCGAACTTGCTGCTTACTACGGTTAATTTGCGCTAACGTTCAATTGTTATGCTTATTCTCTTTTATTCCAAATTTCGATTATTTAATAGTTTTTTGTGGCTCTATGTTCGCAATAAGTCGAAAGTTAATCCAAGGTAATCCCCTAAGCTTTTATCTACAGCAGAAAGCATATAAACGTGATTTTAACCCTAATATCGATCACGATCGCTATCAGAATATTCTAGCCAAACTCCGAGAACGAGGATTTTACATTCTTGAAAACCATATTCCAATTGCTGTTGTCCAACAAATAAAAGCTGATGTAGAAAAGTCATTGTTTGCTCTAAGTGATGGCAATCAAGTACCGTGGGATATTCAGTCTACCTCTTATCCTGAATTTGGTACTTATGTACTACACAATGTAGAACGTTTTTCATCTGCTTGTTTGAATTTCGTACAGGATGATTTAGTTGATGAAGTTGTCAAAGTTTACTCTGGAAATCAGGCAGTGTCTTTCGGCGCGACGGCTGAACTGCGTAGTCAACCCAGAAAAAATAATCTTGTTGACGATTGGCATACGGATACCTGGAAATTTCGCTTCAAAGCTATACTTTATCTCACCGACGTAAAACCAGAAAACGCACCTTTACGTTATCTTTCTGGCAGTCATTCTGATAAATACTGGCGTTGGCGCAAATTCTGCTCAGATTATCTTCGTCATACATTCCCAAATGCTTCTTGGGCTAGCTACTTAAGCTTCAAACAATTCAAACAAGAGCTTGTTAATCCCGCATTTAAAGCAGTCAGGTGTACGGGAAGTGCGGGAACAGTTATTCTGTTTGATACCCGTGGTATTCACTGTGGCAGCCCTTTGCAGAAATCTCACCGTCTTATTCTCAATCATACTTTCGTAAGCAAAAATGATCTCTAACAGATTTCAAGTATCTAAATTAAACACAATTGTTGCCCGACGGACACCGTTTTGGCTTCCCTGACTGGTGAGAGCGATCGCTTTAAGGTGAGAAAATAAAGATTGTCCTGCTAGCTCGATCACTTTAACTATAGGTAATTTTTCTTCAATAATAGTCTTACCATCAGCAAAGTTAACATATACGTAGCCGTCGTTAACTTGAGGCAGAGAAGCTAAGATTTTTTGAACATTTTGGTTAGATAAGAAAGAATCAGAACGATTTAAAGCCTGGGTAATAGTTTCTAGGGAATTAGCCAGAAAAATATAATTATCAGTGCGGGTGTGCGCCCCTTTGACATCTGCGTTTAAACTCACCGAAGTTTTGCCTGATGTGGTTTTTAATTTCGTCCAGGCGGTAATCTCGGTGTCATTAACCTTAAACTCACTGACGTTTAATCCCTGTTGTTTGGCTAGCTCATCTAAATGGGCGATCGCACTATCGATATCGGGGTTGCGGTCAGTTTGAGCGATGAATAACCAGCCTAAATTATTCTCTGGGGGTAATTCAATCACCGACAGGGCATATTCTCCTGTTACCCAAGTAAAAATATCTTCTGCTAAATTAATTCCTAAAGGAGTTTCTACCCTTGCCAAAACTTCGCTTACTAGCTGTGCTAGAGGGCTTTGAGAGTCGATGCCCGTAGTAATTTGCTGCCACAATTCGGCTAAATTTTCTCCTGCTAGGGCGACAATATTTTCTGGAGGTAAATAAGATAAAGCGGTAACTGGTTCATTTAAACTGGGAGCGCGATCGCTTTCTCCTTTAACTCCAATGAGGGCAGTTTCTGCGGCTACACCTCCTTGTTTGACTGAGAGAGTAACGGTTAAGGTTTGCTCTATCTCTGGAGTTTCTGGTATTGCCGAGCCATCCAACCAAGCTGATGCTCCTGGTAAATTGAGATAAGCTAAACCGATACGGGGTTGTAAGATGGTATCTAGGGCAGATTGATAGTAATCAGCCCGATCTAAGTTGAGACTGACTGCTTGGGCGTTATTAATCGCTTCTTTAATTACTTGGGGTTGATTGGCAAATAAAACAAAGTTACCTACCACTGCACTAGCCCAGATATTAGGATTGGCTGTCGTAGTTAGCGATCGCTGGTAGATAATACTCACCCCTTTATATTTTTCAAATACCAGATCGATATTTTCGTCAATTGCCTGTTGGGAAAAAGAAATTTGTAGAAATTCTTTAGCTAATTCTGTATCTTTGGTAGCGGTAGCCAATAAATAGCCAGGCTGCACTCCATTACTAGAATTGCGATCGTAGTCGAGAGAAGTTACCGCCAGAGTGATCTCTTCCCCTAACCAAGGTTTAATATCATGTCGATAATCTAAACCCGTTTTAGCTAGCAAATTAGTTTTAAGCTCATCCCATTCTAAACGCGATCGCCTTCTGTTTTTAATCGGAATTCCTAACTGACGCAACGCCCCCAATTTTTCCGGGTTAACCAACAATGAAACCATGGCGGGGGCTTGTTTGGCTACGAATATTGCCCCTTGGGGATAATTATTTACCCCACCCCCTAACAGGCTGAGAGGGCTTTGGGAGACAATAAGATAAATACTCCAAATTGTTACTGCTAAAAAAGCGATCGCGAACGTAGCCAAAGTCCAGAAAAAAGCACGAGGTTTCATTACAATTAACAATTAACAGTCAATAGCTTTTACTATTACACACTTAAACGACAATAAAAATGTTTTACACTTCTGGCGTACCTGAAATTGATGTCAATCAGTTAGCAATTTATTTACAATCTAATACAGACTCTCCCTTACAGTTAATTGATGTTAGAGAGAGAAATGAAGTTGCAATTGCCGCCCTTGAAGGCTTTAAAGTATTACCTTTGAGTGAGTTTTCTCAATGGTCAGAAGATATTTTAACCCGACTCGATGCAGATGCGGAAACCATAGTCATGTGCCATCATGGAATGCGATCGGCTCAATTATGTCAATGGTTGATTAATCAAGGTTTTACTAATGTCAAAAATGTTGTAGGAGGAATCGACGCTTATGCTCGGTTTATTGATCCGAATATAGCACGCTACTAAATATTTTTATGTATCCTAAGATATGTTAATAATACCTAGTAAACAGTTATACTTTTACACAAAAATTTAGGATACTTTCTATAATAATTTTCTTTGTCAATGGCAAATCAACCCAATCTGAATCCCAGATATCAAAATATACTAAAAGCAACTATAAAACACTATATAGCTACTGCTGAACCAGTAGGCTCAAAAACTCTAGCAGAAGAATACGATCTTAAGGTTAGTTCTGCCACAATTCGTAATGCTATGGGCAAATTAGAAGATGCCGGATTGCTGTATCAACCTCACATTTCAGCAGGAAGAATTCCTTCTGATTATGGCTATCGTATTTATGTAGATCGTTTAATTACTCCTAATAATAATTTAGTTAAAAGTATCGAACGATTTTTACAGCAAGAATTAAAATTAGAGCCAGCTAATTTTGAAGCTTTATTACAAAGAGCAGCAAAAATTCTCTCGGCACTAAGTGGCTATATTGCCTTAGTTACTTTTCCTAAAAATATTAATAATACCCTGCGACATTTACAATTAATTAAAGTGGCTTCGGGGCAAATAATGTTAATCATTGTCACTGATTCCTATCAAACCACTTCGATTTTAATTGACTATTCATCTTTTAATAATCATCAAGAGCCAGAAAATAGTTCGGCAATAGAAGAAGAACTGCAAATTTTATCTAACTTTCTCAATCATCAATTAAAAGGACGCTCTCTAACAGAAATGGCTACCTTAAATTGGCATGAAATAGATCGAGAATTTGAACGCTATACCGATTTTCTCAAAATAATATCTGATCGCTTACAACGTTATATTCAACACAACAATTCTACACCGATTGTCATGCACGGTGTAGCCGAACTTTTACATCAGCCAGAATTTTCCCAACTAGAACAAGTTCAAACCTTGCTTTATCTTTTAGAAGAGGAAAAAAATCAACTCTTACCAGTGATCTTTACTTTCCCAGAAGAAAAAGATTCTGCTAAAAAAGCTTCTGTTAAAATCGGTACGGAAAACTTTTTTGAAGCCATGCAAACTTGTACCTTAGTCTCAGCTAATTACTATCAAGATCGTACTCCCATTGGTAGTGTGGGAATTATCGGTCCTACGAGAATGTTATACGAAAATGCGATCGCTTTAGTAGAAACCACCGCTGATTATCTTTCTGATGCTTTTAGGTAAATTTTTTCAATGATTGCACTTAAGGCGATCGCTTTTTATAACTTATATAGTTAGCAAAACACTAACTGTTATTAAACCTTTCCTGTCGTATCAAACATGATTATCCCGGCTGAATGCCATAGGGAGGCCCAGGAGTAGCTAAAGCCTGAATGATATGGTCAAAGTAAGGAATTACTTCTGTTGCATCTTCATCACCCAACAAAGCGATCGCTTCCTCTTTGAGACAGTGTAAGGCTTCAACCCAGTTTCCCAAAGGAATTCCCAGGGATTGATACATTTCCCTCATGCCAACTATGCCAATCTCATCCAGTGGCTGATGGTTTCCCGCCAGAACACAATAGGCAATCAAGCGAATATACCAGCCTTGATCGCGCTGACAGGAATTAGTTTTTCTCATATTACCGCTATTGCTGGGAGTAACAGGACGGCGTTTCCAAAATTTACGCGAGCCTCTTTGTACCAATCTAGTTTCATTGTCAGCCAGAATTTTAGCAATCCGAATTCGATTTGCTCCTGTTTGACAAAAGTTTTGCAAAGAATTAATTTCACTCAAGGTTGGATAGCGGAGTTCTTCATCGGCATTAAGAATCACTTGTTTGACTATACTCATAGTTTTGCTCTGGTGGAGAATTTTCTTGAATATCTAATAATTCTGGTTCGGGTTGAGTTTGAATAGAATTAGATTTACTATTGTCCCTAACCGTTGTCGCAGTAGTATTTTTTAGGGGAGTTGCTCTAGTAATTGTTGAACGATTATTTTCCGCCGCCAACTTAGCCAGTCGTTCCTTATCTGCTCTAATTTTTTGTGCTACTACTTCTCCGGCGGTAGTTCGACGATTTAATTGAGCTTGCGACCAATTAATTGGTTCTCGGAGCGATCGCATGGCCCAACCTCTAGGGGTAAGATAACGTTCGTAAGGTACTGTATCTTCGCCAAAGGTGGCTAAGTATTCATCACTGTCTACAATAGCATCGATTAGAGCATAAAAGCCTTTACTGGCACACAGAGCGTAATATTGGTTCATTTCTGAACGTCCGTAGGTAGGACGACCTAGTAAACGCCGATGAATAGATTCGATCGCTTTAGTAATGTAAAGTTTATCCCAATATAAGTTGCGAAACCAATTAGATTTAGCTAACTGACGTACAAACTCACGGATGGTAATCTCGCCATTTTTAAGTTTAGTTTCGGCTACAGTTAAATGCTGACCAGAATAAGGCTCACAACCCAAAACTTGTCGATAAGCTCCTGTAATAATGGTTTCAGCAGCAGAACTAACTAAATTAACATTTTTATCACCGTTATTCTTGACGCGATCAAGTTTCAGGGTTTTGTCTAAAATATTATTGACATTTTGAATTCCCGAAGCAGAATGAATCAATAAACGATGATTATCCTTGCCAAAAGGTGCTGGTTGGGGGTTGCGAGTTTCGGAGGGAAAAATCGCTCCAAACTGAGTTTCTAGAGGATCGTTACCAACACCATAAGGATGATGGTTAGGTAAAGGCTGTTGATAGTTGCCAAACAAAGTAACAAACTGAGGCACTTTATGAACAGAGGCACTATACTTAAATAGATTAAGTTGCGCTCCCCAGTTACGACATTCCTGAGCTTCTTGACCTAAACCTCTCAGATAGGGAACGGTTTCCTCACCAAAATAATCGCTATATTCAGCCGAGTCTACTAAAGCATCAATTAAAGCTGGTAAACCACCACGAGAAATAATCGCAAAATAATCTTGAAACTCTTCAATAGAACTTAATCCCCGTCCCAAAAAGTGGCGAAATGCCAATTCGATAACTCTAGAGATAGTATATGGTTCATAAAATAAGCGGCGATAGAGACGAGTTTTACCCAAGCTGCGAATAAACTCTTTGAGCGAAATATTGCCAGCCGTAACCTGAGATTCTAGTGCTTGGAGTTTTAAGCCATAGGTGCGATCAATATCACATTCTAATACTTGTCGATAAGCTGCTTTAATTACAGCTTGTTTTTCTGTTATCGATGTATGGAGTTTAATCGTAAATTTTGGTCGCGACTCTGTACCCAGAAAATAACTTTGAGGTAGCTGTAAACCTTGTTGATAATTAGATACTCCTTCTCGCAGTCTCACGGACGGCTTTTCTACTGCATATTCTTTAATCAAGACATCAAAATAATACTTGATGGTATTTTGTGCTTCTGGATCTTCAGGAAAATAGGTCAAAGACTTCCAGCACATTTCTTTAAGAGCGACAATGGTAGCAACCGTAACATCTTCTGGAATTACACCCCGTAAACCTCTGGCATTCACCGTCAAAATACTCTCATCACCAGCCACGATCGCATAGGTAATATAACGTAGAAACCAAGCCAAATCGCGCATTGATCGCTTCATTCTTTTCGTGCCATAGCGAGAGATATTAATTGGCTTAAAACCCCCCGGAAGCGGTTCTTTCCCTACCATCTGCATCCGATAAATAAGTTCCGTCAGCAGTTCGACAAAGTTAAACTTACCACCATTAATTAAAGAAGGAGATTCTGGTAGAGTTTTAATTCTCTTTTGATTCTGAGCAATATTGGCTCTAGCAATGGCAGCTTGAGTCATAGTTACTGGTTTACCATAACCAGGTAGATCAACTAAATTTTTCGGCTTTTCTAGATAATCCATGGGATTACCACCATAGAAAATGCGATTGCCTCCAGCAGCAACAATAGCATCCGCATTCTGATTAATAATATCAACAATTTCTAACAGTTTAGTTCCAGAATTAAAATAACTAGCCAGTCGATTTAATTCACTTTGTTTTAAATTACGATCTTGTTGTTCTGCTTGAGAAATTACGGACAGAGGTGTAGTTTGATATCTTTGGGGAGCAACAACGGGACTACCACCGCCAACATTAATATTCATTGGTTTTAACCTGATATTATTGATCATGACTGAAATCCTTGAATAAGGTAATCAAAATAAGGTGCGATCGCTTTGGCATCTTCGAGACTAAGCATTTCTGTAGTTACTTCTTTTAAGCAACGCATACATTCAGCCACATTTTTCAGGGGAATTTCTAGCGATTCATACATCTCTTTTACTCCTTTAATGCCAATTTGCTCAATTGGTTCTGTATCTCCTAACACAATTGCATAGGTAATCAACCGCAGATACCAACGTCGATCTCGCATACAAGAAGCTCTAAAAGTAGGATTACCAGTATTACTAGGAGTATTGGGATACCTCAACCAAAATCTCTGACTACCTCGATTGTCGATCTCATCTTCATTAGCCATTAAAATTTCCGCCAGACGCAGCCGATCCCCTCCAGCCTGATAAAAATTGGCGATCGCTTTTAATTCTCCCAGACTCAAATAGCGTGCTTCACGATCTGCATTAGCAATAGAACGAGTGATAATGCTCATAGTTAATTGTTGATAGTTGATGGTTAATTATTAATCGTAGTGACAGTAAGGGCGAAGAGTAGTTCGTCCCTACTAATCACTAATTACTAAATTCAACTCAAGCCAGAACAGATATAGTCAAAATAGACTCCCATTTCTTTACCAGCCTCAGCACCTACTAGATCGACAGTAACTTCTTTCATAGCCTGAATTGCTCTGACCGTACCACCAATAGGAACTCCGAGAGAATTATAAGTTTCTCGTAGACCATTGAGAATTCGTTCATCGAGAATAGAAGGATCTCCAGCTAACATAGCATAGGTAGCATATCGCAGATAGTACTCCAAATCCCGAATACAAGCTGCATAACGACGACAAGTATACATATTGCCCCCAGGAGCAGTAATATCGGTATACATTAAAGATTTAGCTACTGCTTTAGTAATAATAGATTTAGCATTAGCACTTATCGCCAGAGAAGCTTTAGCTCGTAGATTACCACTTTTGAAATATTCTTCCAGCTTATTCATCGCATTGCTATCTGGATACTGTCCTCGAACATCAAAAATATTAATTGTCGAAGTAATTAAGTCTTGCATAGTTTCATCTCCTTGTATTTATATTTGTCCTTTGTCGTTTGTCCTTTGCTATTGACCAATGACTAATAACTAAGAAAGGGATTGAATAATGTAGTCAAAATAAGGTGCTACCTCTACAGCATCTTCCTCATCCATCATTGATACCGCTTCTTCTTTAAGGCATTGCATACATTCAGCAATATTACGAATTGGTATTTCTAAAGAGTTGTACATTTCTTTAATACCAATCGTGCCAATTTCTTCGAGAGGTTTTTCACTTCCTGCTAGTACAGAATAGGCAATTAGGCGAATATACCAACCCTGATCTCGCATACAAGAATTAGTCTTTCTTTCGACACCGCTATTGCTGGGAGTTACAGGACAACGTTCCCAAAATTTATTAGTGCCATTTTGCACAATTTTTTGCTCATTTTGTGCCAAGAAATTGGCAATTTTCAGCCTTTGCGCTCCAGTTTTGAGAAAATCTTGAAAAATATGTATTTCTTTAGGGCCGAGATAACGAGCTTCACTATCGGCATTGAGAATTAATTCAGCAATCATACTCATGGTTTTTCTCCTAATTTGTATTGTGTAAATCTAATTTATTGGCGATCGCTGGGATAGGTTTGGCTGGCATAAACTCCCAAAAGTACTAGAAGTATGACCAGCACTAGCAACCCAGAAGCAATCCCTGTAGCAGTGGTGGCAAATTCTCCTTCACCATAAGCAAAAAAGATTGGTAGCATATTTTAGTCAATTGTTAATTGTTAATACTTTAAACTCGTCCAATCTATGTTCATTCCCTCCAGTAAAATCGAGGAGTTAACAATCTGAACCATGATCAACAGAAATAAAACAAACAAAAAGATGATTCCTGCCATTAAAGGTGTAGTCCCCCAACCACGAGTAACTCTTCCTGCTTCAGAGTTAAGTGATTTGAAAAAATACTGTAAAGGGGCAGTTTTTTTGGAAGCAAAATTGGATTGTGTCATTTTTAGGGAATAGGGAATAGGCATTTTATTACTTGTAGGGGCGAACGGCCGTTCGCCCCTACTCATTACTTCCTGGTAGCGGTGCTAATTCTGGCTGCTTCCGACTGGTAACATCGCCAACTTTAGCCCAAACACCAAATTCTACTTGTTCTTCAAGTTCGATATTGATACCCGAAAAGACATCGCTGAATATGGCGCGAGTGCCATGCCAGATGTGACCGAAAAACCACAGCAGGGCAAAACAGCAATGGAAAAAGGCAAAGAAGCCGCGATTACTGGTACGAAATACGCCATCGGAATTGTAAGTTTCGCGATCAAATTTGAATGCTTCACCAAATACTGCTTGACGAGCATATTTCTTAGCATCTACAGGGTCACTAAAGGTTTGACCGTCTAACAGTCCACCGTAGAAACTAACTGTGACTCCTGTCTGTTCAAAGCTATTTTCTGCTTCAGTTCTACGGAAAGGAATATCGGCACGGACAATATTATCTCTGTCAGTTAACACAGTAGGAAAAGTTTCAAAAAAGCTAGTCATGCGTCTGACGCTTAACTCTCGACTCGAATTATCTTGAAAAACGGGATGACCTAGCCAAGCTATTGGTAAACCATCGCCGTCAACCATACGACCATAGCGGAATAGACCACCCTTAGCAGGATTATTGCCAATGTAATCGTAAAATAGTAGTTTTTCTGGAATCTTAGACCAAGCTTGAGATAAATTATCCCCAGCAGCTAAACTATCTTCTACACGACGTTCTATTTCCTGTTGGTAATAGCCTTTGTCCCACTGAAACCGAGTCGGTCCCCATAATTCTACAGGAGTTGTTGCTGTTCCGTACCACATCGAACCAGTGGCGACAAATCCGGCAAAAAAGAACACTGCTAAACCGCTAGCTAATGCACCTTCAATATTACCCATCCTCAGTAACTTATACAGTTCTTCAGAAGGACGTACCACAATGTGAAACAGTCCGCCAATAATTCCCACAATGCCTGCTGCAATATGATGAGCCACTACTCCACCAGGATTATAGGGGTCGAATCCTGATGCATCCCAAACCGGCGCAACTCCCTGTACCTGTCCCGTTAGTCCATAAGGGTCTGATACCCACATCCCTGGGCCAAAAATCCCAGTTAGATGAAAAGCACCAAAACCAAAGCAAAGTAAACCAGCTAGTAAAAGATGAATACCAAATATTTTAGGTAAGTCTAAAGTAGGTTCGTTACTTTCTTCATCAAAGAAAGTAACTAAATCCCAGTTAACCCAGTGCCAACAAGCAGCTAAAAATTGTAGTCCCGAAAAGATAATATGAGCGATCGCCACAGTTTCAAAAGTCCAAAAACCTGGATCGCTAAAGGTTTCTCCCGTAATACTCCAGCCCTGCCAAGAATTGGTTACTCCCAATCTTGCCACAAAGGGCATCAAAAAACAACCTTGCCGCCACATCGGGTTAAGTACGGGGTCACTGGGGTCATATAAAGCCAGTTCAAATAACAACATTGAACCAGCAAAGCCAGCACAAAGAGCATTGTGCATTAAATGAACGGATATTAAGCGTCCTGGGTCGTTTAGTACTACCGTATGGACGCGATACCAAGGTAAACCCATTGGTGATCTCCTCTATGTAAATACAAAACAAAAATGTTAGAAAAACAGTTTGAGATAAGTGCCATCAAGAGAGCGGGGAAAAAAGTAATTTAAAACAATTACCATGACCGAAAAAAACACAGTTACAATTCCATAGACTAGGGGAAAAGCGATCGCATATTTTAAAGTTTTAAACATTCTCGAACCTCCCATCACTTTTTAAAAGTCACCAGATAATTACTAATGTGTTAATCATCTAATGAACGCGATCGCGTTTGGGCAGTATCTTGAATAACCATTATTGTTGAAAAGATTGCCGTAGCAGCCATTAGCAACATTGGTAAGATAATTGCCAAAATCATTGTGTATCTAAAAACTTGAGGCATCTCTCATTTATCCTATAGACGTATTGATTGGTTATTCAGCATTACCCCGTGGTAATACTTCTTCTGGAAACTGAAAACCTTCGTGGGGTTGGTCTTGAGGTGCCATCCAGGCTCGTAAACCTTCATTGAGTAAAATATTTTTGGTGTAAAAAGTTTCAAATCCTGGATCTTCTGCTGCTCTTAACTCTTGAGAGATAAAATCATAAGCTCTCAGGTTAAAAGATAAACCAACCATCCCGATCGCACTCATCCACAAGCCAGTTACAGGAACAAATAGCATGAAGAAATGTAGCCAACGTTTATTAGAAAAAGCGATACCAAAGATCTGCGACCAAAAACGATTAGCTGTTACCATCGAATAGGTTTCTTCTGCTTGAGTAGGGCTAAAAGCCCCAAACGTATTAAAAGCTTGATCATCTTTAAATAAAGTATTTTGCACCGTTGCTCCGTGAATAGCACAGAGTAAAGCACCTCCTAAAACTCCTGCTACCCCCATCATATGGAAAGGATTGAGAGTGTAATTATGAAAACCCTGGAAAAACAGCACAAAACGAAAGATTCCCGCAATACCCAAGCTAGGAGCAAAAAACCAACTGGATTGTCCCAAAGGATACACTAAAAACACCGAGACAAAAACAGCAATAGGTGCAGAAAAAGCGATCGCATTATAAGGTCGAATTGAAATTAGACGGGCAATTTCTATTTGTCGCAGCATAAAGCCAATTAGCCCTAAAACTCCATGCAAGGCAGTAAAAGTCCATAAACCGCCAATTTGACACCATCGGGTAAAATTCCAATTAGCTTCAGGCCCCCAAAGAAATAAGAGAGAATGACCCATACTATCAGCAGGAGTAGATACCGCCGCCGTTAAAACATTGCATCCTTCTAAATAAGAACTAACTAACCCGTGAGTATACCAAGCACTGACAAAAGTAGTGCCAGTAAACCATGCACCAATGGCTAGATAAGCACAGGGAAACAATAATAACCCTGACCAGCCAATAAACACAAAGCGATCGCGTTTCAGCCAGTCATCAAGTTGTCTAAACCAGCCAATATTTGATTGGGGAAGATCTATTGCAATAGTCATAATTTTGTTATTTGTTCTTTGTCATTAGTTATTTGTCATTTGTGAGTTATTAGTTATTGAGAGAACCCGAAAGGAAATAACTCAAAAACATTAAAGTTGCCATCGCGATCGTTAATGTAAAGATAGACATAATTTGCACATTATTTAAAACCTTGGGAAAATTTTGCATTTTTAAACTCCTATCTATATTTGTTATTTGTCATCTGTCCTTAGTAACCGAATGACCAATGACCAATCAATCAATATCTCCCATAGATAAAACAGGTTCATCTTGGCGATCAATACCTCTTTCAAAGCCAGCAGCTTGCGCTCTTGCTCTGCCTGCGTGCCACCAATGACCGACCAAAAAGAAGAAAGCCAGAATAATATGAGAACCAGTCATCCAAGTACGAATTGATAAGAAATTAAAGCCGTTAGTTTCAGTAGCTAGACCAGCTACCGAGTTGATTGAACCCATTGGTGCTTGCACCATATATTCCGATGCCCGACGCATTTGCCAGGGTTGAACGTCATGGCGAAGCTTATCGAGGTCTAAACCATTGTCTCCCCGTAGTGGTTCAAGCCAAGGGCCGCGAAAATCCCAAAAGCGCATAGTTTCCCCACCAAAAATGATTTCTCCTGTAGGCGATCGCTGTAAGTATTTACCTAAACCTGTAGGCCCTTGAGAGGTGGCAATATTTGCCCCTAAATCTTGATCTCTGAGAAGAAAGACTAATGATTGGGCTTGAGATGATTCGGCAACAGTCGGGCCATAAAATTCACTGGGATAAGCAGTATTGTTAAACCAAATAAACATAGCAGCAATAAATCCCTGTCCTGCTATATTGCCCAAGCTTTGAGCCAGATAGGCTTCTCCCGACCAGATAAAAACTTTATCAGTCCATTTAAAGGGAACGGTCAAAATATGCCAGATACCACCAGCGATTAAGATTCCCCCCATCCAAATATGACCGCCAATAATATCTTCAAGGTTATTAACCCCTACAAGCCAACCACTACCCCCAAGAGGACTACTAAAAAAGTAACCAAAAATAACTCTAGGGTCGAGGGTAGGATTTGTTACCAGACGCACATCTCCGCCTCCAGGTAGCCAGGTGTCGTAGATACCACCCCAAAACATGGCTTTACAAACTAAAAGTAATGCACCGATGCCTAAAGCAATTAAGTTATATCCTAAGATGTCAGTAATCTTGTCCTTATCAGACCAGTCAAAATCATAAAAGCCAGCTAGTTTGCTGGGTCCACGGAGAGAATGATAGAGTCCTCCTATGCCTAAAACAGCCGAACCAATCAGATGCAAAACCGCGATCGCCATAAAGGGAAATAGACTGATGACCTCTCCACCATGACCAACTCCAAAACCCAATGTGGCAATGTGAGGCATCAACAGGCATCCCTGTCTAAACATCGGCAGATCTGGATCATAGTGCGCTACTTCATAAAGCAGCATTCCTCCCGCCCAAAAGGCAATCAATCCAGCATGGGCAACGTGCGCCCCGAGAAATCTGCCAGAAAGGTTGATAAAACGAGCATTTCCTGCCCACCAAGCATATCCAGTAGAAGCCTGATCTCTGCCTTCTCTTCCTGGATTAATATCATCCCCCGCCGTAGCGGTGATATTTATAGTTAAATCGGTAAAAGGTGTTTCCATAGATTTTTGTCCTTTGTTATTCGTCTTTTGTCCTTTGTTTTTTGTGACCAATGACCAATGATTAATAACCATTTATCAATTCAGGAAAAACAGGTGCTGTGTTAGATTGTTTGGTGGTTTCCGACAAACCTAAATTGGCATCAAAAATAACATCCATCCAAGTAGGAATGACTTGTCCCTGACTAAATAAAGTTGGTTGTTGCAGATTAAATCCTTCAAAGTCAAAAGCAGCAATATCAACACCAATGGCTGCCGACCAAATTCCCGCTACAGGAAAAGCAGCTAAGAAAAAGTGGAGCGATCGCGAATTGGCAAAACTTAATCCCCATAAGCTTTGTTGATAGTTTTGAGCTTTACTAAAGTTATAGGTCGGTATTTTTTGTCCCAGTTTGTAACCAAGATTAATCGATTCATTTTGACTGCTGTGGCGAATTAGACTAGAAGTCACAATTGAGCCATGAGCGGCACAAAGTAAAGCACCACCCAATACTCCAATAACGCCTAACTGATGAAATGGACTCATCAAAATATTATGCTCGGCTTGAAAGCGGAACATAAAATAAAACGTGCCAGAAATTCCCAAAGGCATCCCTTCAGAAAATCCACCTTGTCCCAGGGGATAGATAATCAACACCGATACCGCAGCCGCTACAGGAGCAGTAAAAGCCAGAGAAATCCAGGGACGCATTCCCAAACGGTAGCTCAATTCCCATTCTCGATCTTGATAGGCAATAATCCCAATCAGAAAATGCAATACGATTAGCTGGTATGGGCCGCCATTGTAAAGCCATTCATCTATAGATCCAGCTTCCCAAATTGGATAAAAATGTAATCCGATCGCGGCTGAGGTGGGAATTACCGCGGCCGAAATCAGATTATTTCCATCCAGCAACGAGCCAGCAATAGGCACGCCTACCCCATCTAAATTTACGGGTGGTGCAGCTACAATTGCAATGATAAAGACAATACTGGCAGTAAGCATGGTCGGAATCATTAACAAGCCAAACCAGCCGATATAAATGCGATTATTAGTACTCGTCACCCACCGACAAAACTGTTCCCATTTGCTGATAGGTTCTGATTTTTCTAAGACTTTGGTTATTAATTGTGTTTTCCCCTCGGCCACTGAATTTAATTTTGCCGATGATGACAGTATTTGCTCGCGCTGGATCATCTTGATCGCTCCTTAGCTGAAATTTAAATTGTCTAGCCATTAGTCATTTGTGGTGTCATTAATTACTAATGACTGTACAGACAAGGTGTGCCTTAGACCTCTTGCATAAGCCCTTAACGTAGTAATGTTTTTAACCAATGACAAATGACAAATGACAAATGACAAAAAACTATTAACTTTTAAGACTTGAGATTATTTTTGCGCATAAGTCTCTTGTCTCTAATGACTAACAACGATTTATTTTCAGGTTGCTACACCACACTCGTTCTTTCATCCTTTGATTACTGGCGCGGTGACGGCTATAGGCATAGCTTCGCCACAAGCTAAATCTAAAGGAAAGTTATGAGCATTGCGCTCGTGCATTACTTCAAATCCCAAATTGGCACGATTAATTACGTCTGCCCAACTGGGGAGTACTCGACCTTGAGAGTCTAAAATTGAATGATTAAAGTTAAAGCCATTGAGGTTAAATGCCATGACGCAGATCCCCAAGGCAGTAAACCAAATACAAACTACGGGCCAAGCTGCTAAGAAAAAGTGCAAGTTACGACTGTTTTGAAAACTGGCATATTGAAAGATCAAGCGGCCGAAATAGCCATGAGCAGCGACTATATTGTAAGTTTCTTCTTCTTGACCGAATTTGTAACCAAGGTTTTGTGACTCGCTGTCACTGGTTTCTTTAATTAAGGAAGATGTGACCAAAGAACCGTGCATGGCTGCAAAGAAAGAACCACCAAACACGCCAGCGACACCTAACATATGGAATGGGTGCATCAAAATATTATGCTCGGCTTGGAAGACAAACATAAAGTTAAATGTACCGCTAATGCCCATGGGTAAACCGTCAGAAAAACTTCCTTGTCCAATGGGATAGATTAAAAAAACTGAGACAGTGGCGGCTAAAGGCGCACTAAAAGCGACGCAAATCCAAGGACGCATCCCCAAGCGATAGCTTAATTCCCATTCTCTGCCCAAATAGCAACATAGAGCAGGAATATAGTGGAAAGCAATCATTTGATATGGGCCGCCATTATAAAGCCATTCGTCTATCGAGCCAGCTTCCCAAATGGGGTAAAAGTGCAAACCTACGGCATTAGATGTAGGCACTACGGCGGCGGTGATAATATTATTGCCGTAGAGTAAAGAGCCAGATACAGGCTCGCGAATACCATCGATGTCCACTGGGGGAGCAGCAATAAAGGCGATGGTAAATACACAAACGGAAACACACAGTAAAGGAATCATTAACACGCCAAACCAACCGATATACAGTCGATTTTCGGTGCTAGTAACCCAGCGACAAAAACGCTCCCATACACTGAGTTGTTCTTGTTGTTGAATGGTTGTAGTCATGGTTTAGTTTTCAACTTGTGATGGCAAATTAAGTAATCATCAGTTGTCCACTCGATAAAGTTTTAATTCAGCAGTAATTCCATAAGCTGTTCCTGGAACTTTTAGAGAGTCTTAATTTTAGTAAATGCGATAGAATGATTGAAGATTCCTTGCTAAAAGGGTAGGAACAAGGACCCCATCGCTGCGGTTTCCGAGGCCAGAAGTGATGGGGTTGCTCTTGGAAAAATTAAAACTTAATGGCAACTAAATTTTCTCTTGCAGAAGATATTAAACTAAAAATCTGAAAAACTTATGAAGAAGATCGATATCTTTTGCTTAAACTTCAATCAATGCCAGTTCAGCAAGCAGGATATCTGACTAGCTAAGTTCAGTAGATCGAAGGTTTTGACGATCGCCCTGATTTCTCCCATGCGCTGAAACGTCAATAATTCTTGAGATTGAGGCATGGCTGTTAAAAGAATTAGGGGAATAGAATTAGTTAAGGGATTTTGTTTTAAGTTTTGGATGATTTCTCTCCAACACAAATCGGGCATTGTCTCATCAAGATCGATTAAGATAGCATTAGCCTCAAATGCTTTCTCAATGCCTTCAATACCAGAATTTACTGTGATAATTTCGCACTCAGGAATAGTCTCTAGACAGAGTAACATCATTTCGGCTATTCCATTGTCAGCATGAATTAGTAAAATACGTCGAGTCTGAATACACATCGACTATAACTCTCGTTAAAGCTTTGCTTCGTATCCTAAACAATAAATTTGAATAATTGATGAAGTCAAAAGTCAGAAGTCAGAAGTAGTATCAAAGGATAAATGATGAAGTAGAAACTAAAAACCAGAAACTAAAAACTAAAAACTAAAAACTAGAAACTGATATCTAATCATTGAATCATGCCTAAAATTTGAGCAACGGAATTTGATAATTCAAAGGGATCGTAGGGTTTGGTAATCACTCCTGATACTTTAAGCTGGGTAAACTGACGTTGTTCTGCGGGTTGGGCTTTAGCGGTGAGCAAAATGACGGGAATGTTTTTAGTGGCGACATTAGCCTGTAACAGTTTAAAAGTTTCTAATCCATCAAGATCTGGCATCATCACATCTAAGAGAATAACATCGGGCTGTAGAGCGATCGCCCTACTTAAACCTTCTCTTCCAGAACTTGCGGTGATAATTGACCAGTTACCAGTTATTTCCAGACAAATTTGAGTCGCTTCTCGAATATCATCATCGTCATCAATTAGCAAGATTGTTTTAGTCATTGGTGATTAATCCTTAATTAGTTGGCAGAGTGAAATAAAACGTACTACCTTGCCCCAAAGTACTTTCCACCCAAATCTGACCGCCATGTTGCTGAACAATACTCCGACAAATAGCCAATCCCAAACCTGTTCCACCTCGATCGCGTGAATCTGAAGCATCAACTTGCTGAAAGCGATCAAAGATAGTCTCTAGGTGTTCTGGAGGAATACCCCTACCGCAGTCTTTAACTTGAAATAAAACGGTATCATCTCCCTGCCGAAGTGCTTCTAGATGAACTGTAGTCTGGGGTGGTGAAAATTTAATCGCGTTGCTGAGTAAATTAGTTAAAGTTTGAATAATGCGATCACGATCAATCCAGATTTGAACCGATAGTGGTTGTACAGATATAGTTATTTTGGCTTTATCTGCCATACTCTGCACGACTTCTACAGCTTCCCTCATCAAAGTGGCAGTGTCATAAGACTCTTTGATCATGGTTACGCTACCGGATTTAATTCGCTCTAAGTCGAGAATGTCATTAATCAAACGTACCAGACGATTAGAATTATCTAGGGCAATTTCTAGTAAACGTTGACTTTTATCGGACTTGGGGTCTAAACGACCACTAGAGAGTAAGCCAATAGCACTACGAATTGAAGTTAAAGGGGTTCTTAGTTCATGACTGACTACTGAAACAAATTCATCTTTCATGCGATCGATAATCTGTCGTTCGGTAATATCTTTAAAAATTACTACTGCGCCAACAATTTGCTCTTGTTCTTTGATGGGGGTACTAACATATTCTACGGGAAAACTAGACTTATCTTGGCGGTAAAATATTTCATTAGTTATGTGTTGTATTTTGCCTGTTTGTATGGTTTGATAAATTGGATTGTCTGACCAAGAGTAAACTATTCCTTCTGCTGTCGAGTGATTAACCATTTGGTACATTAACTGATTTTGTAATTCCTCGACTCGATATCCCAACATTTCGGCGGCGGCGGGGTTGACAAAGGTGGTTATTCCTTCGAGATTGAGTCCATAAATGCCTTCTCCAGCCGAATTTAAAATTAATTCGTTCTGATGACTCAGTCTTTCTAAAGATGCTCTGGTTTTAAGACGATCGCTTATTTCTTGAACTAATTGCTGATTGGTTTGTTGTAACTGTGCTGTACGCTCTTGTACCCGACATTCTAAAGAAGCATTGAGAGTACGAATCTGTTGATACAGTTGATGTTGATAAATGGCGATCGCAAAATGATTGCCCAGAGTTTGAGCCAATTCAATTTCGTTATTTGTCCAGGGACGTGCTTTATCTTGTTTTAGTTCGCGCCAAATTTCAAAGGATTGACGGGGAAACTGATTACGGGAGTCGTCAATATCGGGACGTTTTGCCCAAATAGTTTCAATATCCATTCCCTGACGGAAAATACTGAGATAACCCAGAGTCTTTTGGCGATATTCTAACTGAATGATCAAAATACTTTTAATTTTGGTGGGTTTAAATGCGCTCTCCCAATCTGAAGCTGATAAATTGGTATCGAATTGAGCGATCGCCCAAGGCAAACTTGTCTGATTGACTTGCAGGGTATTAGCTAGCCATGTCTGCCAGCTAGGATGTTTTTCTAAAGGAATCGAAGTTTGACCATTGGTTAACCATAAAGGTTGTTCTCCAGAAACAAATAATTGAGATTTTGATTCAGAATTCTTAGGAGCAATATAAACTCTACCCCCAGACCCCTGTAAGGTTAAAACAGTGTGTTTTAATGCCTGTTGTAGCTGCATTTCGGTCATCGAATGTAAAAATCTACCGACGCGGTTAATGGATGCCTCCTGCTTGGCTTGAGCGCGGGTAGATTCTAATAAATTAGATTGAGCGATCGCAATTGAGGTTTGATCGACAATTAGCTGAACTACTTCTAATTCTCGTTCGGTGACGATGCGAGGGGAACTATGATGAGCTACTAATAATCCCCATAAATATTCGTTATCCATAATGGGAATTACTAAAGAAAATTGTACTCCCATAGCGGTTAAATATTCGGCATGACAGGGATCGACAGGGCGAAATTGAATATAGTCGCCATTATTATCTTTGATTAAAGCACTCAAGCCAATTTGTCTGGCAGCAACATTAACAATAGTTCTTTGACGTTCTTGAATATAAAGTTGACGAATTTCTGGCGGAATATCTTCAGCAGGAAAATGTTGATTTAATAAAGATGGTAATTTTTGTTTGCAGACTGATTCGGCTACTACTTTGCCACTACCATCTGGTTCAAATTGATAAATTTTAACTCGATCTATGGCTAAAAAAGACCGTACTTCAGCAGTAGCACCTGAAAGAATTACGGATAACTCTAAAGATTGACGGATGCGATCGATGGTACGATGCAACATCATTTCTAGGGAATTAGTCATTAGTTATTAGTTATTAGTTATTAGTTATTAGTTATTAGTATTTGTTTGCGGTGGAGATGATTGAAGATTTTGGGGATTAATTCCAATTGGGTTTGGGTTTTGCTGATACAGTCGTTTCCCCCTACACTGAGAATTTGCTGTAAGGTGTTCAGGTTATTGTGAACTGTTAAAAACAAGATGGGTAAATCTTGCCAACGATGGTCACTTCGTAATAACTGACAGAGTTCGATGCCTGTAAAGTGAGGCATGGCAACATCTAAAATTAGTAAATCTGGCTCTAATTCTGTGATTGTCTGCCAAAAGTCTAATGGATTGTCTAACAGTGTCAATTCAAGATTGGACAGATCGAGTAGATTTTGTATTGCTGCTAAAATCTGCGGATCATCATCCACTACTAAAACTTTCGCAATTTTATTTCGAGCTTGTTGTAAGGTTTTAACGATCGCTTTTATGGTGTTGATGTTTAGTGATGCTGGTTGTAGTAATATACCACTGTTAAGGCAAGCTAGTTTCAGGCGATCGCTTTGATTGTTAGTATCAGTAAATAAAATTACTGGTAAAGGTAATTGTTCGCCAATAATACGAGAAAAATTATTTAATATTTTTGTGATGCAATCATTTAAAGAAAATGTCCAGATAATCACATCAATCTCAGTTTTAACTAAAGTTTGTTTAATGGCTTCAGGTTTATTGATTAACTTGAATATCATGTTAACAGTAGTTATTTCTGTGATAATTTTTTCCACCAATTCAGGTTGATTGTCTACTGCTAATATTATTGGTATATGTTGTTTTTTTGAGATTAGATCTGACTTTAAATTAGGTTGCAAAGAATCTTTTAAAGTTACTAATAGCCGAGAAAAAAGTCTAGCTCGTTCTCTTTCTGAAGTTGATTGAATTGTTAATAATTCTTCCATCTCCATTGCCAATTCTGAGGCCTGAGTAAAACCGAATACTCCCAGTCCTCCTGCTAATTTATGAGCAGTATATTGTGCTTGTTGTAACAGTTGTTCTTCTAATGTCTGCTGCTGCCAAGCAATAGCTGTCTGTTCCAGAATTTTCAGGCGGTTACGATGCATTTCTTCAAACTTATGCCAAACATTTGTTAATGCTTCTTTGGTTTGTTTTTGCAACAATTTTTCCTTCTTGCTCTGACTGTTTCTTGCTGGTTTTTCCTGCTTTTTTTCTGGTAACCTATTCACTGGTTTAAGACGATAACCAACCCCATAAACAGTTTCTATCCAATCAGCATTAGCTCCTGCTTGTTTGAGTTTACGTCGTAAATCTTTGATATGAGCGCACACGGTATTATCATTAGGTGTATGTTCTACATCCCACAGGCGGTCTAAAATATTGTCGCGGGTTAAAACGCGATCGCCACTTTCTAAAAAAAGTTCTAGTAAACGATATTCTTTGGGAGTTAAAGTTAATATTTTTTCGTTATAGGTAACTTCATGCGTACTAGAATTTAGCTGTAATTTTTCCCATTTTAAAATCGGCGAAGAGAGAGAATTTCTACGACGCAATAAAACTCGAATACGGGCTAGTAATTCAGAAATTTCAAATGGTTTAACTACATAATCATCTGCTCCTGCATCTAGACCAATTACTTTTTTATTACTAGAATTTTGACTAGTTAACAACAGGACAGGAGTCTGATTTCCCACATCGCGCAATTTTTTACAGAACTCAATACCATTTAATTTAGGTAAAATAATATCCAGTAAAATTAAATCGTAATCATAGGCCTCGACAAATTCCCAACCCATTTGTCCTTCGGCAGCGCGATCAACAACATAATGGCAATTTTGCAGAATATTTTCTAAAGTTTGAGCAATTAATTCATCATCTTCAACTAATAATATCTTCATTTATCTGCTACTCAAAAAACCGATCAATTGACATTCAGGTAATAAAATTAAATCTCGAAAAACTAATGATTAACTAATTTTTAAAAATTGATATTATTTTTATTACTACACAAAAAAATTGCGCTAATATTTAATATTTTACAAATATTTACTCTTGACAGAGAGGAAAATGATGGTTTTTGGCGTTATTGTAACCTGGGGCGATCGCCTGTATTCTTTTTTCTACTTTCTTTTCTATGATTGAGAACATTTGCTTCTAAAGTTTTGTAAAAAATAAGAGTAACCTGACGCAATCAATCGTGGTATTCTGGTATAAGTTTAAATAGACTAGTCTAAAATTATTGCCATCAAGGCAACTCGGTCTTTTTTCACTATCATTCTTAGAAAGCACGCGAAGTGTTTAAACCTGGTGTCCTGAGACTGGGAAGAACCACCATACAAATATTTTGATTTCAGAGCAATTTTAGGTAATCGAACAAAATTTTTGTTTGATCTCTATTGAAGTCGATTCATCGCCTCTGGCCTCGGAAACCGCAGCGATAATCGGGATTTGCCCTTTTAGTAAGGAATTTTTGATTATGAAATTGCACCAGATAGATTTAGTGCATCCCCAAGATATTAATTCAGTTTTAGCAAGAGATAAGCTGACTGAACAAGTTCACGAGTAATGAGTAATACCTCTACCTGAAGTCAGGGGATTCAGGTATTGAGTTGTGATTTGTTTCTATTCGTCTTTAAAGACGAGGCTTTATACCAATTTCGGGCTAATACTTATTACTTATTACTTAGCCCGAAGGGCGGTGGAATTAGGGATGCCATGTGTAACCTTGATTTAGAGAATTGGTATTGTTCATTCCTGATTCTGCAAGACAGCAATTGCTGATAAATTAGGTCTGGCGAGAGGGACGTCACACTTTAGCAGACACGGATAAAACTAGATTTCTGAATGTCGTTGGTAATTTATCCCAAGTCAAATGACTAATAACCAATGATAAATGACTCATAACTTATTGAAGGAGAACACGAGATGACAATTAGTCCTTCAGAATCAGAGCAAAAGGTCAAAATTGTCGTAGATAACAATCCTGTAGCTACTTCTTTTGAGAAGTGGTCAAAACCAGGACATTTCGACCGTACTCTAGCCAGAGGTCCGAAAAGTACTACCTGGATTTGGAATCTACACGCCAATGCTCATGATTTTGACACTCATACCAACGACCTCGAAGATATTTCTCGCAAGATATTTTCGGCTCATTTTGGACACCTAGCAGTAGTATTTGTTTGGCTAAGTGGAATGTACTTTCACGGGGCCAAGTTTTCTAACTACACAGCTTGGTTAGCAGAACCAACAAGTATTAAACCCAGCGCACAGGTAGTATGGCCCATTTTCGGTCAAGATATTCTCAATGCCGATGTGGGTGGTGGATTTCATGGTATTCAAATAACCTCTGGTTTATTTCAACTATGGCGAGCTTCTGGTATTACTAATGAGTTTCAGCTTTATTGTACCGCGATCGGTGGGTTAGTAATGGCGGCTCTGATGCTTTTTGCTGGCTGGTTTCACTATCACGTCCGCGCCCCGAAGCTAGAATGGTTTCAGAATGTCGAGTCGGCGATGAATCATCATTTAGCAGGATTGCTAGGTCTAGGTTCATTAGGTTGGGCGGGGCATCAGATCCATGTGGCATTACCAATTAATAAGCTCTTAGATGCAGGCGTTGCTCCTAGTGAAATTCCCTTACCCCATGAATTCTTAGATGCAACTAAGATGGCAGAGCTATATCCTAGTTTTGCTTTGGGTTTAAGACCCTTCTTTACTCTAAATTGGGGAGTTTATTCAGACTTCTTGACTTTTAAAGGCGGTTTGAATCCAGTTACAGGAGGTCTGTGGCTTTCCGATACTGCCCATCATCACTTAGCACTGGCAGTAATTTTGATTATCGCTGGTCATATGTACCGTACCAATTGGGGTATCGGTCATAGCATGAAAGAGATTCTGGAAGCTCACAAAGGTCCTTTTACTGGCACTGGTCACAAAGGGATGTATGAAGTTTTTACCACCTCTTGGCACGCTCAACTGTCTTGGAACTTAGCTTGGATGGGTTCATTAAGTATTTTAGTGGCACATCATATGTATGCCATGCCTCCCTATCCTTATCTGGCGACAGATTATGCTACTACTCTTTCCTTATTTACTCATCATGTTTGGATTGGAGGCTTTTTAATCGTCGGTGCTGCTGCCCATGCTGCTATTTATATGGTGCGGGACTATAATCCAGCCATGCACGTTAATAATAATCTTGATCGTGTCTTACGTCACCGAGATGCAATTATTTCTCACCTGACCTGGGTATGTATTTTCTTGGGTTTCCACAGTTTTGGACTATATATTCACAACGACACCATGCGGGCTTTTGGTCGTCCCCAAGATATGTTTTCTGATACGGGAATTCCCCTACAGCCAATTTTTGCTCAATGGATTCAAAACTTCCATGCTCTAGCACCAGGTTCGACTGCTCCGATATTAAATGAACCTGTTAGCTACGCTTTTGGCGGAGGAGTCCTGGCTATCGGCGATAAAGTAGCAATGATGCCCATTCAACTGGGAACGGCAGATTTTTTAATTCATCACATCCATGCTTTTACCATCCACGTTACTGTTTTGATTTTGCTTAAAGGTGTATTGTATGCTCGCAATTCCCGTCTGATTCCTGATAAATCAGAGTTGGGTTTCCGTTTCCCCTGTGATGGTCCTGGTCGGGGTGGTACTTGTCAGGTATCGGCATGGGATCATGTCTTTTTAGGACTATTTTGGATGTATAACGCCCTGTCGATGGTTATTTTCCACTTTTTCTGGAAGATGCAGTCTGATGTCTGGGGAACAGTAGGAACAGACGGAACTATCAATCATCTTACGGCGGGTAATTTTGCAGCTGGCTCGATTACGATTAACGGCTGGCTACGAGACTTTTTATGGGCCCAAGCATCTCAAGTAATTACCTCTTATAACAGCGCACTTTCAGCTTATGGTTTGATGTTTCTAGCAGGACATTTTGTCTTTGGCTTTAGTTTAATGTTCTTATTTAGCGGTCGTGGTTACTGGCAAGAACTGATCGAATCCATTGTTTGGGCGCACAACAAACTCAAAATTGCGATCGCCGTGCAACCCCGCGCTCTCAGTATTACTCACGGTCGGGCTGTAGGAGTAGCTCACTATCTATTAGGAGGTATTGTAACCACCTGGGCTTTCTTTTTAGCACGTATGGCAGCAATTGGATAATTTAATAACTAACAACTAAGAATTATGGCGACAAAATTCCCAAAATTTAGCCAAGACCTTGCTCAAGACCCGACTACCAGGCGTATTTGGTACGGGATTGCGACGGCACACGATTTTGAGCTTCACGATGGCATGACGGAGGAGAATCTCTATCAAAAGATTTTTGCCTCTCACTTCGGTCATCTAGCGATTATTTTCTTATGGACATCGGGTCTATTATTTCATGTAGCTTGGCAGGGTAACTTTGAACAGTGGATTCAAGACCCGTTGAGAATTCCCCCCATTGCTCATGCAATCTGGGATCCGCAATTTGGACCAGGGGCAATTGAATCCTTTACTCAAGCAGGGGCTACTAATCCCGTAAATATTGCTTATTCTGGGGTCTATCACTGGTGGTATACCATTGGCATGAGAACTAATAACGAGCTATACATGGGGTCGATATTTCTACTCCTGCTAGCATCGGTAATGTTGTTTGCTGGCTGGTTGCACCTACAGCCTAAATTCCGTCCCAGTTTGGCTTGGTTTAAAAATGCCGAGTCTCGGCTCAATCATCATCTAGCTGGTTTATTTGGGGTTAGTTCCTTAGCTTGGGCTGGTCACTTAATTCATGTGGCAATTCCTGAATCTCGCGGACAGCACGTCGGCTGGAATAACTTTTTAACCGTACCTCCTCATCCCGCAGGTTTAGGAGCTTTCTTTACGGGGAACTGGGGTGTTTATGCCCAAAACCCTGATACAGCAAGTCATGTATTTGGCACATCCCAAGGTGCTGGAACGGCAATTTTAACTTTTTTGGGTGGCTTCCATCCCCAAACCGAGTCTTTATGGCTGACAGATATGGCACATCACCATCTGGCGATCGCCGTAATCTTCATCATAGCAGGTCATATGTACCGTACTAACTTCGGTATCGGTCACAATATCAAAGAAATGACTGAGGCTTTAGCCGGACCCGGTTGGGATGGTTTCTTTATTGCCCCCAGAACTGGTCGGGGACACAAAGGGATTTACGACACCTACAATAATTCTTTGCATTTTCAGTTGGGATGGCATCTAGCTTGCTTGGGAGTAGTAACTTCTTTAGTAGCACAGCATATGTATTCCATGCCTCCCTACGCTTTTATTGCCAGAGATTACACCACGATGGCAGCACTTTATACTCATCATCAGTATATTGCTGGTTTTTTGATGGTTGGTGCATTTGCTCACGGAGCAATCTTTTTGGTTAGAGATTACGACCCAGAATTGAATCGGGATAATGTCTTAGCCAGAGTGCTAGACCACAAAGAGGCGATTATCTCTCACCTCAGTTGGGTATCTTTGTTTCTTGGTTTTCACACTCTTGCCTTATACGTCCACAACGATGTCGAAGTAGCTTTTGGTGCAGCCGAAAAACAAATTTTAGTTGAACCCGTATTCGCTCAATGGATTCAGGCAGTTCATGGTAAAGCCCTATATGGCATCAGTACCTTACTTTCTAATCCCGATAGTATTGCCTCTACAGCTTGGCCTAATCATGGCAACGTTTGGCTACCTGGTTGGCTAGAAGCAATTAACAGTGGTACTAACTCCCTATTTTTAACTATTGGGCCAGGAGACTTCTTAGTCCATCATGCGATCGCTCTGGGTCTTCATGTTACCACTTTAATCTTAGTCAAAGGTGCATTAGATGCCCGTGGCTCGAAACTAATGCCCGACAAAAAAGACTTTGGCTATGCCTTCCCTTGTGATGGCCCTGGACGAGGAGGTACTTGTGATATCTCTGCTTGGGATTCATTCTATCTGGCTACTTTCTGGATGCTTAATACTTTAGGTTGGATTACTTTCTATTGGCACTGGAAACATCTGGCAATTTGGCAGAATAATGTGGCTCAATTCAATGAAGGTTCTACTTATTTGATGGGATGGTTTAGAGACTATCTTTGGGCTAATTCTGCGCAGTTAATCAATGGCTATAATCCTTACGGCACAAATAATTTAGCCATCTGGGCTTGGATATTCCTCTTCGGACACTTAGCTTGGGCTGTTAGCTTTATGTTCTTAATTACTTGGCGAGGGTACTGGCAAGAGCTAATCGAAACCCTAATGTGGGCGCACGAACACACACCATTATCTTTTGGTTATCCCAAAGATAAACCAGTAGCTCTATCCATTGTGCAAGCGCGCTTAGTAGGATTAACCCATTTTGCAGTGGGTTATATTGCCACCTATGGAGCATTTGTCATTGCTTCAACAGCCAGCAAATTTGGTTAGCACCAACGAACCAAATAGCTGATAGCTGTTACTCAAGTTTGGGGGGTTATCCTCTCCCAAAATAGACAATACCCGATCTAAAACAGGGCAATAAGATCGGGTTTCCTGCCCCTAATTACAAACAACTAATACAAAAAAATGACTCGAACAACAACCCCTAATTTTTCTCAAGCCTATGCTGATGAAGAATTGATTAAACCCTACAAAAACGATCCTTGGTGGGGTAATCTTTCTACTCCCATCAATGATTCGGACTTAGTTAGACTCTATATTCGCAATTTGCCAGCCTATCGCGAAGGATTGAATCCTTTTATGCGTGGTTTGGAAATTGGTATGGCTCATGGTTACTTTTTGGTTGGGCCTGAAATTGTATTTGGCCCTTTAAGAGAAACTACTCACGGAGCTAATTTAAGTGGAGTTATTACCGCTATTTATATTACTGCTTCGGCAGTTTTAGGTATTTCGATTTTTGCTCTTGCTACTTTTCAAGGAGATCCTAAAGGTACGTATAATTCTAATTCTCAAGACGCTCTGAGACCTTTGAGAAAAAAAGACGACTGGTTTCAATTGGGAGGTGGCATCTTTTTAGGTGCAATGGGGGGTGCAGTATTTGCTTATGCTTTGCTGGAAAATTTTGACGATTTAGATGCAATTTTACGAGGTGCGGTAAATGTTAGCCAGCAGATAGTTCCCTGGTTCTGGGGATAGTACGCATTCAAAAGTTAAAAGTCAAAAGTCGTAGGGGCGAACGGCCGTTCACCCGTACAAAAGTTAAAAGTCAACAATAAAGAGGATTATTATGGCCGACATGACACAAATGACAGGTTCTTATGCTGTTTCTTGGTTGCCTTGGATTTTTATTCCTTTGATTACATATATTCTTCCTTTTCCTGTATTCGCGCTCTTATTTCTTTGGATAGAAAAAGAAGGAGTAGAAGAAGAAGTTTAAAAATCAAATTCAATTATTAATAGCAAAAAAAATGAAGATAAAAATATTCGCTTTAATTTTAGCAATGGTTCTTTGGTTTGCTGCTGCACCCAATGCTTCAGCAGATGACTTTTTAGTAAAATGTAAAGACTCTCCTGCTTATATGGAAAGAGTTGCTAGTTATCCTAATAACTATTACTTTAACGAACCAGACCGCGCTTACTCGGAATATTTATCCTGCGGCAAAGATGGCTTGCCTCATTTGGTTATTAGTTTCAAAAATACCGTTGATATTGCGATCGCTTTTAGCATTTTTTTCTATATCGCAGGTTTTATTGGTTGGTCTGGTCGTGCTTACTTACAAGTAATTAATGAACAAAAAGCCCCCGAAGAATCAGAAATATTTATTAATTTTTCTGTAGCAATCCCATCTTTAATCAAAGGTTTGCTCTGGCCAATACTAGCAGTAAAAGAATTGCTGAGTGGTGAATTAACTGCTCAAGATAATGAAATTTCTGTTTCTCCTCGATAATTTAATTTGTATCCATTTTAATCAGAATAACCATGCAATATCTCATTAAATATTTAACCAGTGCGCCCATAGTGGCTACTCTTACTATCGTGATTGTTGCGGTGGTATTTATTGAATTAAATTACTTTTTTCCTGGGCTACAATATGGTACATATTTTCATGCTTTGCCCTAAAAAAAATTAGTAGTTCTTTGGTATTTTTTACATGATTTGGCATCTTGAGTTTCTATTACTTTCATTGGCATAATTTGATTGAATAAACTGTTTTAAACTCCAAAAATATTGTTCATTACCAACTTGAGGTAAATCGTTGTGTCTGGCATGAGGAATAATTACTAGTTGTTTAGGTTTTGGTGCAGCAGTAAATAATTTTTTTGCCATAGAAATAGGAATAATTTCGTCTTTTTTACCGTGCAATATCAATAAAGGAGTTTGTAAAGACTGTATCTTAGTAATAGTATCAAAATGCTGAGTCAGAATTAAATTCAAAGGAAAAATTTGTAAAAACTTGTCTAAACTTGCCACATCTTTGATGGACGTAAAAGTTCCTTCAATGATTATTCCCGCCATTTCAGGATGCTTGGTAGCCAAGTCAACAGCGATCGCTCCTCCTAGAGAATGTCCATAAACAAAGATATTTTGAGGTTTTATTTGACAATTTTTAGTTAAATATTGCCAGGCAGCTAAAGCATCTTGATATACCCTAGATTCATTAGGAAAAGTCGGACTACTTTTGCCATAACCACGATAATCAATTAATAATATAGATACACCTAAATCATGCAAAATAGCCGCGAGATCAATTAAATCCCCATTGTTACTAGCATTGCCATGAAAATATAATAAGACTGGTGCAGATTGTTTTGAAGATGGTAGCCACCAACCATGAATTTTTTCTTGATCTACATTAAGCCACACATCTTGATAATCTAAATTATATTTCTGGGGAGTCGATCTAATTAACCTATGAGGAAAAAAAATCAAACTGGTTTGTTGCCAACGTAATAATAAACAGATAGCAATATATAAAGTCAGAGAAAATCCCAAAATAATTAAACAGAGTTTTTTGAGCATGGATTAACTGTTAAGTAGAAATAATGGCGTTGCATCATTGCGGGATGACTTGGAACTTTTTCTTAAGGTTTTTGAATGGTGATTTTATTTCTGAGCTTATCCAAAACTAACAATCCCAATACTTAATTTTGTTCCAGAGTTTTTCCCAGGTCATTGTTTTTCGCAAATTGCGATCGCGACAAAAGATTTTCTGACCATAACTCTCTTAGAATGACAAAAGAGGGTTATTTAAAACCATCCCACAATGATGGAACGCCAAATGTTACGGTGTAATTTGACTGCGTCTCAAGAGGAGTGTCAATGCTCATGAGGAACTAATTAAGCAGTGTTATGGTTATTATAAAGTCATTGCGTAATCTCTTTTTTAAGTCAATAAAATAGTTGAATTCTGTTTTAAATATTTTTATGTCAGATGACTAAAGCAGTTAAACAACGTCTAACCTTAGAGCAGTTTCTCAAACTTCCAGAAACTAAACCGGCTTCAGAGTACATCAATGGAAAAATTTTCCCTAAATCAATGCCTCAAGGTGAACATAGTCGGCTCCAGTATAAGTTGTGTGCTGCAATTAATGAAGTAGTCGAGCCAGAAAAAATTGGGTGCGCTTTTCCTGAATTACGTTGTACTTTTGACTGAATTTAGCTTATTTTAGTAATCGGAAACTTATTTTTCACCAAATCAAATATTTGTAAAGGTTGTAACTTGTATGTTTTATTAAGAAGCTCTAAAGCTTGTGTTTGCAACATTTGCTCGTCGATTAATTCTATTAATTCGTCTAATTCCATACCTCCAAAAACTTCTTGAGAAGCTTTAATTAAAGCTCTTGGCAAAGATTGTTGAAAACTATCTGTCCAATCTCCTTGCTTAATATAGTGAGATTTTTGGCCTAAGTGATTACGTTTTTCGATTTCCAAAAGACTATTAATAATAGAATTTCGCCAACTAACTGTAACTCTTTTTTCTACTTGAACTTTAATTAGATGGATGAGAAGAATTACAAGAAAACTTTGTAAATTGTTAATCTTGTCTTGTCTTCCCATTTCTTCTAACTCTTCAATTATTTCTAAAGATCTTTCCCAGTTATGCTGAATAATTGATTGCTTGAGTTCGATAATTTCTTCCATAGGAATTTTTCAGCTTATTGTTCGATTATTGGACAGTTGCCGATAATTTTAATTGTATTTTAGTTTTGCCAACGGTTTTTAATTGATGAGAAAAGGATTATAAATTGATTATCAAACTGTGATTATTACTTATTACTTAAATTCTCTCCCAACTCCCGCCACATAAGTAGCCGTCACCGCCCGTTCATCTCCCAAAATCATCATGGCAAAGGCTTTTTCAGCTAATTGTTCCAGATTTTCCGATTTAGCGACGGGGTTACGCAGTTTCATCAATGGTGTTGCTTGTAAATTCCAAACTACAAAATCTGCTTCTTTAGCTACATCAAAACTACCGATTGCATCTTCTAAAGAAAGTGCTTTAGCTGCCCCTAAAGTTGCTAAATAAAAAGCCTCAAATATCGAGAGACTCTTATTTTGTAGCTGCATTATTTGATAAGCATCCCTCATGGTGTGCAGTTGTGACAAGCTAGTACCTCCGCCGACATCCGTAGCCAATCCTACTTTAATCGGGATTTCGTTAGATTTTGCCCGATCTAGTTTAAACAAACCACTACCTAAAAATAAATTAGAAGTGGGACAAAATGCGATCGCTGCACCAGCATGAGATAATCTGGTGAAAGCAGAATCATCTAATTGAATACAATGAGCTAAAATAGTGCGATCGCTCACTAAACCAAATCTTTCGTAAACATTGAGATAATCGGTACTTTCGGGAAAAAGTTCGGCTGTAAACTGCACTTCCTGGAGATTTTCTGCTAAGTGAGTATGCACGTATACATCAGAAAATTCTTCTTTTAACTTACCTGCGAGGGATAATTCTTCTGGAGTCGAAGTAATAGCAAAACGGGGAGTAATAGCATACAACAAGCGATCTAACCCATGCCACTGTTGAATTTGTTCGCGAGTTTGGGCATAAGCAGTATGGGCATCATTGAGTAAAAAATCTGGTGCATTACGAGTCATTAACATTTGCCCGGCAATAATTCGCATACCTCGACGTTGTGCTTCGGTAAACAAAACCTCTACTGACTGAGGAAAGATGGTAGTTAACACTACTGCGGTAGTGGTGCCGTTGCGTAATAATTCGTCGAGAAAAAAGGAAGCAATCTTGCGGGCATATTCCTTATCTTTAAACTTAGCTTCAGTGGGAAAAGTATATTTCTCCAGCCATTCTAATAGTTGTTCTCCATAAGCTGCAATCATTTCGCTTTGGGGATAGTGAACGTGGAGATCGATTAAACCTGGGGTAATTAGTTTATCTTCATAAGTAATAATTTCTGCGTCGATATATTGTTCTTTTAAATTTTCATAATCGCCAAAAGCTATAATTTTGCCATTTTCTATCACTAATAATCCATCGGAAAGATAGCGAACGCTCTCAGATTGGGAGTGATAAAAAGGGTCGTTTACAAAGTCTAAAAAAGAACCGCGAATAATAGATAGAGACATTAGGAGTATTAATTGTTGATCACCAAATTTATAGCTTAAAGAACCAAAGAAAAAAACTATGTAACCAAGATTAAAATAATTATCACCCTGGAGTTAATTTATCTCTTTTGACTCCAAAAATAGCTTAGTTTATGATTTCAACCAAAACGTAGCGTCATAAAGACAAATCTAATTACAAAAATTGCTGCCAAAATCCAGGTAACTATAGGTACCTCACTTGCTTGCCCTTTAAAAGTTTTCAACACGGGATAAGCGATCAAACCAGCCGATAAACCTGCTGCAATAGAAAATCCCAAAGGAATAAAAAAGATAGTTAAAAAAGCAGGAATCGCTTCGGTTAAATCTTGCCAATGAATATTGACGATACTCATCATCATCAACACCCCGACAATAGTTAAAGCAGGTGCAGTGGCAAAAGCGGGAATTGCTTCAAAAATCGGGGTAAAGATTAAGGAGATAAAAAATAAAACTGCTACAATTACAGAGGTAAAACCAGTTCTGCCTCCTTCGGCTACACCGGCAGCCGATTCTACGAAGGTAGTGACGCTAGATGTACCAAAAATTGCCCCAGTAGTAGTTGCGATCGCGTCGGCAGAAAGAGCTTGATTTGCTCTGGGTAATTCGCCATTGGCATCAATATAACCCGCTTGGGTACCCACTCCCGATAGCGTACCGATGGTATCGAACATATCTACAAACAGAAATACCAACAGTACCGCAATAAAATCAACAATATTACTTGCATTTAAACCACCTAAACTTGTAATTGCTACTCCAAAGATATCTTTAGGAAAAGCAGGTATGGTTGCAATGCCTTGAGGTGCAGTAGCAATATTAAATACCCAACCTAACAAGGCTGTACCTAAAATCCCCCACAGTAACGCTCCTTTGATCCGTCGAATCATCAAGAAAGCAGTGAGAAAAATACCCACTACTGCCATAATGGTTTGGGGTTGTCGAAATGTACCGAAAGCAGTTTTAGTAACTTCATCGGCAATAACCAATCCTGCACCACCAGTTTCTGTCGCCCCACCCAAACCGATGTAAGCGAGAAACAAGCCAATGCCCACAGTAGTAGCTATTTTAATAGTATTAGGAACAGCAGTAATTAAATGACGGCGAATATCGGTAACGGTTAAGGCAATAAATACCAATCCTTCCACAAAGACACAAGCCAGTGCCAATCGCCAATCGATATTTAAACCTAACACCACAGAATAGGCAAAAAAGGCATTAATTCCCATGCCAGGGGCAAGAGCAAAGGGATATTTAGCTACTAATGCCATAATCAATGTTCCCACACCCGCCGAAACTGCCGTTGCCACAACTAATTCAGTAAATAAATCTTGCGGTTCGTTTAAAAATATTGCATCGGATAAAATTAACGGGTTAACTACCAGGATATATGCCATAGTCATAAAGGTAGTAACTCCGGCTAAAATTTCGGTGCGAAAGTTGGTTTTATAATAATCAAACTGAAAATAATTGGCGATCGCAGCTTGCCAGCCACTCCTTGTCGGTACTGTCCTCACCCCCCGTGTTTCTAATGCTTCTTCTTCCGTATTCATTTTTGATTAGTCATTCATTTTTGTATACGGTATACTTTACCGATTTACTTTAAATATTTTGTTCTTTTGAATACTGTTTAGGGCAACTGACAAATAAGCAAATTTATTTCAAGAAGTAAAAGCTGAAAGGTAAAAGTAGTTTTAAAATATCAGTTTGCTTATCAATTTTAGGAAAAAGATTAAATTTCTAAATATTTTTATCTTTTTTGCTTACTTTACCTATATATATATTTTTTCTGGCTTAAAATTTTAAACAAAATAACATAAAGTTAAGTTTTATTAAACGAGGACAACAAACTTATGTACATCGTACAGATAGCTTCCGAGTGCGCTCCTGTAATTAAAGCGGGAGGATTAGGAGATGTAGTTTACGGACTTAGCAGAGAACTAGAAGTTCGGGGAAATTGTGTAGAAATTATTCTCCCCATGTACGATTGTATGCGCTACGACCAAATTTGGGGTCTTCACGATGCCTACCGCGATCTCATGGTGCCTTGGTATGGTGGTGTAATTCACTGTTCGGTTTATTGTGGTTGGGTACACGGAAGGCTATGCTTTTTTATTCAACCCCATTCAGAAGATAACTTTTTCAATCGAGGATATTATTATGGTGGGTTTGAAGATTATATGCGGTTTGCCTTTTTTAGTAAGGCTGCTTTAGAGTTCTTACTAGTCAGCAACAAACGCCCCGATATCATTCACTGTCACGACTGGCAAACCGGCTTAATCCCCGTCATGCTATATGAGATGTACCAATATCATGGCTTGGGCAGTCAACGGGTATGTTACACCATTCACAACTTTAAACATCAAGGAATGGGGGGGGCAGATGCTCTGTGGGGAACTGGTTTAAATAACGAAGCCTATTACTTCCAATACGATCGCCTGAGAGATAATTTTAATCCTTTTGCTCTCAACTTTATGAAAGGGGGAATTGTCTATTCCAATTATGTCAATACAGTTTCTCCCCACCATGCTTGGGAAGCTCGTTTTTCTGATGTCAGTTATGGTTTGGGACACACTTTAGAAATTCATCAAAAAAAATTTAGTGGTATCCTCAATGGTGTAGATTACGAGATTTGGAACCCAAAAATCGATAAGTTTATTCCCTACCAATACAACATCGATACTTTAAGCGACAAAGCGAAAAACAAACAAGCCCTGCGGGAAAGACTCCTCTTACAAGATAATGACAAACCAATTATTGCCTACATCGGTCGCCTCGATCAACAAAAAGGCGTACATTTAGTCCATCATTCTATTTATTATGCCCTCCATCATGGAGCGCAATTTGTCATGTTGGGTTCGGCTACGGAAAACTCGATTAATAGTTGGTTCTGGCATGAAAAACATTTCTTAAACGATAATCCTGACGTACATTTAGAAATTGGTTTTAATGAAGAATTAGCCCACCTCATTTATGCTGGTGCTGATATGATTGTCGTTCCTAGTAACTACGAACCCTGTGGTTTAACTCAGTTGATCGGTTTAAAATATGGCACAGTTCCCATCGTTCGGGGTGTGGGTGGACTAGTAAGTACTGTATTTGATCGCGATTACGACCAAAATCATTCCCCCGAAAAACGCAATGGTTATGTTTTCTATCAAACTGATAGTCATGCCTTAGAATCGGCAATGTCTAGGGCGATCGCTCTGTATACTCAAGATCCTAAAGAGTTTGAACAACTGATGCAACAAGGCATGGAATACGATTATTCTTGGAATAATTCTGGTTCACAATACATGAATATCTACGAGCATATTCGTGCCTAAAACAGGATTCAAAACTTTGAAGGGAGGTAGTGAGCTAGTAAAGTTTGGTGATACTTTAAACAGCTTACTATCTTTAATTATAATTAACTTAATAAACTACTAGTTTGTGGGCAAAAATCGATATTAAGTGGTTTTCCAATCTTCCCAATTGAGATGACTTATTTTCTCAAAATGCCTGATATTACTAGTTACTACTATCAAATTATGATGTCTGGCTATTGCGGCAATGAACAAGTCTGCTACGCCAATTGGAGTACCAGCTTTTACTAACTCGTTCCTAATTAATGCAGCCATTGTAGCAACCTCACTATCAAATTGAATATCTTTAGTTTGAGCATATATTTCTTGTATTTGCTCGGTATAAACTTTTCTTAAACTGGGTTTTTTAATCAGTCCATATTCAATTTCAAACTTAGTAATGCTGCTAATTGCAATTAATTTAGGAGAAGTAGCTTTGAGCCGAGCTAAAACATTTTTATCTCCTCTAAGATAATCTGAAACTGTGGTTGTATCTAACAAATACACTTACAATACCTCTTCGGTTAGAGGTAATAAACCTTCTTCTCGTTCTAGCTCAAATCCTTCAACCCCTTGCCAATCTATAACGGCTTGACTCCAACTATTTTCTGCGTTTTGACGGTCTAAAAATTGTTCTAAAGCTAGGGCAATAATTCGATTTTTTGAGGTTTTTCTGGGCAGTGTATTGATATATTTATTTAGTCTTTGCGCCAACTCATTCGGTAAATATAGTGAAGTGTTCATGAACTGAAAATATATATATGGTATATTAGTAAAGTATACCATGTAAAACTCTAAAAAAAAATAGCCTCTTATCATAAAATAAAGACACCGAGATAGCGATAAGGTAATTGCGATGTATTTAGTCACTGGTGCTACAGGCTCTTTAGGACGCAGAATTGTCCGACAATTGAGAGAGCAAGATAGAGCAGTTAGAGCTTTTGTGCGTTTATCTTCTGATTATGGAGAGTTAGAAGATCGGGGTGCAGAAATTTTTATCGGCGATCTAAAAGAAGAACGAGATATTGTTAAAGCTTGTCGGGGAGTAAAATACATTATCAGTAGCCATGGTTCTGGTAGTAACTCTCAAGCTTTAGATTATCGAGCCAACATCGAACTGATTGATCGCGCTTTGGAAGAGCAAGTAGAACATTTTGTCTTGATCTCGGTTTTGGGAGTAGACAGGGGTTATGAAGATTCTCTTACTTTTAAAGCCAAGAGAGAAGTAGAAAAATATCTGATTGCTAGCGGTTTGAACTATACCATCTTGCGTCCTTCAGGATTTGCCAATAATCTTATTCCTCTAGCAGAAAGGTTTAGAGACACGGGAATCTATTTTACTATTGGCGACCCCAAAAATCGCTCTTCTATTGTTAGTACCGACGATTTAGGCAAAATTGCGATCGCTTCAACTACCACCAGCGCGGCGCAAAATCAGATTTTTGCAGTAGGAGGCCCAGAGATTCTGCAAAGAGGAGAAATTCCCCAAATCATGAGTCGCATATTTAATCGAGAACCGATAGTGATTAATCCTCCCTTAATGTTATTTGATGGTTTACGCACGGGAATTGGTTTAATTAATCTTGAGTTACAAAAATCTTTAGGGACTTTGAGAACTTTATTGGCTCATGAATTTTTCTGTACCGCAGATGAAATTGCCCGTTTAGAATCCACTTTTGAGATAGAAATGGAATCTTTAGAAAGTTTTCTCAGACGATATATAGCACATTGATAATTCAAAATGCCGTGTACGCGATCGCCTGACAGTCAGAGAGACTCCGCCGTAAAACAACTGAGCGGTATCCAATGACTTCGTGTAATTCTTTCTTCTACAGGTTTTCTGTGGAGGAAAGTCTAAAAATATACTATAAAAATATTTCATTAATGCTTTTGAGTCCGCTAAAAGTGGAGTTCAAATTCCCTTAACTATTAACAACCAAATAGTGCAAAAATACCTCTGAATCTATTTGTTTGACTTCTAGTAGCTGTAATTTTTGGCTTTGAGATTCAGTTAAGCCAATACCTTCAACTGGTGTAGGAGAATTGCGTCCACCCAAGATAATCGGACATACTGTCAACCAAAGTTCATCAATGACATTAAAAGCCAATAAAGATGCTACTAATTCTCCCCCACCTAAGATAGCCAACTTTTTTACTCCCAACTGATATAATTGCTCTAAAGTTTTAATCCAATCAATTTTACAGAGCTTATAAGCTTCCGAATCGAATTCGGGGGACAGTCCCTTACTTTTGTCTTGTTGGGCAATTATAATTCTAGAAAATTCAGTCCGATTCCACCAAGTTTTTGCACCTACATTAGTAGTTAATAACCAGCGAGGTACTGGCTGTTTAAAGAAACGTAACTCAGAGTCGAAGTTTCCCGTTGCCGACACTACAATTTGCACTGGTTGGGATGGTTGCGATCGCCCTTGACGTTCTTGTAGCAATTGAGGATTGGTAACTGATAGAGTAGTACCGTAAGCTCGTAAAGTATTAGCACCGAAAATAACACCATCTACCAATGAAACTTGTGTTTCTAAATGAATTTTATCGGCACTGCTGCCAAACCGAGCAGGCGATCGCTGTTGGTCGGCAATTTTGCCATCAGCAGTCATCCCCAAGACTACAGTTGTTTTCGGTCGATTATTCATGGTAAATCTTCCATTTCTCCAAAATATTTGGGCTGGCAAATATCATTGCAGTGGATATCATTAAGTACAGTAGAGATACATTTAAGGTTGAGCCGAACCTCACCTCTATTCTATGGCACTAGGTCAATCATCTTTCCGTCGAATCTTACTTTCGCGTCTTTTGTTAGTAAGCGTCCCCATTTTGTTGATGGGGGTTTATGTCACCTATAGAAAGGCGAGATCGGCTTTTTTAGAAACCGCCCGACAAAATTTAACTGAAAGTGCAGTGAGAAAAGGGGAAATTATCAAGCAGTCAGTAGAAGCACTGCGGACAAATTTAGCTAGTGCCAGTGATGCGGATGTTTTAAAATCAGACCCCTCTTTACATCAAGAATTTATTAACCAGTTAGCCCAGATCTTGCCGACCAATATTCTGTGCGTGCAATTAACGGATTTAAAAACCAATAAAACTACTGCTACTACTTGTAGCGAAACGGTGAAATTAGATTCTACTTGGTGGCATAGAGAAAAAAAAGAATTACTCAATACTTCTGAACAAATCAATGTCAAATTACTTCTACCTTCCTTATCAGTACTAACAGACGTTAACAATACCAGGGAAAATCCCTTTCAGAAACAACTCAAATTATGGTTAAGTGCGCCAGTTTACGACCGCTCTGGTAGATTACGTTATGCTTTGAGTGTTAAATCTGCTATTCTCGATCAAGAAAGAGTCGAACCTGGATCTTTAGAAGGTTATCCCGTCGTGATCGATCAAAATGGCTTTATCCTGGCTCATCCTTTCGTGCAGCGAGTGGGGCGGAACATCAAACAGATGCCGGATGCTCAAAGATTGGATAGCATCCTCAGAAATGCGATCGCCAATCGAGCCAATTTTCTACACTTATTTTATTTAGAAAAAGATGGGGTGGAATTAGTAGCTGGATATAGTGCCATTCCCAGTCCCGTAACTAGCGATGGCACACAAAAATGGATCATTCTTGCTGTTAGTCCTTTAGATGCCGCTTTATTGCCCCTCAAAGATATTCGTCAGGCTCTGGTAGGGATGACCTTGGGATTAATTGCCGCTAGCTCTTTAGCAACCATCTATGTATCTCGCGAACTAGCTCGTCCTTTAGAACAAATTCGAGATTATTCTCTTAAACAAGAACAATTGCACCTAAAAAGTGAACGTCTGCCAGAAAATTTCAAGATTCGCGAATTTAATCAATTATCTTTGGCTCTCAATGACATGGTGAGCCGACTGAGAGCTTGGGGAGAAGAAATTGTTTCTGCTTGGAAAGAAGCGCAAAATGCCAATCAATTAAAGAGTGAATTTTTAGCCACGACTTCTCATGAATTGAGGACTCCCTTAAACGGAATTATTAACTGCATTCGCATTGTTCAAGACGGTTATTGTGATAGTAAAGAAGAAGAACAAGAATTTTTACAGCAAGCGGATGATGCGGCGATTCATTTATTGGGAATTATTAATGATGTTTTAGATATTTCCAAAATTGAAGCTGGTAAACTTTCAGTAACAATTGAAAAAGTGGATTTAGAAAAAATTATTACTGAAGTAATTGATTTACATTTGGCTTCAATTCAAAGAAAAAATCTCGCTCTAAAAACTCCTAATTGGAATAAAGAAATTTATGTTAATGCAGATCCAGCTAAATTAAAGCAAATATTAATTAATTTAATTAGTAATGCCATCAAATTTACCGACTATGGCACTATTGCAATTACCATCGATATTAAAGATCAACAAAATAATAATTTTAACCCTCAATATTTATTCAACCCAAAAAGCAATGTAGAAAATGAGTTTTTTGAAGTTGACGATTATTCTGAGATGCCAGAAATTAATTCTCAAACTAAACCCGATGGCCAGATCATCGATCTTGATACTTTAAAATCTATACCCTTAGATTCTACTAACCAACAAGTTGTAATTCGAGTTCAAGATACGGGCATTGGCATAGAACCTGGTCAGCAACATAAACTATTCCGTCCTTTTGTTATGGTAGATGGTTCTACTACCAGAAAGTTTGGTGGAACTGGTTTGGGATTAGCAATTTCGCGTAATTTAATTGAACTAATGGGGGGCAAAATTTTCTTACACAGTGCAGGAGAAAATCAAGGTACAACTGTTACCCTTTCTGTGCCTTTAGCTGAAATTATTTCTAAATCTAAACTTAAAAGCGATCGAGAAGAATAAAACTGTAGTATTGCAAATTTAGGTAAAGGAAAACAAGGTTTAATTTTATTGGGAGTTACTGATAATGAAAAGGATACGCAGCGTGTTGAAACCTTAGATAATGTTCAAGCTCCCAGATTTAGTTCATTTGGAATTGTGGGCTTAGAAAGAGAAGCTGAACTACACGAAGTCAGCTTGGATGATTATATTCTTTTTATTAGTAGAAAAATCAGAAATTCTCAATTACCAGAATGGTTAAAAACGCAAGTCAATACTAATTTAACTCCCATAAGTTATAGCAATTACACAGTATTGATGATGAAGATTGAAGCAGGTAATGAACCAGCATGGTACAAAAACAAACTCTATATTAGAGATGGACACGAAAAACAAGCTCAAGAAAAATCTGGTGAACAGATTAGTGCAGTTTATAATTTATTTAAATAGTCATAAATAGTAAAAGGTGGGAATTGATCCACCCATTAAACTTAACTCAAACTATCAATTAATTGTTGCTTTGCCGTATCCAAAGCTTCATTTAACTTACTTCCATCTCTACCACCAGCTTGAGCTAGATTTGGTCTGCCACCGCCTCCACCACCGCAGATTTTGGCAATACCACCGATGAATTTACCTGCTTGAAGTTTCTTTTCTTTAATTACTTTGGAACTAAAAGCAGCTACTAAACTTACTTTTCCTTCAGAAGGAATTGAAGCAATCACTACGGCAGATTCTCCTAATTTTTGTTGCAATCTTTCCGCAGCAGATTGTAAGGATTTAGCATCCATTTCACCCATATTTGCTATTAATATTTTGTATTCCCCTACGGTTTCGGCTTGGGATAATAAACCGTCAGATTTAGCAAGAGCAAGTTCTTGTTTTACCGCTTCTAATTCTTTTTGAGTTGCTTTTAATTCTGCTTGTAAACTGTTGACTCTTTCGCTGACTTCTTCGGGTTTTACTTTAAATTTGTCACTTAATTCTTTAACCACTTTATCCCGTAGTTCTAGGTAATCTAAAATAGCTGCACCAGCTACCGCTTCAATACGTCTTACACCAGAAGAAATACCAGTTTCCGAGATAATTTTAAACGCGCCAATTTCAGCAGTATTATGCACGTGAGTACCGCCACAAAGTTCCATCGAAACTCCAGGAAAATCGATAACTCTCACTTTTGAATCGTATTTTTCCCCAAACATAGCGGTTGCACCTTTAGCTTTGGCTTCTTCTAAGGGCATAATATTAACATCCGCTTCGTGTGCCTCTGATATCCAAGTATTAACTAATTCTTCTACCTGTTGCAGATCTGCTGGTGTTAACGGACGGGGGGAGTTAAAATCAAACCGCAAGCGATCAAAATCAACTAATGAACCTGCTTGAGATACGGAATCATCTACCACTTTCTTTAAAGCAGCCTGTAATAAATGGGTGGCGGTATGATTAGCTTGTACCCGACGACGACAAGCCCGATCTATAGTGGCGTTAACTGTATCTCCCAGATTAACAGTACCGCGATCAATTTTGCCGTAATGGACAAAGAAACCCGATTCTTTTTGTACATCAGAAATGCGAATTTGTAAGGGCGAACGGCCGTTCGCCCCTACGGTTAAATAACCCTTGTCTCCAATTTGTCCCCCAGATTCAGCGTAAAATGGTGTCGAGTCAAGAATTAATTGAATTTTTGTCCCAGCTTCGGCGGTTTCTACTGTTTTTCCGTCTACTAATAATGCTTTTATCTGTACCTTGTCTTGCAGGTTAGTATAACCAGAAAATTCTGTGGGATGAATATGCTCTGCTAACTTATCTATGCTACCTTGAATGGTAAGATCGATAGTTTCATGGGAAGCCCTAGCGCGATCGCGTTGTTTTTCCATCTCTACTTCAAAACCTTCCGTATCAACAGTTAAACCCTGTTCTTCGGCTATTTCCTGGGTTAATTCCAAGGGAAACCCATAGGTGTCATAAAGGGTAAACGCATCTACGCCAGATATTTGCCGTAGGGGCGTTTCGCGAAACGCCCCTACCTGATCGATAATTTCGGTTAATAATTTTTCTCCTCGATCTAATGTTTTGAGGAATTGAGATTCTTCGTTTTGTAATTGGTTTTTAATCAACTCTTCCCTTTCTCTCACATTAGGATAAGCAGATTCAGAGAGAGAAATTGCGGTTTCTGCAACCTGGTTAATAAAGTTACCCTCAATGCTGATTAATCTACCATGACGCACCACCCGACGGATCAAACGACGCAATATATAACCCCTACCTACATTAGAAGCTGAGACACCATCAGCGATCATATGTACTACCGAACGAACGTGATCGCCAATTACTTTGAGAGAGGTTTTGGTTTTTTCATCAGCTTTACTGTAATCAATTCCTGCAATCTCAGCCGCAGTTTTAATAATGGGGAAAATTAAATCAGTTTCATAATTATTGGGTACTTGCTGGAGGATTTGTGCCATCCTTTCTAAACCCAAACCCGTATCAATGTTTTTATTTTCTAATGGAGTTAAATTACCATCAGCATCCCGATTATATTGCATGAATACCAAGTTATAAAACTCGATAAATCTGCTATCGTCTTCCAAATCGATCTTCTCATCCCCCAATTCAGGATGAAAATCGTAATACAACTCCGAACAAGGGCCACAAGGGCCAGTTATACCTGATTTCCAAAAGTTATCTTCTTCTCCCATACGCTGAATGCGGTGTGCGGGGATTCCTATCTTGTCACGCCAGATCGCAAAAGCTTCATCATCTTCCCTAAAAACACTGACAATAATTCTTTCTGAGGGTATTTTATACACTTGAGTAGATAATTCCCACGCCCAGGCGATCGCTTGTTCTTTAAAATAATCTCCAAAGCTGAAATTGCCCAACATCTCAAAAAAGGTGTGGTGTCTGGCTGTACGTCCCACATTTTCGATATCATTGGTACGGATACATTTTTGGGAAGTAGTAGCGCGGGGTTGGGGTGCTTTTTGTTGTCCCAGGAAAATAGGTTTAAAAGGTAACATCCCAGCTATAGTTAAGAGTACCGTTGGATCTTCTGGTACTAAGGATGCACTAGGTAGGATTTTGTGTTGTCTTTCCTCGTAGAATTTGAGAAAGCGATCGCGGATGTCGCTACCGCTTAGATAGGGAAGGGAGTTAGCCATAGTAGTTTATGTAATGCAGTTTTTGTGTATTTATTTATTTTTGCACTTTTTTCTCACGCAAAGTCGCGAAGAGGTTGATTGTGAGTTGCAAAGTTTTATGAGAAGGCGAAGAAGATAGTTATTGGTTGGTTGCAAGACTGTCTTTTGTTTGGTGTATCAGTTGCAGAAGCACAAAAGAAATTGGGGAAATAAGTGTTTGAGATATATATTAAACTAGTAGGCTCTAATAAGGTTGAGAATTATTTGAAAGAGAGTTTATTTATAGCTATTGCAGTGGAAAATTGGCGTTTAATAGAAGATATTGCTGATTTTATTCAAAATCACATTAATATATCTGGAAGGCAAATATTAACCCAACAATTAAGTATTAGTCCCATAAGAGAAAGTAATTATATAGAAGAGCCAATTAAAATCGAAGAGTCAGACGAGGATTATGTTTGGAAAAGACTAAAATACTTTCTAAGCCAATATTTTGAAGTTAGTGAAGATTGTATTAAATATGAAAGTATAATTTGTGAGCAGGTTGCTGGTTTTTTTTCTAGTAGCTCTAATGATAAAAAATACCATAGCGATTTTTCATCAAATGCTGATGATTTGACTTGTATAGAATTAATGATGGCAGTTGAAGAAGAATTCGATCTAGAAATACCTGATGAGAAATGTTCTCCTTATTATATGATGACAGTAAAAGATTTATATGATGCTATTATTTCTTGTTTAAAAGATCAAGAATAAATTTAATTATTAAAAGAATAAAAGCGATCGCCTGACTGCAAGATAAAACAATTACTATCTACTAGCGATCGCAACATACTAATAAAATACCTGACAATTTATGCTCCAATTCCCGTACCAAAAAACTTAGGAGGCTCTTTGAGGGTATAAACTGTAGTTTCCGAAGCGATCGCCTGACGTACGAATAAAGGAGTGTGCATGACCCCTAATAAGGCGATTCCATCTAGAAAACGGAAGCCACCAGTAGTCTGGGTAGCTAATAGGCGATCTATAGCTTCTGGGTTGGGTTGAGTATGAATCGCTGTTTCCGAACATACGGCAAATCCCCAAGGTCTTCCATAGGAAGGAGTATGGGAAGCCATAGAAGTTACGTAGGGAAATAGTGTTTTGAGGGTATTCACCAAACGAGCATGATAGGCTACTTCTGTTGGAGAAACCGGACCTGCTTGCACCACTACATAACCACCAGGATTTAAAATGCGCTTGAGTTTGTCAAAGTATTCCTGAGTAAATAAAGGAAAAGAAGTTCCATCGACAATAGGATCACTGAGATCGGAAATAATAATATCCCAAGTTTCATTAGTCGTATCCAATACTTTTAAAGCATCTTCGATAACCAATTCTACGCGAGGATCTTCAAAAGCATCTTGATGCATTTCGGGAAGATGTTGCTTGCAAGCATCTACTACTTCCCCGTCGATATCGATCATCATTACCTTTTCAATGTTTTTCCAACGTAAGATTTCTCGAATGGTTGCTCCTTCTCCACCACCTAAAACCAATACTCCCTTGGGATTGCCATGAGCGATCGCCGCAGGATGGACTAAAGTTTCATGATAGATGAACTCGTCTCCAGTACAGGATTGCCACTTACCATCTAATACTAAGCCCTTGCCAAATGCTCCCGTTTCTACGATATACATCTCTTGGTAGGCAGTTTTCTGATACGCTAAAATTTTCGTTACTCCGTGAGCGTAAATATCCCAAGGAGTAATATATTCATTAACCCACAAATCCGCTTGTAACTCACTACCAGCCATAATTACTCCCCATCCAAGTTTAAATTTACAATTGCAACTATTTCTTTTACCATTAATTTGAGCTAAAAAAATCTTATGCAGGAAATTGGTTTTTTAAAACTAAGCTTCCTAAACATTAATTTACTTTTCTGACTAAACTAGGTATAGAGGATCTATACTGCTTCTTGCAGTAGCACACTTGTAAAGAGACGCGATACTGAATGGCTAATTTAGAATATCGGAGAACACCAGCCGATAAAAGACAGTACCAACCAGAACACCCATTTAAAGATAGCGCACTTGGTTTAGTATCTACCAAAAGCTTTCCAGCGATCGTCGGCATAGCAGATCAGATGCTCAAATCTGCTGAAGTTACTTTAGTAGGCTATGAAAAAATCGGTAGTGGACACTGCACTGCGGTAGTTCGAGGTAATATTGCCGATGTGCGGTTAGCTGTAGAGGAAGGATCGAAGATAGCAATACAATTTGGTGGCTTACTATCTAAGTTAGTCCTAGCTCGCCCGATGCCCAATTTAGAAGCAGTATTTCCCATTGGCAGTCAATTAATAGAATTGGCACAAAAAAGAAGGGGTTACAGCCGTTTGAGCAATCGTTCCATCGGTTTATTAGAAACTAGAGGTTTCCCTGCAATGGTAGGAGCAGCCGATGCAATGTTGAAATCTGCCGACGTTCAATTGGCTTCTTATGAAAAGATTGGAGATGGTTTGTGTACGGCAATCATTCGTGGCTCTGTAGCTAATGTAGCAGTGGCGATGGATGCAGGAATGCACGAAGCAGAACGGATTGGGGAATTACATTCGATGATGATTATTCCCAGACTGCTAGAAGATTTAGAACATACCCTACCGGTGTCTAGTTATTGGCTAGATGAAGTAGAACCTTTACCTGTTCTCTTACCTAACAAAGTAGAAGAAAAAGAAAAAGAATTAATCGAATTACCTCAAGCAGAAACCAAACCCATATCAATTCCTTTAAAAAGGAAAAGAATTATGGAGATTGAGGAACTGTAAACTATCAATTATGTAAGGCGCGATCGCTTTATAGTAAATCAGTATTATTTTTAAATCAAGCTTAGGGAATATAAATATTATGAGTAGGATTGCTTATGATTAACATAAGGTAAAAAAACTTAAATAAAATACATGACCCTTTCTTCGCTTAAATTCATAGATTTCAAACGACTAGTACAAGAGAAAATTTTATTTGGTAATGAGCCAACCCCAGAACTCATTGCCATTCTTACGGTTTATTTTGTTCAGGGAATCTTGGGATTGGCAAGGTTAGCGGTTAGCTTTTTTCTGAAAGACGATTTGGGATTGAGTCCGGCACAAGTAGCGGCTTTGATGGGTATTGCTTCGATACCTTGGGTAATTAAACCGTTATTTGGTTTTATATCCGATGGTTTACCTTTATTCGGCTATCGTCGCCGACCTTATTTAATTTTATCGGGATTGCTCGGTACTATTTCCTGGTTAGCCCTGGCTACATTAGTTAATAATGCTTGGACGGCAACAGCAGTAATTTTGCTTACTTCTTTATCCGTCGCTATTAGTGATGTCATTGTCGATTCCTTAATTGTAGAAAGAGCCAGAAAAGAATCTATAGCCAAATCCGGTTCATTACAATCATTGTCGTGGGGTTGTTCGGCTTTAGGAGGCTTAATCACTGCCTATCTCGGCGGGGTACTTTTAGAACATATTAGTAATAATAGTATTTTTGAAATTACCGCTACTTTTCCTTTGATTGTTTCTGCTGTCGCCTGGCTAATTGCTGAAGAAAAAGTAGATACTAGTTCAGATAGTCAAACAGCTGAAAATTCTGTAGTCAAAGAACAAATTCAACAGCTCTGGGGTGCAATTAAGCAAAAATCTATTTGGTTGCCCACCGCCTTTTTATTTATCTGGCAGGCAACTCCGACGGCAGATTCAGCATTTTTCTTTTTTAGTACTAATGAATTAGGATTTAAACCAGAATTCCTCGGTCGATTGAGACTAGTAACTAGTTTGGCTTCTTTATTGGGAATTTTTATCTTTCAAAAATATTTAAAAACCGTACCCTTCCGTCGTATTTTAGGTTGGAGTACGGTCATAGCTGCTACTTTGGGCATGACAACTCTTTTATTAGTTACCCATACTAATCGGGCTTTGGGTATTGATGATCGCTGGTTTAGTTTGGGAGATAGCTTAATTCTAACTGTAGCAGGACAAATAACCTGGATGCCTGTACTGGTATTATCTGCTCGTCTCTGTCCTAAAGGTGTGGAAGCTACTTTGTTTGCCTTGCTGATGTCAATTTGGAACTTATCGGGTTTGTTATCCCATGAATTGGGAGCATTGTTGACTTCTTGGTTGGGAGTAAGCGAAACTAATTTCGATAAGTTGTGGCTGTTGGTGATTATTACCAACTTGTCTACACTGTTACCGTTACCATTTTTATCTTGGTTGCCCGCAGGAGATCCTCAAAAAGAAAGCCCAACTAGAGATCGTTCTCTTGCTCCGGCCGAAGCTTCAGGACATCATGCTATGGGGGCGATGATCGAAAATCAATTAATGCCAGATTTCGTCCCGGAATTTGTTATCAATCCCGCATCTGAAGAGTGACATCACTATTGATTAGTTTTACTTTAAAATAGGTAAAGTTATGTCCGATCTCTATTGCTAAAAAACTAGAGACGATCAGGACTTATGATAATCAGATAAACAATATTAATTTACTTTGGAGACCATTAGATTTATGGATTTGATTATTGCTAGCTTGGTTCAATTTTTACAAATTTATTGGGTACTACTTATAGTTAGAATTTTATTATCTTGGTTTCAAACTGCTGAGTGGGCAGGTCAAATCATCTCCTTTTTGAGTCCGATTACCGACCCTTATTTGAATATCTTCCGCTCGATTATCCCACCTTTAGGCGGGATTGATATTTCGGCTATTTTAGCGTTGATCTTATTACAATTCGTCCAAAGTTCTCTGGCATCTTTTTCGGCCGTATCTTACGGAATCTAACCATCATATTCAAAATCATCGTAATAAAAGGGGCGTACTTTGCCAGCGAAGCCAGAAGCTTTAAATTGCTTGAGTTTTAAAGGTGTCGGTTGATTGGCAGGAACATTAATTTGAATCGAAAAATCACTGACTCCTGGCCGAACTTCCTCAATTGTGCCAACGCGCCCTCTATTTTCCATGGTTGGGTTGTCATTAGCATCGTAAATGCGCCCAAATACATCCGCATCATAAACAGTTTTTCCCGATATATTATTAGCTTTACCCTGAATTTCAAAACATTGAACCGGCCTAAGATCGCCACTGCTGACACTACCCTCTGACTCGTTTCCAGGACAGGGGTGATAAGATAAATTAGATAGTTTAATGGAGGTCATTGCCTCTGCCGGAGCAGTTACGAGCCAACTCGACAGCCAAAAACTACAAGAAATTAACAATATTGTTAAAGGTCGCCATCGCATCATAAAATACTCTTGATTATCTCGCTCAGTCTTTTTATCATCTTGACATACTCTCTCGCGGGACATGAGGGTCTTCAGCCAGAAGAAAAGATAAAAGGATTCCAAACATTGCGTTCTGTAGATTGAAAATTAGCCATAGTAAAATTTTATGATTGTTTTTATGACTAATAATCTTAAACAGAAAGGCAAAAAACCAATGTGATTTAAAACCATAAAAGCGGCAAAATTTTATTAAAAATATCGTTAGTTTGTTTATTTCTTAAAATATAGTTCGTTAGGTACTCACGTTCAATAATAAGGTTAAGATAGTTGAAGAAATATAGAATAATTAATCATTAAAATCCGAAATTAAAATTCTTGTTTTCCGATGGCGCGATCGCATTACCCTGAAATAAAGTGTAATTCGCGATCGCTTGGGCAGTTGGCATTTGTCCGTAGGTAAATACCCAAGGTAAACCGTTATTTAGTTGAGGTTTAAACCAGTCTAAAACATAGGGACTGCCATAAATAATTAAAGCTTCTACTGTACCTGTTTGCAATAATTGCCGATAGATATTTTGAGCTTGAAGAGTTAATCCCGCATTACCTCTAAAGGGATTACCACGAATGAATATTTGTAACAAAGTAGGACGAGAATCATTAACTATGCAGTTTAAAGTATGGCAATCGACTATTTGTCTTTGATAGTTAAACTGTTGGGGAAGAGTAACGGCAGGGGTGTGAAGATCTAGAAAAGAGGCATTGAGAAGATCGTCTACTACGATTAAATTGCGTCCTGTATCTGTTTGAGGATGAAAAGGAACATTGCCCCCTGTTTGTAGGGATTTTTGCAGAATTGAGCCAACAGTGTGGCTAGCGGCAGGTGTGGATAAACTATCTCGATTCAATGATCGCTCGTTTTGAATTATCTTAGTTTTAGCCTGCCAAATACGCTCTAAGGAAGCATGAATTCTTTCTTCAGGGATTCTACCTGATTTAACTGCATTATAAATAGCCGCGATCGCTACTTCGGGGTTGTCTGGCATTAATAAAATATCATTTCCTGCCTCAATCGCCATGACTACTACTTCTTCAGGGGGTGCATAGTTAGTAATTCCTCCCATAATTAAGGCATCGGTAACGATTAAGCCACCAAACCCTAGTTGTTTTCTTAATTTATTTTCTAGAATTGAAAGAGAAAGAGTAGCAGGGCGTTGTTGATCCCAAGCAGGAATTAATAAATGCGCCGTCATCACGCTATCTACACCAGCAGCGATCGCTTTTTGAAAAGGAGGTAACTCAATCTCAGCTAGTCGTGCTTCGTTATGGGTTAAAGTAGGCAAATTTAAATGAGAATCGGTAGTTGTATCTCCATGTCCTGGGAAATGTTTAGCGGTAGTTAAAATAGGAAAGGATTTAGCCCCCTCGATAAATGCTGCTGCTAAATGACTCACTACTTCAGGGCGATCGCTAAAAGCCCGAATATTAATTACGGGGTTATCGGGATTGTTATTAACATCTACAACAGGAGCAAGTAACCAATTAAGTCCCACCGCTACCGCTTCAGTAGCAGTAATTTGCCCAAGGGTAAAAGCGTATTTTTGAGCCAATTCCCAATCCTCTTCGGCGATCGCACTTAAAGCCATAGGCGGGGGAAACCAAGTCCCACCAGGAAAACGCTGTCCCAAACCTTCTTCAACATCCGCAGCTAAAAACAGAGGAATTTGCGCCCAAGACTGCAACTGTTGCGATCGCGTCTGTAATTCAATACTACTACCTCCCAAAAGAATTACCCCACCCAGGTTTAATTCCGCCAACCACTGTTTTAATTGGCTATTGAGAGCTTCCCAAGCGGGGTAACGAATTTGATGATCGAATAAAAAACCAGCAGCACGGACGACAATTGTTTGTCCGATTTGTTGTTTTAAAGATAAACTGCGCCAATCGGGTAATCGTCCATCATTCGTTACTGACTGATAGCTGGTCGTCATCATGCCGCTCTTGTCCGATCTGATTGAGTAGGTTTAACATCTTATCACCCCTCTCTAAAGAATGGTCTTCCAGAAATACTACTGTAGGAGTGCGACGCAACCGCATCCGATGACCTAATTCCCTGCGAACATAAGTCACAGAAGATTTTAAACCTTCCATAGTTTCGATTTTGGCTTCTTCCGTACCGTAAATGCTCACAAAAATTTTAGCGTGCTGTAGATCGCCAGAAACATTAACATCAGTAATACTTACCATTCCAGCCCCAACGCGGTCATCTTTAATTTCGCTCAATAGCATCTGAGATACTTCCCGTTTAATTAAAGCAGATACGCGGGCTACGCGACGACTGTTAGCCATAATCTTAAATCCTTCTTCCTAGCAACTGCGAGCTAGTTTGCAGCAAACTACCAACGCCACTGTAAATTGTAACTTTTCTAAAGGAATGAAGATAGTAGGTAGTGGGTAGAGGAGGTGGAAAAGAATTTTTGCTTAAAAAGTTAATTTATATTAATCTTAAATTAATATTAAAAAATAACTGAAAATAATTTTTATTAGCTAACGAGATTACAGGGTTTATTAGGGCTTGAAAATAATTGCGAATTCTGTTTCAATAATATTTATCATTGTGGGCTATTATTGCTATTTTTAAAATTTAATTTGTCGAGCCTTAATTTGTATGAATTGCAGGTTATTAGGCTCAATTGTTTTAATTTTGCTTAATGCTGTTGTAATTATACATTTTAAGTAGTATAAAAACATTACTTGACTAAAAGCCAATTTTGTGTTGCAGCCCAATTAGAAAATATCAATACGTTAAAGAAGAAAAAAAGAATCTGAGCTATATTAAATTCGATCGCGCCTTAAGAATTAATTGATATGTCAATGCTAGATAAATTTTTTCAATACGATAAAGATCGTCGAGTTGCAGTAATTTTGGCATTATTAGGAACAATTACCCCAATTTCAGGACTACACAAATTATATTTAGGACAACCACTGTGGGGAATAATTTATCTTTTGTTGTGGGCGACTCCCATTCCCCGTATTGCTTCAGCTATTGATGCAGTGTGGTATTTAGTTCAAGATTTAGAACAATTTCAACTTCAATTTAATGGCAATAGCGATCGCTATTTTCACCTCAACCAAACACCATCTTTTAGTGCGATCGCCCAAGACCTGAGAGAATTAGACAAACTGCGAGAAGATGGATTGATAACGGAATACGAATTTGAACAGAAACGCCGCCAAATCTTAGACCGAGCCTAATATCAGTAATCAATTCTTCATTCCCCATTCCCTACCTCAACTATGTAATTAATGCGCGCACAACTACTTATGTTTAACTTGTCACAAATTGGTATAAAAAAACGTATTGCTAACGATCCCTACTATCGTTTTCAGTCTCTAGCGGAAGTAGCGATCGCGGTAAAATTGGGAGTGAAGATTAATGTCAATCAAGCCAGTATAGATGACTGGTTGAGACTTCCCGGTTTTTCCATTCATCAAGCGCGATCGTTGGTAGATTTAGTGGGAATGGGAGTACAGTTAGTTTGTATCGAAGATGTAGCAGCCGCCATTAATGTCCCCGTGCAACGTTTACAACCTTTAGAGCCAATTTTACATTTTGAATACTATCATCGTCTCAGTCCTTTAAGTCCTCAAAAAATTAATCTCAATACAGCTTCTATGGGAGAAATAACTCAAATTCCCTCGCTAGAACCAAACTTGGCGCAAAAAATCTTAGAACACCGCACAGAATATGGAAAATATCGCAATTTAGCCGATTTTCAAGCGCGTCTACAACTAAATAATCAATTAATCTCTCAATTAATGTATTACGTGCAGTTTTGAGCGTTAGCTCCATTTCATTTTACTTATTACTGCTTTACAGAGAAAAATAAAAAGTTGCACCCTGTCCCGCTTCTCCTTCTGCCCAAACTTTACCACCATGACGGTATATAATACGTTGTACTGTAGCTAAACCGATGCCAGTACCGGGAAATTCACTCTCACTATGTAACCTCTGAAAAGCTTTAAATAACTTGTTGACATAGTTGCGATCAAAACCCGCCCCATTATCTCGAATAAAATAAATAACTTTGTCGTCGTCAGCAGGCATAGCATTAAATTCAATAGTTGCGTTTTCCCGTTTGGAAGTATATTTCCAAGCATTATCTAATAAATTATTTAAGACAATACGTAATAATTGGGGATCGCCTGTAGCCATAAGTGTGGTTGGAGTAATAAATTTAACTTCTCGTTGGGGATTGGCTGTTTTTAATTCGTTGACTATTTCTGTTGCGATCACACTCAAATCGATGGTATTGTATCCCATCTTGCTGCGGGTAATTCGTGATAGTTGCAATAGAGAATCGATTAACTGGCTCATGCGTTCGCTATTGGCTTGAATTCTCTGCAAATAATGCTTGGCGCGATCGTCTAAGGTGAGATGATATTGCTCCCACAGCACTTCACTAAAACTATTAATTCTTCTCAATGGTGCTTGCAAATCGTGAGATACTGAATAGGAAAAAGATTCTAACTCTTTGTTGGCTGCTTCTAATTGGGCAGTTCGTTCTGATAGTGCCTGTTGAGTGGCGGCTAAGTCGGGAATATCACTAGAAGTGTGTAGCAAAGCATAGATTTCTCCTTCAGCATTAATTAAAGGGGTAATAACCGTATCGAAATAATGATTGCCATCTGGAAGTACTATGGATTCTTGCAGGCGCAATACTGACTGAGATTGCAACACTCGTTCGTGCTGGGTCATAATGCGACGGGCATTTTCCGGGGAAAAACAATCGGCGATCGCTTTTCCTTGAACTTGTTGAGAATTCACATAGCCCAGGCTTTGAGACAAACCTAAATTACATACCGAAATACATTGAGTTTTGACATCTAAAACAAATAAATAATAGGGGATCAGGTTGAGTAAATTTTCTAATTCATCGAGAGATTGCGCCACTTCTTGTTGTTGATACTGATTGAGTTTTTCTAGTTGTTGTTGGGTTTGTTTTTGTTCGGTAATATCTCTGACAATCCCAGTCAATTGAGTTGCTTTGCCCGAATAATCGTAATTGAGTTTACCTGTAGTTTTAATCCAACGTACGCTATTATCGGGTTTGACTATACGATACTCTAACTCTAAGTCTTTTCCTGCTTTTACTGTTTTAATTGCTGCTAAATCTACCGATTCCCGCTCTGTATCATAGATCGATTCCAAAAAACTTTCATAACTATGATTGAAATTTTTCAATCCCAAAATAGCACGGGCGCGGTGACATATTTCTACCTGATTGGTTTCTAAATTCCAATTCCAACTACCAGTTTTAGTTGCCTCTAAGATTAACTTCAGCCTGGTTTCAGCTTCAGCTAATTTGGCTTCATTTTGGACACAATGAGTAATATCTTTGGCGATCGCAATACTTATTGGTACACCGTTGCTATCGATCGCTAAAGGTGCAGAATATAATTCCCAAAACCGTTTTTCTCCCTTGCTAGTAATCAGAGCAACTTCACTGCGAATTGCACTATTAGTTGGAGTCTGGCAATTTGCCACAATTGTAGATTTATCGCTAATTGACTCAGAGTTTGGCGGTAAATTAAACAGAGAAGTGACAATTTGTTGAAAACTTGTTTCTGATTCCCAAGATATTTGATGGGATCGCACTATGTCCTGTTGCTTAACTGCTGCTTTTTGCTTCCACTGTTGTAGCGTGGGAGTTTGCACCAAATCATATCCGGTTACTTCAATCCAGTTGCGATTGAGATGTAAAATTCTGCCGTTATCTTCCGCTTTATTTTCGTAAATAGCGATGGGAAAAGGTGCATTAATAAAGCACATCTTGAATTTTTCTCGCTTTAATTTCTGACGTGATAAGGCTATGTGCAGATCTTCGCAATTTTTTTTAACAATTTGCTTGGTTTTAATTATGTTTAAATTATGCTTGAAATTGTCTTGTCGGAAAAAATTAACTAGCTGATTATTTTCTAATAATAAAGAAGCTAAATGTAACTGCGCTCGTTTATCTTGTTTGTATGATATTTCTGGATGACTGATAATCCAGTGATGACAGAGTTTAATATAATTGAGTAATAGGATTAAATGATTGTAGTTAGTAACTCCTAAAAATTTTTGTAATTTTATACGACAATTGGTTGCTCGATACGGTTGGATGAAAATCAAAGCAGCGCAGCGTAAAATAATGTTTTCTAATTGCAAATTTTGATGCCAATTATTTTGGCAATTTTGTGTGATTTGCTGTTCTAAGATTTGAAAATCGGCTTGAATGTCGATTTCGCTTTCAGGAATTGTAAAATTTTCTAAGGAGTTTATTTCTTCTGCCGTCATTCCTAGAGAACGTAAAGTACAACTATGACAAATAACTAGATAGTTTACCTGAAAAAATCGAGAGAGATTAACAAATAGTTTTTCTTTAAATACAGCAGGAAGAGGATTGTTAATATATCCCAAAAGTGTTTGTTGATACAAATTACTAAGTATTTGGGGCGTTGCCAATGCAGGAATTAAAAATGATGGAAAAAATCCCAATCTCTTGATGATTTCTCGTTTCAAAGCAGCTGTGTGGGACATGATTGTGAGGATTTGTGGGATAGAGATGGCAAAATTAATCAGATTTAATCTTTTTTAAAAGGGTTCAAATAAACTAGTCAAAGATAACCTGACAGTATTGGAAATCAAATATTTTTTGTATTTTCTTAGTATTTTTAACTACAAAAAATTACCCTGATTTTTCTTAACTAATCTGTATCATCGATCGCTTTAACTGATAACAAGAACTCAGTCAACCGTTCCCCCTCTTTTCAAGACGGGGCTTGCGGGTAAGGACACGTCATCTGAGGTTTCCTCAGATGCGTGAGATGTCCGTGACCATTGGTCAAGATGCTACAGGCAAAATGCAAAAACTGCACAGTCTCTATTTAAATTTTGTTAATTAACGAGAATATTCTAATAAAAAAGTTACATTTCTAAATATTAAAAAAATATTAAATTATCCAAATGTACAAAAAATAGGCTGTAAAAGCTGAAGAATAACTGAGGTTAAGTATTGTTGTTAATAACAATAATTTTTTTGAGGATAGTAATAATGCAATTCCAAGCAATTGTTCAAAACTTAGATACTCTTGCCCAAGACAACAGTTTAGTTTCCCAACCCAATTTAAATCCTCAAATTACAGGAATTGCTGCCATAAATCAAGCTACTTCTGATACTTTAAGCTACATCGAAGGAGGTAAATTGGCTAGTGCGATCGCTAACACCAAAGCGGCGGCATTAATCTTACCTCCAGACAAAACCCTGCAAACACAGGCAGCAGCAAGAAATATCGCTTGGATTGCTTCGCCGCAACCACGATTGCTATTTGCCAAGGCGATCGCTCTATTTTATCAACCTTTTAGTCCCGCTCCTGACATTCATAATACAGCAATTATCGACCCGAAGGCAGAGATAGGTAAAGACGTTTATATTGGGGCAAACGTAGTAATTTATTCAGGAGTCAAATTAGGCGATCGCGTTGCTGTTTATCCTAATGTTGTGATCTATCCTGATGTTGCCATTGGTGATAATACTATTCTTCATGCCAACTGTACCATTCACGAACGCAGTCAGATTGGAGCAAATTGTGTAATTCACAGCGGTGCAGTAATCGGTGCAGAAGGCTTTGGTTTTGTCCCTACAGAGTCAGGTTGGTGCAAAATGGAACAATCTGGCTATACAGTGCTAGAAGACGCAGTGGAAATTGGTTGTAACAGTGCCGTAGATCGTCCTGCGGTAGGAGAAACTCGTATCGGACGCAATACTAAAGTAGATAATCTAGTGCAAATCGGTCATGGTTGCCAAGTCGGTCAAAACTGTGCTTTTGCAGGACAGGTAGGGTTAGCAGGAGGAGCAATGATCGGCAACAGAGTATTGTTAGGAGGACAGTCAGGAGTAGCCAATCAAATCACTGTAGGAGATGGCGCGATCGCCACGGCTCAAACTGCTGTAATTCAAGATGTGCCAGCAGGAGAAATGGTTTCTGGCACGCCTAATCTTCCCAGCCCACTCTATCGCAGATTATTTGTCATCTATAAAAAATTACCTGAAATCTATCAAATGTATAAAGAATGGAAAAAAGAGGGATTAAGCGACAAGTTACAGCAGTTTTCAGATGAATAGACTACATTGAAGGACATGGGGAGGCTTGCCCTCGAATGGGGGTTTGCTGTGCAAGTGTAATCGCCTAAGACGGGCATGGGGGGAAATTTCTACTGTATCTGAGATAGCTTGTTTGCTACTGTAAAAGATAGAAACGTTGTATCGATCGCCCTAAAGGATTAACGGCAATGAGCAATAATAACAATTGGCAACAAAAACTAGAAGACATAGAAGCAGAAATCAATCGCGCTACTACTTCTGCTTCGCAAAACTTTAAAACCGAAGTACGTCCTCGTTTGGAGATCAACCCTTCGCCACAAGTAAAACAATGGCTAAAATCTGGGCGAGATTGGTTTGAATCTCTACCTCAAGTCGGTAAAATTGCAGTGGGTATTGGTGCGGTATGGCTGAGTTTTTCCCTTCTCAGTGCTTTTTTGCATATAGTCAGTAGTATTATTAGCATTGCTGTAATGGGGTTAATTCTCTATGTAGGGTATAAATTGGTTATCAAAAGCGATCGTTAAGTCGGTAATCAGGCTCAAAAGTTTTTAATTTACGCCCACATCTACTAAATTACCAAGGGTGGATCATTCTCGTGGTCAATTCTTGAAAGATAGTATTAACATCTTGACCGGTTTTAGCCGAAGTTTGATAGGTATTGACTACTTGACAGCAATCGCTAGAACCATATAATTCTATTAGTCTGTGTAACTTTTCTGGTTGAATTAAATCAGCTTTATTCAAAGCGATCGCAATGGCACTATGGGGATTAATTTCTAAAAAAAGTTCGATGTGTTGATCTAAATTGTCTAAAGTACTAGAACGAGTGAGATCTCCAACAATAATTGCACCGGTCGAACCTTTAAGATAAGTGGGAGTAATAGACTTAAACTTGGTATGTCCTTCTAAATCCCAAATTAGTAACGTAACATTATGGATTTCTTTACTGCCTCTAATTGTTAGACATTTACGAGATACTTTAACTCCCACTGTGGATAAATAATCATCGCTAAATTTATCTTCAATAAAACGTCTGATTAGACTGGTTTTGCCGACACTGAAATCACCTAAGAGACAAATTTTTTTGGTAATTATTGACATTGTTTAGATTATTTTAATTCGTGGGAATAAAAGATTCAAATCTGATACAGCGATTCAACCACTCTGGGCTGTTTTCTGCCAAATCGGGAGCATTGCGATCGCTAATGTCCAATTGTAATTGATCGCTATTTACTCCTTTAGCTATTAAACTATTTTTAAGGTTATTTAGACGTTGTTGCGCTAATTTTTCACCGTAAATTCTTTGTTCTAGGGGATCGCTGTGAGCAATTAACCGTAAATTAAGTTGAGGATAACGTTCTAAAAATACTTTAATATTGTTAATTTTTAGACTATCACCCCGATTGACTGGGTTTAACTGTGCGGAATTACGTTGAAAATAAATACGTTCCTCAAAGCTAGGTAATTTATCCTCTACAGCGACAACTATAGTTTTAACTCCCGGTATGGTTTTAAATGTTGCGATCGCGGTTTGTAAGTCTTGTTGATTTAAAATAAACCCGTTGATGGTTAGGGTTGCTTCTCGATATTCCGTGGTAATACTGATGTCTGGTTGTCGATTAAATACAGCAGTTAACCTCTCAATTTCACCTTTGGTTGAATTCAAGTCTACCGGAACATTAACTGCAATGATTTGATTGTCTAATTGAAGCTCTGCACGATCTGCTATGGGTTGAACTACGTTTGTAGCTTGAGAGCGTAAATACTCATTAGGCACTCTGCCAGTTAGAGTTAGTTTTCCCCGATGCACTTCTGGCTCTAGACGATATACAGATAATTGCGGTGCAGCATCTAATTGTACCGCAGTTTCTCGTTCGATGCGAGCAGCTACATGAGTGCGATAGGCAATAACTCCCCAGGGGATGAAAATCAGGCCTAAAATAATTGCTAACAACCAAATCAGAGTTGTGGGAGGAGATTTTGATTGGTTTTTAGAGTTTTCTGGTTCAACTAGTTCGCTTAATAAAGTTTGAATTGCTTCTGGTACGGTTGCGCGATCGCCCTGATAATTTTCAATCTCATTGCCATACTTAAGGACAAGAGTACTTAATACTTGCCGAATTTTAGCTCGAAATTTTTTGCTAGGTTCTCCTCTGACTACTACAGCAATATAACAGTAACCAGCTACTTCGATGGGGATTTGCCAGTCACCATAATCGATGGTGTCTAATTCCGAACCTGTAGCAATACAGTCGTTGGCAAAACTGCGAATTGCCGTGAGCATTCCTGCCACCAAATCTGACTGTAAATGCTGTTGGCTATTGGGTTGAATTTCTTGAATAATTAATCCAGAGTCTTTGTCAATTAAAAAAACCGCCTGAACGTGATAGTTAATAGCTTCTTGTAAAATTAATTCAGCTTCTGATACACCTTGCAGTTTGGCACGAATTTTACGCTTAAATCCTTCAGTACTAAGGGCAGTTTCTACTTTATGATTAATTTCGTGGACTACTTCTACCATGTATTTAGAAATAGTATTGCCAATTACAGGATAGAGAGCATCTACCATGGCATCTTTTTCAAGTTCGATTTGGGTTTTAATTGCTTTACCCATTTCCGAACCCAAAGCCTTAGAGATCGCGTCTCGATCTAAACGGATCTGTTCTTCAATAGCCAGGGCAATTTCAGGAGCGATCGCCTTAGCCATAGCTTGGGGAGACACTTGTATTTTTTCGGAGATAGCATGAGGTAGAATAGGTGCGATCGCGGCTGCCATTTTCGTGGCATCTTCTGTGGTGCGTTGTTGAATGATGCGATCAATAACTGGAATCACCGCTTGTAAAACTGACTCGCGAGTATCCCCCAGTTTATAGTTTAACAGTTCGACAATTAAGGGAATCAAAGCATTAACTGTATCTGCTAGCTCTCCTACCGTAAGATTTTCCCCATGGAGATTTTCTTGAATTTCTGCCAATTGTTCGGGCAATATTTCTGAAACTGAATCAACATCGGCACTTGAGTTATTTTCTCCCTCTCGATCGGTTTCTACATTGTCAGCAAGAGAATAAGTTGTTGGTTGATAGTGTTGGACGAAATCTATTTGTGAGCTTGAGATATTATGTTCATCTACAGTTTGACGTAAAAATGCTTCATATGCTACCGCTTCCCTCAGAGTAAGATTTTTAGTAGCCTTGGGAGTAAATTGGACATCCAATTCGGGAAACTCTGATGTGAGATTGGAGTCGTAATCGACAACTTCTTCAGGTTCTGTATTTAAAGATGATTCTGAAGGGCGATCGCACCTATTTGTAGGAGTTCTAGGTTGTTCTCCCTCACCTCGATCCAATAAAAAATCTACTAGACGATCAAGAGAGTGATCGATTTTTAAATTAGGTTGAGATGTGGATTCGCGATCGCCACTTATATTTTCTGGTTGAAATGTCACAACAGCCGTTAGTTTTAACTATAAAAATTTCCTATTTAGATAAATTATAAAACTATGGCTTTTGCAGAAATCATCCGACATCAATTGTTATTTATTCATCTCCAAGACACCAAGCCAGTAATAGCAGCAATCCAAATAACACCGCTAACCTCCCCAAAGAAACTACGTGAGCAAATAAATTAAGGGGTACAAACACCAATATCTCTGAAATAGCCCAATTACAGACCAAAAGCAATGTAAAAATAACTATTAACAACATATGAAACGACCAATCACTAATGACAAATGACCAATACTTACTTAGTGGTTTGATTCTGTGCTTGCTGTTTTTTAATTTCTGTCAAAAGAGCCGCAAATTGTGGTTGTTCTGGATAATATTCTGCCAGTTTTTCCAAAGGAGGAATTGCTTTTTCTATATTACCCGTCTGAAGATAAATCTCTGCCAATCCACTTAAAGCCGTAAAATTCTGTGGTTCTCGTTCCAAGACTTTTTCATAACCACTGGCACGTATCTGGACTTGTTCTTCAATAGAAGGAGCATCTACAGATTGTTCTGGAGCAGTTTTACTCCCGTTGCTAAATAAGCCAGCAATGACTATCGCTCCTGTCGAACCAACAAAAGCCAAACCAAAAATCGTAACTAAAATGCGCTGTAATGTTTTATTACCCATATCTCGATTAACCCCACTTATCGAATGCCAGTATACCTCCGATAAATCCTAACAAACCAAAAAAAGTAACGATCGAGCAAGATAACCACTTACGACAGCCTAACAATTGTAAATCTAGTTTAACTAATAGAGCCGCAGCTAATAATATTAATAATTCAGCAAAATGATCAATTCTTTGAACAATTATTGTAAAAGCAAACGCCCCGATAAAAATAGACAAAAAAGCTCCAAAATCAGACTTTAACCAGCTATTAAAACTTATAGTAATTAATGATATCGGTGCAGTAAAAATCAGTGCGACTAGCATAATCAGTATAGTACCTAAACCATAGAGAATACGTAATGCTAATTCGGTTTCTAGTTGACTCAACAATCTGCCTTTCTCGATTGATTCTATAGCCCAAAAGCTATACTTCCACCCAAAAATACTATAGGTGAGTAATAAGAATATTATAGAAAGCCAGGGAATCTTCTTGAGCAAAATTGTTAAACCAGAAATAAGTAGGTAGGTAGGCGTAATTAATTAGAGAATGAGCAAGGGAGTAGGGGAGGAAGATATTAATTACTAACAAGTAAATTCACAATTTAACCTTCCTCCTCATTACTTTTTTAGTTTTAGTCCAAATCTAAAGCGTGTTCTTTAAGGACTTCTAAAGGAAAATACTTTAACATTGCTTCGTGAGTAGCCTTAAGCTTAATCGGCGGTGCGAGTCCGGCTTCTAGAGCTTCTTGCCAACGCGCAGCACAAATACACCAACAATCTCCTGGTTTTAATCCAGGAAAATCATACATCGGTAAGGGGGTAGTAAGATCGTTACCTCGTTCTTTGCTAAAAGCCAAAAATTTGGCGTTAACTTCAGCACAAACTATATGTACCCCTCTATCTTGAGGACCAGTTTCACATTTACCATTGCGATAAAATCCTGTCATGGGAGAAGTGCAGCAAGGTTTTAATTCTCCGCCTAGAACATTTTTAGCTGATGTCATACTTAATTTGTCAGTCTTGAGATTGTATTTTAATTTTAAGCATCTCCTGCTCTGGCCATTACTTCTTGCAGAATCGGAGATAGATTTTCGTTTAATTTGCCAGCGCGGATAAATTCAGCATAGGTATCTGCTTCAATATCTAATAGTTGTTCGTTAAGTTGTTCCATCGTGAGCGATCGCAAATTGTCATGTTCTTTCTGTAGTTTGTTAATTTTTGCTTCAATACTCTGCAACTCTCCTTTGACTAATCCCTGTTGATAACGATAATATTCTGGATCGACTTCAGAAGCCAAATCGTTGGTTGCAAGATATTTGAGAACTCGACCTAAAGCAACTTTTCTGGCTAATAACTCAGAATATTCCTGACGCAGTGGTTGATCGCCAATTAGATTTAAAGTCCCTAACAACCATTTGGTAGTCAAACCTTGAACTAACAAGGTAAATAACACTACTCCAAATACTGTATCAATGATTTCTTCTCTGCCAATTAAAATAGCGGGTACACTTAAGGCCACAGCAATGGATACTGAACCTCTCAAGCCACCCCACCAGAGAACAGTTTGCTCTCGTAAGTTAATTTTAGATTTGGCAAATAGATTGCTAAAGTTGCCCAAACCATAAATTACGATCGCTCTGGTAATTAAAACTGCGGCGATCGCGACAATAATCAGATCAAAATTATTTTTTAACCTGGCAAAATTAATTTGATCGCCAATTAACAAAAATACAATTGAATTAACAAAAAACGCCAAAAATTCCCAAAATTCAGTAACTAAAAGTCGCGTACGCGGGTTCATTCCGATACGTGAACCAAAATTACCTAAAATAATGCCGACAGTAACAACTCCAATTACTCCAGAGCCACCTAATTCTTCGGTAATTAAATAAGTCCCATAGGCTGAAACTAAAGTTAAAGACTGTTCTACTAAAGGCAAATCGAATCTTTGGGTAAGATAAGAAATACCAAAACCAATAATACTCCCAACTCCTAATCCAATACCTACAAAAGTAAAAAACTTGACCACAATTGTCTGGAGGGAAAAATCACCGTTACCCAGAGGAATATTCACCAGTAACAGAAATGCCACTACTGCTACTCCATCATTAAATAGACTTTCTCCTTCCATTACGATAGTCAAGCGTTTGCTTGCACCTAATTCCCGAAATAAAGCAACTACAGAGATAGGATCGGTAGCCGATAAGCTAGCTCCTACTAATAAGGCAGTTGCCAGGGAAAGATCGGTAAAATTGTTTAGAGCTAAAGCTACTCCAACAACTGAAATCACTACTCCAACAACAGCAAACAAACTAACTGGTAAAAAATTATCTTTCAGACTGCGCCAGCGAATGTTCCAGGCGGCCTCAAAGAGTAATGGAGGCAACAAAATCTCTAAAATCAATTCTGGGGATAAGTTGACCAAACGAATGTCCACAAAAGCTAGAGCTAGTCCTACAATTACCAAGAGTAAAGTATAAGGAATTTGCCTGAACCAGCTAAAAATTCGTGAAACTGTCGCCACACTTAAAGATACGGATAAAACAATTAAAAATTGTTCTAGGTTGCCCTTAATAGAGAGTTCAGCAATGGTACTGGGTTCTACGGTCATGAAGCATATTCCCATAAAGTTAATTAAGTTAAAATTGTCGATACAACTTTGTAATTTGTTTATTGTATGTGGGAATAATTAAGTAAATTGTAACTATCGCTTAGGTTGTACACTTGTACACTATATAACTTAGCCAAATTTGCAATTAATTACACTTTATTTTTGATGATATTTAATGATTCGTATTTTACTAGTAGATGACCAAGCTCTTTTATGCGAGGTTTTAAAAACTTGGCTGGAAGTAGAAGCAGACTTTCAGGTAGTAGGAATTGCCCACAATGGGGAAGAAGCAATCTCCCTTGTGGAAACTCTTCAACCCGATATTGTGTTAATGGATATTGATATGCCCCAGATGGACGGAATCGATGCCACCAAAATTATAGGCGATCGCTTTCCTGAAGTTAAAGTAGTTTTGTTGAGCGGTCATGATGATGATGCTTATTTGGGTAAATCTCTGCGTTCTGGGGCAAAAGGGTATTTACTTAAAACTACCACTGCTGAAGAGTTAGCGCAAAAAATCCGTGAAGTTTACAGCAATCTTAATTTATTAGAAATATCGGGCAATATTGACAATCCTGCCATTCTCAAAGCTGAATTAGAACAGTTGATTGGCAGCTACAGACAGCAATTTCAACAACAACTGGAACAATATCAAATTTCTGTCGAAGAAATCGAAAAAATTAAGCAACTAGACCACAAATATCAACAACGTCTCGGTATATTAGAAACTTGGCTGCAAAATAATCAGGGATTTAAATCGAATGAATTAGAACAAAAATATAAATCCAATTGGGAATCAATTCGACACGAGATTGATGACCTTCACACTCAATTTAATCAACAGTTAGTCAATCTCAAACGAGAATTAAATGCTCAAGTTACCAGTGCCTTAGATGATTGGTCACGTCAGAGAGCCGCTTTACAAGAATGGGCAGTACAAAGAGATGAAATGCGTCCTCCTATCGAAGAGTACGAAGCCAAACATCGCAATGAATTAATGTCGGTGGTCAATCCCCTGCGAGCTACTCTTAGAGATACTGAAAAGCAGGTCAGTTTTATGAGAAACAGTTTAATTGCAACTATTATCTTGTCACTGTTGGCTTTAACCACATCTGGTTACTTGCTAGTAACTAACATGGTTACTAATAATGCTCCATCAGAAATTACACCAACCAGATAAGAAAATATAAGAATCTGGTTATATTGACTATAGAGTTGTCAAATTCCAATTGTTATTCTCGCTACTTCTGGTAATCAGTAAGCTGTTAATCATCTAAATTTGGTCTTTAAGATCGAGCAGAGGAGGTCGCGTCTTTGGAGGAAACCTCCATGGATGCTCATTGTTATTTAACTAAACCTAAAAATGTTAATTATTGTAACAATCTTATTAAAATAATTAAAGACTTTTGGCTAAAGATTGCCATTTTGCCACCTCGTTGAAATCAAAGCTAATATTAAACAACTAATCTGATAATTTGCTTTAAATAGAAGTTAAAAGGTTGGTTTTCTAGGTTTACATACTGAATTTCTATTTATTTAGGTTTTTTTCTTTATAGTTGATTTTTAGCAATAGAGCGGGATTTCCAAAAAGTTGTACTCAACCTTCGACGCTAAAATCATTATTGCTTATGACTTAAAACCAGCTACTTATTATTTTCTAATTTCTACAATGGAAATATTATTAATAACTAGCGATCGCGCTAATGTATTGCTGATCAATAAGTGTTTGACAGAAGCATCTTGTAGTTTAATTGAAATAAATTCATTATCAGATGCTTTAAACTATCTACAGCAACATTACCCTGATACCATTTTATTAGATTTATACTTAAGGGATTGTCAAAATTTAGGGGTTTTCTTTGCCATAAAGACGGCAGCTTCAAATACACCGATAATTATCCTTAGTACTTCAGAAACTGAAACTCAAGCTAAAGTTGCTTTAAAAGTAGGAGCGCAAGATTATTTAATTACAACAGAAATGTCTCCTAAAACTTTAAGCAAAGTAATTTATGGAGCAATTGAACGACAACATTTAGTAAATCAATGCCAAAAAAAAAGACAACAATTGGCTCAGTCGGCATTAAGTAACTTAATTTTGACCAAAATTATCAAAAAAATCCATAATTCCTTGGATTTAGAGATAATCTTAAAAACTACCATAGAAAAAGTCAATCAATTTTTACAAGCAGAAAATATATTTATTAGCAAATTAGATAGCAATGGTCAGTTAAGTTTATTTTTTGAATCTGATTTTTTTCATCCGACAATTAGTTGTAAGTTATCATCATCAAATAAATGTAGTATTTTTGATTTGCCCCAAAATTTACAAGTACTAGCTAAAGGAAGTATTGTCGCTACAAATAATACTCCTTGTTTGAAATGCATTAAAAATTCAACTCCATCTTTACCAGTCTGCTCGAAACTACTAGTCCCAATTATTTGTCAGCAACAATTTTGGGGTTTTCTTGGTGTTAAAAATTGTTCGGGTTTGAGAAACTGGCAGCAAAGCGAAATTAAGCTTTTAGAAGGAGTTGTCATGCATCTGGCGATCGCGATTCAGCAAGCAGAACTTTATCAACAGCTAAAACAGGCAAATGAAAAGTTAGCTCAACTAGCAGTGGTTGATGGTTTAACTAATATTGCCAACCGTCGTAAGTTTGAACAATATATTAGCAGTGAATGGCAGAGATTAGCCAGAGAAAAAGCTCCTCTATCTCTAATTTTGTGTGATATTGACTACTTTAAATTGTATAACGATACTTACGGTCATCAAGCAGGCGATCGCACTTTGGTAGCGGTAGCGCAAGGGATTGCTAAAGCCGTCAAACGCCCGGCAGATTTAGTAGCTCGTTATGGTGGAGAAGAATTTGCGGTAGTTTTACCCAACACTACAGTTGAGGGAGCAGAATATGTAGCCAAACAGATTAGCTTGCAAGTTCAAGCACTACAAATTCCTCATATTATGTCTCCTATCGATATTTATATTACCTTATCTTTAGGAGTAGCTGGCTTAATTCCTAGCCATGATTCCGCTTACTCAGTTTTGGTTGCGGCGGCTGATCGCTGTTTGTATCAAGCTAAAGAACTAGGACGTAATCGAGTGATTAAATTCACTGCTTAGAGGGTAAAATAATCCAACTAGCAAGAGTAATTTTTTATACTCAGATTCGAGTAGGATTCTAGAAAATAACGCGCTGTTTTTTAGTATCCAACTTATGTTAATCTATTAAGAATATTTATTGTTCGATTCAAAATATAGATCTCACGCCTGGAACATCATAGCTCATAATTTAACCACTTGGTATTTCAAGCCAGACTTTCTTAAAGAATTGTTACCCACTCATCTACATCAACTATCTAGAGAATAGTGACTATACAGACAGAACCCATTTCCTCTAACACTCAGACTTTATCTACCAAGTCTTTAACCGATCGCCTAAATCGTCAAAAAATCATCATTATTGATTTTGGCTCGCAGTATTCTGAATTAATTGCCCGTAGGATTAGAGAAACACAAGTTTACTCAGAAGTAGTATCTTACAGGATCACTGCTGCACAGTTGCGCCAGTTAAATCCCCACGGAATTATTTTATCTGGGGGACCTAATTCAGTTTATGACGAAAATGCGCCCCAATGCGACCCAGAAATTTGGGATTTAAATATTCCAGTTTTGGGAGTTTGCTATGGAATGCAGCTAATGGTCAAACAACTGGGAGGAATTGTCGAACGAGTCAAACACGGAGAATATGGCAAAGCTAAATTACATATTGATGACCCTACTGACTTACTCACTAATGTAGAAAATGATTCTACTATGTGGATGAGTCATGGCGATTCCTGTACTAAATTACCCGAAGGGTTTTCAGTTTTAGCTCATACTAATAATACTCCCTGTGCAGCTATCTCCCATCCAGTTAAAAAACTATTTGGAGTACAATTTCACCCCGAAGTTGTTCATTCTGAAGGGGGAATTGCTTTAATTCAGAATTTTGTCTACCACGTCTGTGAATGCGAACCCACTTGGACGACAGAGGCTTTTGTGGAAGAAGCAATTCGTGAAATTAGAGCTAAAGTAGGCGATAAAAAAGTATTATTAGCTCTTTCAGGTGGTGTAGACTCTTCTACTCTTGCTTTTTTGCTGCATCGCGCTATTGGTGATAATCTCACCTGTATGTTTATCGATCAGGGTTTCATGCGTAAAGGGGAACCAGAGCGATTGATGGAAATTTTTGCCAATCAATTCCACATTCCTGTAGAATACGTCATGGCACGCGATCGCTTTTTAGAGCAGATGAAAGACGTAACCGATCCTGAAGTTAAACGTCGGCGCATCGGACATGAATTTATTAGGGTCTTTGAAGAAGAATCACACAGATTAGGACCTTTTGATTACTTAGCACAGGGAACTCTCTACCCTGATGTCATTGAATCTGCTGATACTAATGTCGATCCCCAAACGGGAGAACGAGTGGCAGTAAAAATCAAAAGCCATCACAATGTAGGTGGTTTACCCAAAAACCTGCGATTTAAATTAGTCGAACCGTTACGGAAGCTATTTAAAGACGAAGTACGCAATGTAGCTCGTTCTATTGGGTTACCAGAAGAAATTGTCCGCCGTCATCCTTTTCCAGGCCCTGGTTTGGCAATTCGGATTATTGGGGAAGTTACTGCCGAAAGACTCAATATTCTGCGGGATGCTGACTATATTGTCCGTGAAGAAATCAGCAAACAGGGAGTTTATCACGATTTTTGGCAAGCTTTTGCGGTTCTCTTGCCAATTCGCAGTGTTGGAGTAATGGGGGACAAACGTACCTATGCTCATCCTGTCGTCCTACGGTTTATTTCTAGTGAAGACGGCATGACTGCCGACTGGTCGAGAGTCCCCTATGAAATGTTAGAGATTATTTCTAATCGAATTGTTAACGAAGTCAAAGGAGTAAACCGCGTAGTGTATGATATTACTTCCAAACCTCCGGGAACAATAGAATGGGAATAAACTGTTTTAGAAAAAAATAATTAAATTATAAATTTATCAAATAGTTCTCGATCTCCAGTTGAGAACTATTTTTTTTGTTCAGTTTTGTTTGTAGAGTAGCCGTTAAATAGTAACAAACCGTAGTCAACTACCATAGAACGTTCACTTGCTTCGTCTCTACCATAGTCGCTTCTCACAGCTATCTCTTCTGCCTAGAGTGACAGAAGAAAGTTATAACTAACTCAACCTAAAAACAATTTGTAAGAAGGATTTTGACTTTCATCCCAATAGCGATAGCCTAAAGAATTAATAAACTTTTGCCATTCTGAGATTTCCTCTGGAGGCACTTGCATTCCCACGGCGATACGTCCATAATCTGCACCATTATTGCGATAGTGGAATAGACTGATATTCCAATTGGGACTCATACAACTAAGAAATTTTATTAATGCTCCAGGACGTTCGGGAAATTCAAAACGATATAATAGTTCATTATCTGCTAAAGATGATTTACCCCCTACCATGTGACGCAGGTGCATTTTCGCAAGTTCGTCATCGGTTAGATCGATAGTGTTAAAACCATGTTGTTCAAAGTTGGCAGCGATTTCTGCCGCATCCGCGCGATTTTGAATTTGCACCCCGACAAAGATATTAGCTTTTCGGTCATTGGAGATACGATAATTGAATTCAGTTAGATTACGAGTGCCGATACACTGACAAAACTTCAGAAAACTTCCCCTTTCTTCGGGAATGGTCACAGCAAAAATGGCTTCTCGTCTTTCTCCCAATTCTGCCCTTTCTGCCACAAATCGCAAGCGATCAAAGTTCATATTAGCACCACAAGCGATCGCAATTAAAGTTTCTCCCTCAATTTGTTCTCTTTCTACATAAGCTTTAGCTCCGGCGATCGCTAATGCCCCGGCAGGTTCTAAAATAGAACGAGTATCTTGAAACACATCTTTAATTGCTGCACAAGTATCGTCTGTATCCACTAAAATTACCTCATCCACATATTGCTGACACAAACGAAAGGTTTCTGCCCCTACTTCTCTCACGGCTACGCCATCAGCAAATAAACCGACTCTGGGCAAACATACTCGATATCCTGCTGTTAAAGACTGGTACATGGCATCGGCATCTACTGGTTCGACACCAATAATTTTAATTTTCGGGCGCAATCGCTTGATGTATGCCGCAATTCCCGATATTAAGCCACCACCTCCAATAGCCACAAAAATAGCGTGAATTGGTTGCTGATACTGCCGTAAGATTTCCATTCCGATTGTCCCCTGTCCAGCAATCACATCGGGGTCATCAAAGGGATGGATAAATGTTAAACCTTTATCTTGTTCTAATTCACGGGCATGGGCGCAAGCATCATCATAGGTGTCTCCGTGTAACACCACGTTACCCCCTCTAGCAACTACTGCATCGATTTTTACTTGAGGTGTAGTGATGGGCATGACGATAATTGCCGTCGTTCCTAACCGATGGGCAGCTAGGGCTACTCCTTGGGCGTGGTTGCCAGCAGAAGCTGCAATTACTCCTTGTTTGAGAATATCTGGAGGTAATTGTGCCATTTTGTTATAAGCACCCCGCAATTTAAAGGAAAATACGGACTGCATATCTTCTCGTTTGAGTAATAGTTTATTTTTCAGTCTGGCAGATAGATAAGGTGCGTATTCTAAAGGAGATTCTTGGGCGACATCATAAACGCGGGCTGTCAGAATTCTCTCCAGGTAATCGGAATTCATTAGCGGGATTAATCTTGATTTTTAATAACTCTTTAGTTTACTACAGATCGATCTTTTATTTCTGTTCAGAGTTATTTACCTTTAGTTTACATTTCGATAATTGATTAACTCAAGAACGCGATCGCATTAATAATTATCTTAAATATAGTGAAACCATAAAAATAACTGTAAATTTACTCTGTAAATCTAATAAATAAAATGTAATTATTACTAAATTTAAGAAAGAACCGTGATTTTAATCACATATATTTGAGATATTCGGTATTGAAAATGGTTTTTTTTTTACTTACATTAAACAATAAGTTATTAATTATAGAGATAAAAATATGAAGAAAAAAAATCAACTACTTTTCTTTTGTATATCAACAATTTTTGCTTTTACCTCTTCTCCTGCTCAAGCAGATGTACAAAAAGATTTAATATCATCTATTAGTAGACAATACGATGGTTTGGTTGAAGAAATTCTTAAAAGCGGAGAGGTTGATGTAAATCATGTTT
>JBHJNX010000051.1:0-56567 GCA_050330335.1 Pleurocapsa sp. | reverse complement strand
AATGGAGTAATACCCAGACGACTTAATTTAGTCTTGAATTCGGCATCCGCCATATTTTCCCCTGCCCAAGGTCCCCAATTAATACTCCAAGTGGGCTGTCCCAGACTCGATCTATAGTGAGCTAATCCGTCGAGAAATTGATTGGCAGCAGCATATACACCTTGTCCTTTACCACCCCAAACAGAAGCGATGGAGGAGAAATTGACCCAGAAATCTAGATTCATTGCTTGGGTGAATTGATGTAAAATCCAAGCACCTCTAACTTTAGCCGACCAAACAGCATTAAATTCCCTTAAATCGATCTTGTCTAGAGAACGATCGCTTACCACGCCAGCAGCATGAACGATCCCTTTTAGCATCGGCATTTGGGCAATTTGCTCGAAAACAGCTTCCATGTCTCGATAATTAGCCACATCTGCTTGAATAATGTGGAGATTAACTCCCTTGTCCTCTAATTCCTGTAATTTCTCCCGCACTCGTTGTGAAGCTGGCGTACGTCCCATTAAAACTAAATAGTTTGCACCTTTTGCTACTAACCATCGAGCAACTTGTAATCCTAAAGCACCCAATCCCCCTGTAATAAGATAGGTAGCATTAGTTGTGATCGATATTGGTTGGAGATCAAGTGGAGGAGTTGTTGTTAATCTGGCAACATATCTTTGTCCCTGATAAAAAGCAAGGTAATCTTCTCCCTGGGAGTCGATTAGTTCGTTAACTAAATTAGTTACTGTTGTTAAATCTGAATCTAGATCGATCAGTCCTCCCCACAATTGGGGATATTCTAGAGAGATGACTTTTCCCAATCCCCAGATCGGTGTTTGAGATAGGGCGATCGCTCTGTCTGAGTTAATTGGTATGGCTTCCCGTGTAACCAACCATAAGGCAAAAGATTCGGCTAACTGTTGTTGTGCTAGGGTTTGGACTAAATACAAACTGCTGAGTGTACCGAGATGGGACGAGCTTTCCAGAGTTTCGATATTTAACTGAGAACTCGATTCTGCATCCAAACTCCAAAGATGAATCGCGCCTCGTAACTGTTTGCCCGTTGCCTCAATATCTGCAAACAAGCGTTGCCAATCTTCTCGTTCGAGGGGGTCGATACTCCAGGTTGTGGGATTTTCACGGATAAAACTACGGGCGTGGTTGACGAGCAAACAACTTTGACCTCGTTTGGCTAGTTCTAGGGTTAGGGTTTCTGCTACTCCTTGGCGATCGCTAAAAATCAACCAAACTGATAAGTCATTCTGGGGTAAGGGCGGGAACGACTCCTGGCGGGGTTTAAGTTGCCATTCAATCTGAGAAAAATATTTTTGTGTAGATGCGATTTCTAGCTGTTGTTGTTGAGTTTGACCGATTAATTGTAAGAGTTTTGGTAATAATTGAGTTTCTGCTGCTGAGAGTTGATGCTCGGTTGGTAATTGTTGAATCAGTCGTTCGATATTGCAACCATACAATGGATTGAAAATGGTATTCAAGCGATCGCTAGATTGATTAACATCTAGCCAATAACGCTCTCTTTGGAAGGGATATCTGGGTAAAGTACACCGAGTGCGGGGATAATCGTGATCGAATCCCCACCAGTCTATCTCAATTCCCTGGCTGTAGAGAATGGCTAAACTCTCTAACATTTCTTGCCAATCCGATTGCTGAGGACGTAAGCTGGCAAGCCAACAACCTTGATGTTTTGGCAGACATTGACGACCCAAACTTAAGAGTATTGGTTTAGCACCAATTTCCAGAAAAATATTCGTTTCCAGATAATCGAGAGTCTCGATGCCAGCAGCAAAGCGTACGGGATGACGGAGATGACGACACCAGTATTGGGGATGAGTGACTTCATCGGTTACTAACTGCCCAGTTAAATTAGAAATCAATTTAATTTTCGGTAGAGAATAGTTAATGGTTGCAGCGATCTGCTCGAATTCTGTTAAGATTGGCTCCATTAAGGGGGAGTGAAAAGCGTGGGATACTGGCAATCTTTTGGTGGTAATTGCTTTAGCTGTTAATTGCTTCTCGATCTCTGCGATCGCTTTGTAGCAGCCAGAAATCACTACACTATTAGGTGCATTAATTGCAGCAAGGTTTACTTCATCTTTGCAAGTCTCTAACCAAGGCGTAATTTCTGCTTCTGAAGCCATTACTGCCAACATTGCTCCATTTTGAGGCAAAGATTGCATTAATTTAGCTCTTTGGCAGATTAGTTTTAAGCCATCTTCTAAGCTAAATACTCCAGCCAAACAAGCAGCGACGTATTCTCCTACACTATGCCCCATTACTACATCGGGAACGATGCTCCAAGATAGCCACAATTGTGCTAAAGAGTATTCGAGGGCAAAGAGGGCAGGTTGAGTGTAGATAGTTTCGTCTAACAGATTGGTAGATGAACCATAGAGTAGTTCGATTAAAGAATGGTCTAAATAAGGTTCGACAATGGCAGCACAGCGATCTAGTGTCTCTCTAAAAGTAGGCTGAGTTTGATAGAGTTGCTCACCCATTCCCCCATACTGAGAACCCTGTCCTGTAAATAAAAAGGCGATTTTGGGATTTTGCTCTTTTTGTCTTTGAGATTGCCATAACCCAGAAGTTAATTTTGCTTGTAACTGTTGGTGAGATTCGGCAATAACCGCTAGACGATAATTAAAATGATTTCTGCCAGTATTAGCAGTAAAACAAAGATTTGCCAGAGAAATTTCAGGCTGACTACTTAAAAACTGCCGATAACTCCCAACTAAATCGGCTAATGCTTTTTCACTCTTAGCAGAAAGAGTTAACAGATGCATCGGGCGATCGCTAATCGAGTTATTATTTCTATCTTGACTAACCTGTTCCCACTCCTTAACTATTAAATGTGCATTAGTTCCGCCGAAACCAAAAGAACTAATACTAGCCAGTCTAGGAATTTTGCTGGTTAGCCAAGGTTTCAGTTGACTGGTAATGGATAGATATTGACTATTTTGAGCGACTAGAGGATTGAGATTGTTTAAGTGGAGGTGGGGAGGGATAGCTTGATTTTGCAGCGCAAGTATCACCTTAATCAAACCAGCAATTCCTGCTGCTGCTTCTAAATGCCCGATATTAGTTTTCACCGAACCGATCGCACAGGGTTCTTCTGCTAGTCTGCCTTCACTGAGAACTGCATTTAAAGCTTCAACTTCAATAGGATCTCCTAAAGGTGTTCCCGTTCCATGAGTTTCTACATAGCCGATCTCAGCAGGACTGACATTCGCCCGTTGTAATGCTTGACGGACTACTGCTTGTTGTGCCAAACCATTAGGGGCAGTTAAACCATTACTGCGACCGTCTTGATTAACCGCAGAACCTTTAATTACCGCCAAAATCTGATCGCCATCTGCGATCGCTGCTGCTAGAGGTTTTAAAATGACAATACCACAGCCTTCCCCTCTGACGTAGCCATCGGCAGCAACATCGAAGGTTTTGCAATGCCCATCTGCCGACATCATTCCTGCTTGAGTAAAACTATCTGTCAACAGAGGATTGAGAATTAAATTAACTCCCCCAGCAATAGCTAAATTAGATTCACCGCTAGCCAGACTTTGACAGGCAAGATGCACGGCAACTAGAGAAGAAGAACAGGCTGTATCTACTGCAAGAGAAGGACCTCTGAGGTCGAGATAATAGGAAAGACGATTGGCGACAAGACTAGATGCCGTTCCTGTTCCTAAATAAGCACTGCTGTGATTTAAATCGTTGACTTGTTGAACATAATCATTAGTAGCAACACCGATAAAAACTCCCGTCTGCGTTCCCGCTAGGGATTTAGGGGCGATCGCACCATATTCTAATGCTTCCCAGGCGACTTCTAAGGTCAAACGCTGCTGGGGGTCGAGATACTCAGCTTCGCGAGGAGAAATATTAAAAAACTCTGCATCAAAGCGATCGATTTCTTTGAGCAAACCTCCCCATTGAGAATTATCATGCCCACGGTTGCTAGGAAAGGTAGTAATGGCATCTACTCCATCCCGTAATAGCTGCCAAAACGCCTCTGGACTATCTGCATTGGGGAAACGACAACTCATCCCCACTATGGCAATTCCTTCTTGAGCTTGAGTAGCAAAAGTTATCTGAGGAGAATTAGTGGTTTTGCCCGATAAATAGGCACTAACTGCCTTAATCGTCGGATACTGCCACAAAAGGGTTGCCGATAAACTGATTCCTAACCATTCTTCTAATTCTCCCACTAAAGCTACTAAGCTGCGAGAACCCAGACCATAATTAGCCAAAGGTTCTTCCAGATCGATTTGTTCTGGTCTGAGATTGAGTGTTGATGCTAATTGGGCAGTTAACCACTGTTCGACGCTAATATTGGTTTTGAGAAGATTTTCTGGAGCATTAGCGATCGGTTTTTGCCAAACGCTCCACGTTACTAGCGTACCCGCTAAAAATTCCTGTCCGCAAGCATTACGCTTAATTTTGCCACTAGAGGTTTTGAGCAGACCACCTTTTTTAAGCAAAGCAATACCAATAACTTCAACTTCATGACTTTGAGCGATCGCTTGTCTAATCGCCTGAATAATTGTTTCTGCTTCTTGGGGTTGGCTTTGAAGTTCCACAGCAATAGCTAATTGCTCTCGTCCATCTACTTCAATAGCAAACGCAGCAACATTATTAGCTCGAATTAAAGGATGGCTTTGTTCTACGGTTATTTCTAAATCTTGGGGATAGTGATTAACTCCGTCAATAATAATCAACTCTTTCAGACGACCAGTAAAGAAAAATTCACCATCTTCAAGAAAGCCCAAGTCTCCCGTGCGATAAAAAGGGCCGCGATCTAGACTCAGCCGAGGCGGGAAGCGTCCTGCGTTAGCAGCAGCGGAGCGATCGCTATCCTTAATATAAGCAGCAAATACTTGTTGAGTTTCTTGAGGTCGATGCCAATAACCTTGGCTGATACTGCTGCCTGCAATCCAAAGCTCGCCAATTTCTCCCTCGCCACACTGACAGCGAGTTTCTGGATTGACGATCGCCACTTGAAAGTCTCCGATGGGATGACCACAACCTACTACCGTCCAACTACTTTTACTGGTTTCTGTTGCCTCTTGAACCCGATTGACTTTCAGCGCATCGACATCAAGATTAATAACTTTAACTGTTGCTTCAGCTTGACGAGTAGTAACGACTAAAGTAGCTTCAGCTAGACCATAACCAGGATACAAGGCTTGTGGCTCAAAGCCATAAGCACTAAAGGTTGTGGCGAAGTTTTCTAGAGTTTGAGGGCGAATGGTTTCTGCACCACTATGGGCAACGCGCCAACTACTCAAATCTAATCCTGATAATGCTTCTGGCTTAAAATTACTCACACAGCGATCATAAGCAAAGTTAGGCCCTCCAGTATGGGTAACACTGTAGCGTGAAATTAGTTCCAGCCAGCGTAAAGGTCGCTTCAAAAAAGTCATCGGCGACATTAAGTAACTGGGAACACCCGAATAGATTGGTTGAATTAGACCTTCTACTAACCCGTAGTCGTGGAAATAGGGTAGCCAACTGGCTGCAATACTATCGGAATCGTAACTCCAAGCCTGTTGGATATAAGCAGAATTGTGCAGGATATTTTCATGGGAAATCTTCACTCCTTTAGGTGTAGATGTCGAACCAGAAGTATATTGCAAATAAGCCACGCGATCGCTCGTGAGTTGGGGACATTGCCAGCGATCGGCTAAATTCCAGTCTGTTTCTGTAGTAGTTATCCAATTAAGAGCATCTAACTCGGCTAAGGAAGATGTTTTTAATAAATTAATAATTTTTGGCGTACTTAGAATCAAAGCAGCTTCAGCATCTTTAATAATTGCTTTCAATCTTGGTAAGGTACGTTTGAGCCGACTTGCTTCGGGTGCAGGAGTTGGAATCGCAATTACCCCCGCAGACAAACAGCCAAAAAAAGCAGCAATTACGTCTAAACCTTGGGGATACAAGAGTAAAGCTCTTTGTCCTTCTGCTCGATAATCTTGAAGTAAGGCAGCAATAGCTCTACTCTGGCGATCAAGTTGTTGATAATTAAAGCTTTCCCCTTCTTGTTTGCCATCAACTATGAAAGTATAAGCTTTTTGCTCTGGTTGATTAGCAGCGCGTTGACCCAAGATGTCTATGATAGTCATTGCTTTTGAGGCTCCAAATTTTAGATTTTGATAAATATTGCCTTATTTATTTGATCGCAAACTAAGCTTTCTTTAGTATGATAATGATTATCGTTCTTGCTAAATATTTAATTATGTTTAAAAATCAACCAATATTTTTGTGCGATCAACTTTGAAATGGTATAAGCTGTTTAGTTTTTTTCCATTAACAGAAAATTATTGAGATTTATTATTAACTAATAAACCAATACCATTAATATTTTTTTCTTGTCAAGCCTTTGGGAAAGTATTTATCAAATAGTTATTTATAATACTGTTTCACATTTTTTTAACATTCTAACCAGAATAAAGCTCTGATTAGACTTGAAAAAGTTTTGAGAATAATTATTAATAAGTTATAAAGTTATTGATAAGAAATCAGAAAACAATGGTAATCTTCTTAAGGTAGAAAAAAAACAGCAAGAGCAACTCATTTAATCGATTGAGTAGTTTTCTTCTCAAGATCGATCCCAATTTAGACAAAATATTTTTCAAATCCCACTCTTAACTGAACAACGAGTCGATGTTACTCAAATTCAGTCTTTGTTAGTTATGTATATTTTTGAGTCGATTGTAGGTAAAAAAATTGTTAGAAAAGCAAAATTACTTTAATTTCAATAGTCTTTACTGGATAGGTGCAACATCAACACTCATCTGTCAAACTGCGGTAGCACAACCAATACAGATAACTGACATTCAATTAAATCAAACTAACGGTGGACTAGAACTGATTATCGATACTGAAAGTCCAAAAACGCCAGAAGTAAATAGTTATATTGAGGAAAATAAATTTATTATCGAGCTTACCAATGTCCAATGGTTACCTCAATCAATATTTAACCGAAGCAATCCTGTAGAAGGAATTAGTTTAATCACGGCAGTACCTCAAGGCAATAACAAAATCCTAGTTACGATTGTAGGGGAAGATCAAGCCCCGATCGCTCAACTGGTAAGTACTTCACCCAAAATAGTTTTTAATATTGCAGCAGAAACAGCAACAACTCAAGCACCAGAACCAGAAGCAGACGAAATTGTCATTGTGGTTACCAGTCAAAAAAAAGAGGAACTACTCTCAGAAACAACATCAAGTATCAATGTAATTACTCAACAACAAATTGAAGATGGACAAATCAACACCGTAGAAAGTGTTGCAGCCAACACTCCCAATTTTTCAGTATTGGGAACTGGTAGTCGCTATTTCTCTAATTTTACGATTCGCGGTCAATCTAATCCGACCATTGGAGAGGGGTCGGTGGGTTTTTATGTCGATGGAGTTCCCATCACCGACGCTTATTCTGCCAATATAGATTTATTTGACCTAGAACAAATTGAAGTTTTGCGAGGTCCCCAAGGAACACTCTACGGCAGAAATACTTCTGGTGGCGTAATTAACATCACAACGGAAAAACCAAATGACCAGCAATCCCTCAAAGTTTTAACTAGTTTAGGTAATTTTAATAGTACTTATAATCAACTCGCTTTCAATCAACCATTATCTGATAATGTGTTCATGCGTTTATCTGGTTCTTACGGTGCTAGAGATGGGTTTATTGAAAGTACTACCCTAGACCGCGACCTAGATGATCGTAACGATCTCGCTCTTCGAGGGCAACTGCGCTGGACTCCTTCTGCACAATGGGATATCAATTTCAAAGCTGGTTACGATTTATATGATGATGGTCAACAGTTGCTCGTTCCTTTTAACAGCCCAAATCCTTTTCAAGTTGACTACGATGAGGAAGGTCAATTTCGGCTCAAAACTAACACTCAATCTCTATCGGCAGTTTACGAAGGCTCTTCTGTAAAATTTACTTCAATTTCTTCTCGGCGTTTTTGGAGTCAAGACCCCTATGAAATTGATGGAGACTATTCAGCTTTACCTTTACTGGTTGGTTTAGCTAGAGACGATCAAACTACCTACGCTCAAGAATTTCGCCTGCAATCTAACGAAGGGAACAACCCCTGGCAGTGGACGACGGGAGTCTATTTAGAAAATGTAGATCGCAACGTCGATATTGGTTTTAGAGTTCTACCAGATGCCGTTGCCTTGTTTGGCGCACCCGATGTGGGAGAAAACCTGCAACAAGCAGATCTCGACAGTACGACAGTTGCTTTATTTGGTCAAACCACCTATAGCTTTACTCCAAGATTTAGTTTAACGGCTGGACTGCGTTATGAGTACAACAGTCGTAGTATGAATCGAGAACGATTATTTAGAACCACTGGAGGGGATTTTCCTCTAGCTCCAGAAATTGATGTGGAAGAAGATTGGGATCAAATCTTGCCCACCTTTGCAGCAGATTATCGGTTTTCTGAGCAGTTATTTGGCTATGGAAAAATTGCTAAAGGCTATAAAGGAGGGGGTTTTAGCTACGCTACTGACGATCCTGAATTCGTACAATTCGACCCAGAAACCTCTTGGAGTTACGAACTTGGGTTAAAGTCTTCTTTATTAGACAACAAATTACTAGCCAATCTGGCGGTATTCTATACTCAAGTCGATAATTATCAAATAGATCGCGCAGTGGATGCATTTTCTACTGTAGTTTTTAATGCCTCAGAAGTAGATATTTATGGTGCTGAGTTAGAACTGCGAACTTCTGTTATCAATGGTTTTGAGTTAATTGCAGGATTGGGATATACCAACGCCAGTTTTAGTGAATTTATCGATCCAGTTAGTGGGGCGAATCTAGACAACAATCGAGTAATTTTCACTCCAGAATTATCTTACAATTTGGCACTCCAATATCGTCAACCTCAAGGTGGAATCTTCAGTCGTTTGGAATTGGTTGGGTCAGGAGTTGTCTACTTTAACGAACTAAATACCTTCAAACAAGACCCCTATGTTTTGCTGAATGGCACTGTAGGATATGAATTTAATGAAAATTTTGGCGTTTATCTCTACGGCAGAAATATACTCGACACCGAGTATTTCATTTCGGCGGTTGATTTTGGAGAATTAGGAATTTTAGGTGCAGTAGGCGAGCCAGCCACCTGGGGGGTAAGATTAAGAGCCGAATTTTAAACTCGCAAGCAAACTAGAGAGTACAAAACAATGTCCAATCATTCCCTTGCTACTATTTTTTCACCGCTCAAAACTCAAAAAACGAGAATCATTACTTCTATTTTGTTGGGGATTGTGGCTACTGGATTGTGGTTGACTACTTTTGCTGTCATTTATTTAATAGTTAGGGAAATTATTAAACCAAATTTCGATCAAGTTTATCTACAGCAACTTACTCTAATTATCTTTTTTATTCTGTTATTGCGCTGGGTTTGTTTGGGTATTGCTGGAGTTTGCTCTCATCTTGCTGCCTATCATATTTTGCACGACCTCAGACTACAAATAGCTCAAAAATTAATTACTTTATCTTTGGGATACTTTAGTCACAAGCAAACTGGTGCAATTAAACAAGTAATTAACGAAGATGTGGATTACTTTGAAGAATTTGTGGCCCACGTTATTCCCGAAACCATTGGCGCAGTAGTAACTATAACTATAACTACCCTTTATTTATTAACCATAGATTGGCGATTGACTCTGGCTACTTTAGCTGGAATTCCTGTCATAATTTGGTCGCAAACATTTCTGTTTAAAGACTTGGAACCTTTAACGAAAGGTTATAACGAAGCTTTAGAAAAAATGAATAGTTCTATTATTGAATACGTCCAGGGAATGCCGGTGGTCAAAGCTTTTGCTAATACTGCTGAATCTTATGCTAAATATCGTCATGGGGTCATTGACTATCACGAATATGAAGAAAAATGGGCGAAAAAAACTGTTTTACCTTGGACGATTTTTATTGTTAGTTTAACCGCTAACATCGGGACAATCCTCTTAGTTGGCATTTGGTTATTAACGAACGAAGATTTATCTTTGGCAACTTTAGTTTTATTTCTGCTCTTAGGATTGGGTATTACCGCACCTTTGTTGAGGTTAGTGCAGTATTCAGAAATGTTTCTTCGGGTTAGAGAAGGAGCAAGTAGAATTGAAGACTTATTGCAAGAACCATCGATCGCTGAAACTAAAGAACCCAAAACTGTTGAAGATTTGACCCTCGAATTTCGAGCAGTTGATTTTGCTTACGAAACAGAATTAGTTCTCAAAGGCATCAATTTTCAAGTTCCGCCACGAACAACTACGGCATTGGTAGGCCCTTCAGGTTCGGGAAAAAGCACTATTACCAAGCTGATTCCTCGATTTTGGGAGCTCCAGAGAGGGGAAATCCTCTTAGGAGGAGTCAACATCAAAGATCTTGCTCTGGATTATTTGATGTCACAAATTACCTTTGTCTTTCAAGATGTGGTTCTGTTTAACGACACGATCTACGAAAACATTGCTCTGGGCAATCCTGGTGCTGCTAGCGAGGCAGTTATCGAAGCTGCTCAATTGGCTCGCTGTCATGATTTTATCGAGGAACTACCCGATGGCTATCAAACAGTTATTGGTGAGAAAGGACGTTTTTTAAGTGGCGGACAGAAACAAAGAATTGCGATCGCTCGTGCCATTCTCAAAGATGCACCCATGGTGATTTTAGATGAAGCAACGGCTTTTATCGATCCAGAAAATGAAGTGCTGATCCAGTCAGCTATCAGTCAGCTAGTTCGCCAAAAAACACTGATTATTATTGCCCATCGTTTGTCAACCATTGTCAACGCGGAGCAAATTTTAGTGGTGGATAACGGTGAAATTGTCAGCAGGGGAACTCATAGGGAATTACTAGCTAATCATCAACTTTATCAACAAATGTGGAATGCTCATGTTCAAACTCAACAGTGGAGTTTTCAACAACCAAGTAGCGATCGTCACGGGGGCTTCTAGCGGCATCGGACGAGAACTAGCTTATCAACTCGCCCAACAGGGAGCGCAGTTGGTTTTAGCTGCCCGCGATCGCGATCGCCTGGAGGAAGTGGTGCTTAACTGTCAAGCCAAAGGGGGTAAAGCGATCGCTGTCCCTACTGATGTAACTAAGCAAGAAGATTGTCAGCAATTAATTGCCACCACTTTAACTACCTACGGTCGGATTGAAATGCTGATTAATGCTGCTGCTAGAAGTATCGGGGGATATTTTGATGAATTTTTGGATTTGAGTTTATTTAAAACTGTGATGGATGTGAATTATTTTGGTAGTTTATATTGCACCCATTACGCCCTTCCCTATTTAGCCAAAACCAAGGGCAGAATTGTCGGCGTTTGCTGCTTGGGGGGCAAAGTAGCTGGACCCCACCACACTGGTTATTGTGCCAGTAAATTTGCCATGAATGGCTTTTTTGAATCTTTGAGGGTGGAATTGCTAGAAAAACAAGTTGAGGTTAGCGTTACCCTTGCCTATCCTGATTTTGTGGTGACTGAATTATTAGAGAGAACGATCGAGCCTAACGGCAAACCCTTGGGGGAAGTGGGCAAAAGATTTTATACCAAAAAGATGATGAGTCCTCAAGCTTGCGCCTTATTAATTCTTAAAGCAGCAGCAAAAAAACAGCGTCAAATGGTGATGCCGTGGCAGGGAAAATTGGGTTTGTGGCTTAATTTTTGGTTTCCCCACCTGACCGATCGTTTAATCGCCAAAGTAGCCCTGGCACACAAACAAAGATTAGATTCGCTGCGGGCAGAAGTAGGTGAAGTATGATTGGTGATTTATTTACCCTAGCAGGAGAACAAAAAAAATCCTTTATAGTGGCGACGATCTTACACTGCTGCGCCACGGTGTTTGCAAGTATCCCGTATATTGTCCTCTATTTTATTATCCAAGCTTTATTTAGCGAGCCTCTCAATCTCCCACAACTTTGGTGGTTATTATCCGCGATCGCTACTTCTTTAATTTTACAGGCTATCTTGCTCTATCAAGCTAATCAAATTACTTATATCAATAGCTTTCGCGCGATCGGTTCTTGGCGACTAAAATTGGGCAACCACCTCCGTAAGTTGCCGATGGGTTTTTTAACTAACAAGCAAACAGGAGATTTAAACAGCATCATCAGTCAGGACATGAAACAAATTGAGGCAGTTCCCACTTTGGTTTATCCCAAAATAGTGAGCGGAGTAACTCAATTAGTACTACTCGTTTCATTCCTGTTGTTCGTCGATTGGCGTTTGAGTCTGGCTACAGTAGCGGGATTTCCTTTTGCCATTATCTTATTTTTGGCTAGTCGCAACCCAACCAAAAAACTAACTCAACTGCAAAAAAAAGCGCAAATTAAGGCTAATTCTCGCATTATTGAATATATTCAAGGTTTAGCAGTTTTAAAAGCCTTTAATCAAGCAGGAAACCGCTTTGGTAAGCTCCAACAAGCCCTTGAGGCATATAGACAGACCAACCTAACGATGGTTTACAAGTTGGCGTTACCTAATATTGGGTTTGGGGCAGCTTTGGATTTTAGCTTTTTGATCCTCTTAATCGTCGGTCTGAAGCGATTTTTTGAAGGTAATATCCCGATTTATGGGTTTATTTTCTTTGCTGTCTTAAGTTTGCGAATTTATGCGCCAATTATCGATCTGTTAGACCTCTATGGTTCGATCAGGCAGATGGATGCAGCTTTAGCCAGAGTAACTGATGTCATGGACACTCAACCTTTATTAGAACCTCCTGTTGACATTAAGCTCGATCGCTTTGATGTGGAATTTAAAAATGTAGCTTTTAGTTACGGAAAAAAAGAGGTTTTACACGATCTTAGTTTTCGAGTACCACAACAGAGCATAACCGCTTTAGTTGGTCCTTCGGGTTCAGGAAAAACTACTATTACCAATTTAATTGCCCGTTTTTGGGATGTAAATTCAGGAGCAATTTGTATTGGAGGAATCAATGTCAAAAACCTCAAAACCGAACGGTTATATTCTTACATCGCCATGGTGTTTCAGGATGTTTATTTATTCCAAGATACGATTGCCAACAACATCAAGTTTGGTAAACCTAATGCTACTACTAAAGAAATCATTGCAGCAGCTAAGTCCGCACAATGTCACGAATTTATTCAAAATTTACCCCAGGGATATGACAGTGTAATTGGCGAAGCAGGAGCTACCCTATCAGGAGGGGAAAAACAAAGAATCGCGATCGCTCGTGCCATTTTAAAAGACGCTCCCATCATTCTTCTCGATGAAGCCACCGCATCCCTCGATCCAGAAAATGAAATTGCGATTCAACAGGCAATTAATTCTTTAGTTAACAATAAAACTTTAATTATTATTGCCCACAGTTTGGCTACCATTACTCGCGCCGAGCAAATTCTCGTTCTCGATGGAGGTGAAATAGTTCAAAGAGGAAATCATCAACAGTTACTTGCTCAAGAGGGACTTTATCAAAAATTTTGGCAGGAAAAAACCAAAGCTGCTAGTTGGCAAATTTAACTGAGATGATAGCAATGATGAATCAGAGCCAAAAAAAATACCTCCTATTAGGTAGCTTATACACAGCGCAATACTTGCCAATTGGTTTTTATGACCAAGCTTTGCCAGTTTTGTTGCGTCAGCAAGGTTATTCTCTCAAAGCAATTAACTTAATTTATTTGTTGGCTTTGCCTTGGATGCTCAAGTTTTTATGGTCGCCGATAGTAGACCATTATCGCTCTCGTCGTTGGGGACATTATCGCTGTTGGATTATCGTCTTAGAAAGTTTATTAGTTTTAACCATAGTTGCGATCGCTATTTTCGATCTTAGACAAAATCTTTCTTGGTTATTAGTTACTTTTTTTGGGATCTGCTTACTCTCAGCTACTCAAGATGTCGCTACTGATGCTCTGGGGGTAAAACTATTAGAACCACACGAAAGAGGCATGGGCAATGGCATTCAAAATGCAGGAAACTTTCTGGGTGCTATTTTAGGCGGTGGTGTCATGTTAATTTTATTGTCTCGTTGGGGTTGGACTGCCAGTTTTTTACTTATGGCGATCGCCCTAGCCTTACCTCTGGTTTTAGTTTTCTCACACCAAGAAAAAGTAGTAACCCCAACTTGTAAAGGATTACCTGATTTTAAAGTAATAGCGGATTTTTTTTACCGCCCTCAAATTAATGCTTGGCTGTTAGTCCTCTTAATATCTCCCATGGGTTCATCAATGGCATCGGCAATGTTAAAACCTTTTTTTGTAGATCTGGGCTTATCTCTGCAAGAAATTGGTTCACTTAACAGTTTAGCTGGCTATACCTCTGGATTAGTGGGTTCTTTAGTAGGTGGTTTACTTTTAAACGATTGGGGTTACAAACGGGGCTTAATTAACTTTGTACTTTTTAAAACCATCGGAGTAGCTTGCTTATTAATTCCTGTCTTAGGTGCTAACAATTTAGCAATTATTTATTTAGTAGTAGCTTTGCACCAATTTACCGTCGGGATGACAACTACTGTAATCATGGCATTGATGATGAATCAAAGTCGTCTCGCTATGGCAGGTACAGACTATACAATTCAAACTGCCCTTCAGATGATTGGTAGTGTAGCAGCAGTTGTGGCTGGAGGAGCGATCGCAGATTGGCTAGGCTACACCAATTTCTTTTTACTTTGTATTTTAGTTTGCGCGATCGCACTTTTGCTTTGTTGGAGACTTTCAACCTGGCACTCATTTTGGCAAGGTGTCCAATAAATTAATTCTTTTTGTAATCTAACTTAGGAGTATCAAAACATGACAGATTTTGACAGAGGAAGCGTAGTTATTATCGGTGCTTCCAGCGGAATTGGACAAGCGTGTGCAGTATATTTAGATCAATTAGGTTTTCAAGTGTTTGCTAGTGTACTGACAGAGGCAGAGGCAAAAACTTTACAAGAAAAAACCTCTAGTCGCCTTACTCCTCTAATTCTCGATATTACTAACGAACAACTAATTACTGCTGCTGTTGAAACAGTAACTAATGCTGTAGGAGAACGAGGCATCATAGGCTTAATTAATAATGCAGGAATTGCCAGTATTGGCCCTTTAGAAATTTCTCCCCTAGAAGATATTAGAAAACAATTAGAAGTCAATGTTATCGGCTTAATTGCTGTTACCCAAAGATTTATTCCTTTATTACGGCAAAGTCGAGGACGCTTACTCAATATTGGTTCTATTTGTGGCTTTATGCCCAGTCCTTTTTATGGAGTTTATCCCGCCTCCAAATACGCTTTAGAATCAATTAGCGACTTGTTTCGCTTTGAATTACGTCCTTGGGGAATTGATGTTTCTCTAATTCAATTAGGGCCTGTTGAATCTCCTTTATTTGAAAAAATAGGCAAGCAAGTAGAAGATTTAGAAACAAATTTAGCTCCAGAAAAGCGCAATCTTTACAGTGATTTCTTTGACATGATGCATCGTTGGCGAGACAATAATTTTCAGGATGGCTTACCAAAACTTTCTACCGAGGCTGCTGCCAGGAAAATTGTTTATGCTTTAACTACTTCTCAACCAAAATCCCGTTATTTTGTAGCTAAAACTTCTGTAAAAATTTGGTCAATAATTCGCTTCTTACCAGATAAAATTTTAGATGCAATTCTGAGAGAGCAAATGTCTAAAGCTGGTATTGAAAAAATAAAAATTGACCCAAAAATAAGCAAAAATAATCAACGGACTTTAGCCAAAATTAATTAATTTTCTGCTGTAAATTTAGTTGGAGATTCAATCATGAAAACTTCCCGTAACTTAATTAGAACATTAGGAATTGTTGCTATTATCGGTGCCATACTCAACGCGATCGCCGAAAGTTATATTTTTTATCTTCCTGGTGAAGGAATTGAGTTTAACGAATATACTCTTCTGCAAGATGTATCCCAGTCACGATTAATTATCGGACACTATTTAGGAGTATTGAGTTTTCCCCTACAAATATTAGGATTTTGGCAAATTTATCAGGCATTAAAACCCGCAGGAAAATGGTTTTCTTTGCCAGTATTTTTATTGATTTCCTACAGTTGGATTTGTGGAACTGCTGCCTATGGTTCTTTTGCCTATATGAGTACGGCTTTACAAACCGAGTTGGCTGCTACAGAAGGCAATCAAACCCTTTTAACTCAAATGATAGAAAGTTTAAAAGTCTATCACGAACCACTTTACTATGTTCTCTTATTAGGATTATTGTTGTCCTGGTTGTGGTATTCAATTTCTGTTGCTTTTCGTTCTAGTTTATATCCCCGTTGGATGGCAATTTTAAACCCTATTTTGATGTCAATTATTATTTTATATGTTGGCAATCAAATCCCTTTAGTTAGTCGCTTTATTGGTGCAGCTTTTTACAACATTGCTATTGCGATCTTCTTCACTATTTCCACTATAGTTCTTTGGAATTACCCAGAAAAAGACCTACAAATTAGTTAAAACATCATACTTATGTCTTCTCAACCAAAAATTCTAGTTATTGGTGGCAACGGAGTAACTGGAAGATTAATTGTTAAAGATCTTCTCCAACATCTTCCCCACGCCCAAATAGATATCGGTAGTCGTAGTAGAAAAAAAACGCACAAAATACCCAATTGTGGAGAAAAAATCCCCATAGATCTGAACAATGAAACTACCGCTAGAGAGATAGTCAAAAACTATAACTTGGTAATTTTATCCATTGGTCCTTTTTCCCACTTTGGCGATCGCCCGCAAAGAATTTGTACTCAAGCAGGAGTTGATTGTCTGGATATTAATGACGAATTTTCTGCTGCTAAAGAAATATTTCAACTAGATCGACTTGCCCAAGAAAAAGAAGTCAAAATTTTAACAGGGATGGGAATGTGTCCTGGTTTAACTACCTTACTGTTGCTATTCCTGCTGCAAAAAACATCAATAGAGAAAAAAAGCTTACGGTTACGGCTATGTTTTGCTAAAAACCCAGAAGTAGGTGTTGCAGCAGCCCAAACCGCCTTATCTGGTTTTAGGGGTAAAATTGCCGAAATTGATGATGGCAAGTTAGTTTTAGTTGAAGCCGAAGACAATTGTGAATATTGTTTTCCCCATTGTAATCAACCCCTTCCTTTGGTTGACTGTCCCTCTGTAGATGCCTGGAATTTCTCTTCTAGTCCTCCAATAGATTTGTCACAAATAGCCAAACTAGATCTCAAAATTTACACCCAGGGGATGTCTTCCGAAACGGTAAAAACTTTAAGAACAGCTAACTGGACAAACAATCAAAAAATTATCAAATTGTTATCAATTTTCGCGGTTTTTATCAATAAACTTTCTGCTAAAAATGCCGATGACAATTTCACTTCAGCTGTTGCCGAATGTAGCAATAAAAATGAATTCAAACAAGTTTATGTTAGGGGTTTAAATTCTTACGAAATGACTGCCCGTTTTGCTTCTGCAATTACGGAATTATTTTTGCAAAAAAAGGATTTTATTGAGCCTGGTGTTCATAGCTTAATTACCCTTGATCGCTATCAATCAAGCCTCTTGGATTTACTAAAAAAACGCCAAATCCAGCTAACTTTTTCAGATTTTGCCAATCAAGAAATAGCAACTAAATTTTAACGGAGTAACATCATGAACAAAAGAGCGATCGCCGTTATGGGGGCTTACGGTGCCACAGGTTCTATGGTCACCAAGAAGCTACTAGAACTAACCGATAAACAGATTATTATTGCTGGTAGAAATTTAACTAAATTAGACAATTTATCTCAATCTTTAGGGTCGAGAGTTAGTAGTCAATTCGTCGAGATCGAACAACCAGAAACTTTAAATAAGTTAGCTGAACAATCACAAATTATCATTAATTGTGTCGGTCCTGCTCATTTTGTTTTAGATAAAGTCGCACAAGCTGCTTTCAATCATAATTGTCATTATCTTGATGTTGGTGGTTACGATATCTTGATGGAATCACTACAAAATCGACAAAGAGAAATTGAACAAAAAGAATTAGTTTTTGCTACTTGTGCGGGTTGGATACCTGGATTATCGGGAGTTTTTCCCAGATATATCGCTAAATTAGCAGCCGATTCTTTCACAGTAGAAAGTATGGAAATTTATGCAGGAGGAAGAGACGAATGGAGTCTTACCGCAGGACAAGATATGGTTTGGACTTTATTTTTAGATACTAGTAAAATTTCTGGCATTTATCAAGATGGAAAATGGGTACAAAAAAATTTGTTTTCTGCCAAAAAAGTAAAACTTCCTCCCCCAATGGGTAAACAACTAGCCTTACCTGTTTTTGACAATCAGTTTAAAAAACTCTACCAAGAAAATAAATATAAATTCTTTGGTGCTTATGTCAGTGAATTTGGTTGGGAAACAGCAAAAGCTCTGATGTTTGTCAGAATGTTTTTGAATCAAAAAAGCGAACGAGGCGCAAAAATGATTATTCAAGCCATCAACAAAGAAACCCAAAAATATGGCAAGAGTGGCATAGTTTATGTTATAGCCAAAGGTCAAAAAAATGGGCTAGACAAACAAATGACAGGTACAATTTTTACCAAAGAAAACTATCTTTTACACGGCTTAGTATCTGCACTATCAGCCCAGGCAATTTTAGAAAATAAAATAATAGCTAAAGGTGTTAATTATCTCGCCGATGTCGTTGAACCAATCGATTTTATGGGTCGGGTTAATAATAATGGGTTTCAATATTCAATCATTGAAAAATAAATTTAATTTAAATGCTTCTATTCAATCGACACATCGAGTCAGGGCGGTTAGGTTAGCCAATCCCACCCACAAAAATATCATGAAAAATTTACCTCGAAAAGCTATCTATTTACTAACAGGATTGGGAGCAATTGTAGCAATTGGTTTAACCTTAAGACCATCTCCTCTCCCAGTAGATTTAGCAACAGTAAAACGTGGTAATTTAGTAGTCACTATTGATGCCGAAGGTAAAACTCGTATTCGTTCTCGGTTTATTATTTCTGCACCAGTAGCAGGAAAGCTAGAAAGAATTCAATTAGATGAAGGAGATTTAGTTACCAAAGGAGAAATCATAGCTCAAATAGATACTCTTCCTCTCACCACTCGAATACAAGAACTTGAAGCTAAAATTAGACAATTGCAAGCGCAACGCCAAGGCATAGCGACAATGCGTCCGAAACAGTCCGCTATTTTGCAAGCCTTAGCCCAAATTAAAGCAGCACAAGCCTTAAAAAGAGAAGCGGATGCAGAAGTATTAAAAGCCAACTCCACTTTAGAACAATCTCGGCGGGAACTGCAACGATTTCAAAAATTACAAGAAAACGGAGTTTATCCAGAGCAAGAACTAGAAACAGCTAAACTAGAAGAAATTACGCTTACTAAAAATTTAGAAATTGCCCAACAAAAAGTAGATAACGCCAATGCTAACGTTGAATCTACTCAAAAAGCCCTTTCCACCCTTGAAGCGGAACAAAAAGATCCAGATTACCTGCTTGATGTTTATAATGCCCAAATTGCTGCCACTCAAGCTCAAATCGCTAAACTTCAAGAAGATGTTTCTCAAACCCAAATTCCCTCTCCCGCAACCGGTCGCATTTTACGTATCCTAGAGAAAAATTCTCGCCATGTAGCAGCAGGAACTCAAATATTAGAAGTGGGAAATTTTTCAGAACTAGAGATCGTGGTAAATTTACTCTCGAAAGATGCGATTTCCGTTGAACCTGGAGACGAAATGTTAATTTCAATAGGCACTCATAAACTCAAAGCGAAAGTAAAATATATCGAACCGTCTGCTTTTACTAAAGTATCTGCTCTGGGAGTAGAAGAACAACGAGTTAATGTAATTGCCAATTTACCAAATACTAATATTCCTTTAGGCGATCGCTATCGAGTTGATACACAAATTATTATTTCCGAACAAAAAAATGTCTTGACTATACCTTTAAGCAGTCTGTTTCGTTGCGAACAAAATTGGTGTGTTTTTGTAGTCGAAGAAGGTAAAATCCGTGAAACAACCCTAGAAATTGGTCAGCGTAATGATTTGGAGGCAGAAGTAATTCGAGGATTGCCAGAAGGAAAAACAATTGTACTCTATCCAAGCGAGCAGATCGAAAATGGAATTAAGGTTACTTCCAGAGATTCTCTTTAATTAGATCATCAATAGTCTCAAATGGCATTAAATACCGTTGTTTTTGAGAAGTGACATAACACCATTTCTCAAAAGTAATGAGCGACTTTGTAGAAAACAAGGGAATAAAAAATCAACAATGCCAAAAAAAAGTTAAAATAGTTACAAAATTCCAATTTATTGTTATCTTTATATCAGTTGTAATTTATTGCCGAGCTAAGACCAAGTATCAAAAATAAATTATCAATTGAGTGTAAAAACTTAGAGATAAAACTAACGGCTATAATTGCCTAGAACTCAGTCAGATAAAGAGGTTGATGTCGAGTGGGATAAATACCAGAGCCTCTGAAAATAAATACTAGCTACCCATCATCAAAATACTAGAGACCAATACCCAAAGAATTTTTTTTCTCTCCATCAGTTGGGGGTTGGGGGGATTGAGTACATTCTAATTAATCCAATGAAACTAACCGAGTGCAACTTTTAGATTCTGTTAAAACCCGAATGATATAACTTTTATAACGTCATCAAGTATTAGTCATTAGTCATTAGTCATTAGTCATTAGTCTTTAATTACGAACAACAAAGGACAAATAACGAAGGATAAGGGACAAAGGACAAATAACAAAAAACAAATTATTGCGGGATTCAATTAAATGTCACCAACTACCAGCACTCTAAACCCAGCTAAGGTTAAAGAAAAGAAGTCTTCTAAAGGTTGTGGTTGTAGTTCTACTGCTTCCCAACAGCAAATAGACCCCAAAATTCTAGAAAGAATTGAAAAGCACCCCTGTTACAGCGAAGACGCTCATCACCATTATGCACGGATGCACGTAGCAGTCGCACCAGCTTGTAACATTCAGTGTAATTTTTGCAATCGTAAATATGATTGTGCTAACGAAAGTCGTCCTGGAGTAGTTAGCGAACTACTTACACCCGAAGAAGCAGCCCACAAAGCACTGGTAATTGCTGGAAAAATCCCCCAAATGACAGTTTTGGGTATTGCTGGACCTGGAGATCCCTTAGCTAATCCCAAACAGACCTTCCGTACCTTTGAATTAGTAGCTGACAAAGCACCAGATATTAAATTGTGCTTGTCTACTAATGGATTAATGCTCCCGGATCACGTTCAAAAAATCAAAGATTTAAATGTAGATCACGTCACCATGACTATTAATATGGTTGACCCCAAAGTAGGAGCAAAGATCTATCCTTGGGTGCGCTACAATCGCAAACGTTGGAAAGGAGAAGAAGCAGCCCAGTTACTCCACGAACGTCAGATGGAAGGCTTACAGGCACTCAAAGAAGCCGATATCCTCTGTAAAGTCAACTCAGTAATGATTCCCGGAATTAACGACGAACACTTAGTCCAAGTAGATGAAGTGATTCGTTCTAAGGGTGCATTTCTCCACAATATAATGCCCTTAATTTCCGCACCCGAACACGGTACATATTTTGGGTTGACAGGACAGAGAGGTCCGACACCTAAAGAACTAAAAGCTTTACAAGATAGCTGTTCGGGTAACATGAAAATGATGCGCCACTGTCGTCAGTGTCGTGCCGATGCAGTTGGTTTGTTGGGTGAAGATCGTTCTCAGGAATTTACTAAAGAGAAGTTCCTCGAAATGACTCCCGAATACGACCTCGAAAAACGTCAAGAAGTTCATGCAGGTATCAAACAAATTAAAGATGCCATGAAAGCTGCTAAACAAGCCAGAGTAGCCAAACAGAAACCCAGAGGCGAAAAAATCTTAGTGGCTGTAGCAACTAAAGGTGGTGGTGTAGTCAATCAACACTTCGGTCATGCCAAAGAATTCCAAATCTTTGAAGTTGATGGAATTGAAGCTAAATTTGTCGGGCACCGCAAAGTAGACCATTACTGTCAGGGTGGTTATGGTGAAGATGCAATGCTAGATAATATCATCAATGCAATTAAAGATTGTAAAGCCGTACTTGCTTCCAAAATTGGGGACTGCCCTCAAGGAATGTTGAGAGAAGCTGGTGTAGAACCAGTTCAAGGGTATGACACCATCGACAAAATTGCTTTGGAATACTACGAAAAACAGTTTGCTGTTATTGGTCATTAGAGACAAGCTATGCCTTGTCTGTACAGTCATTGGTCATCGGCCATTAGTTACAAACAACAAAGGACGAAGAACAAAGGACAAAACCATGATCAACACCTCTCAAAAAAGTTCCCAACGCGATCGCTATCGGTTTCAAGATTATCAAGAACTAGTCCAAAAACAATCTGGTAGTATTTCTCCTACTCACAGTCTTTGTACTAATTGTTTTGACTATTACGACATACCTCCTTGTCAGACTAACTTTACTACCGATAGTGGTTGTTTTCCCAGCCTTATTAGTCCAGATCGCAATTAAACAGGAGTAAGACCATGACTTACACCATTTCTAATCAATGTATCGCTTGTGAAAAATGTTTGCCTTCTTGCCCTACAGGAGCAATTAAACAACAAGAAAATGGCAAATTCGCGATCGATTCTAACCTTTGCAATGATTGCACTGATTTTTACGGAGTTGCTCAATGTATGGCAGGTTGTCCTACCTTTGATGGTTGCACTCCCACATTGTCTAGTTTGATTCAATCAGTTCAAGTTACTACTAACAACTATTGGGATAACTGGTTTGCCACTTACGATCGCCTGACTACAAGATTAAAAGCCAAACAAGAAACTAAGTACTGGCAACATTGGTTTAATAGTTATTCCCGAAAATTAGAAAAGTTAGTTATTAGTCATTAGTCATTGGTTCAAAAACGAACAACAAAAGACAAAAGACAAAGGACAAAAGACAAATGACCAACACTATTTATCTCGATAATAATGCCACCACCAAAATAGATGAAGATGTTTTAGCAGCAATGCTACCCTACTTAACTATCTATTATGGCAACCCTTCTAGTATGCATACCTTTGGCGGACAAGTAGGTCGAGTCGTTCGCCAAGCAAGAAGTCAAGTGGCTTCTTTGTTAGGCGCAGAAGATTCAGAAATTGTTTTTACCAGTTGCGGAACAGAAGGAGATAATGCAGCTATATTAGCAGCACTGAAAGCTCAACCCAATAAAAAACATATTATTACGACAGAAGTCGAGCATCCAGCAATTTTAAATCTCTGTCGAAGACTGGAAAAAGATGGTTATACTGTTACCTATCTTTCAGTAAATAGTAAAGGACAATTAGATTTAGATGAATTAGAAGCATCTTTAACTGGCAACACCGCAGTAGTTTCTGTGATGTATGCCAACAACGAAACAGGTGTTATTTTCCCCATCGAACAAATTGGGCAAATAGTTAAAGAATATGGCGCGTTGTTTCATGTCGATGCTGTTCAAGCGGTGGGCAAAATTCCCCTCAACATGAAAACCAGCACCATTGATCTATTGACTCTTTCTGGGCATAAAATCCATGCTCCCAAAGGCATTGGTGCTTTATATGTGCGTAAAGGTGTCAGATTTCGTCCTTTATTAATTGGTGGACACCAAGAAAGAGGACGCAGGGGTGGTACAGAAAACGTAGCAGGTATAGTTGCGTTGGGTCAAGCTGCTGAATTAGCCGAACAACATTTACCTGGCATTGCGTGGGAACAATGTTTGCGGGATAAACTCGAACAAGGGATTTTGAATACAATTCCCAATACTGTAATTAACGGCGATTCAGTCAACCGTTTACCCAACACTACCAACATTGGCTTTAAATATATCGAAGGGGAAGCAATTCTACTTTCTTTAGACGAATTTGGTATCTGTGCCTCTTCTGGTTCAGCTTGTACCTCTGGCTCTCTAGAACCTTCTCATGTATTAAGAGCATTAGGACTTCCTTATAGCTTACTCCACGGTTCAATTCGCTTTAGCCTATCTCGTTATACAACCGAGAAAGAAATCGATCGCGTCTTAGAAGTTCTTCCTGGTGTCATCAACCGTCTACGGGAACTTTCTCCCTTCAATAGCGATGATGCAGATTGGCTGAAAGAACAAGAATCGTTAGTCATTAGTCGTTAGTCATTGGTCATTGGTCATTGGTCATTGGTCATTAGCAATTCAGTGAAAAAACAAAGGACAAAGGACAAAACCATGTGGGACTATACAGACAAGGTAATGGAACACTTCCACAATCCCCGTAACCAAGGCAAGATTACGGAGAAACAGGAAGGAGAAGAAATTGTAACAGGAGAAGTAGGCAGTATTGCCTGTGGCGATGCTCTTAAGCTCCATCTCAAGATTGACGAAGCAACTCAAACTATTAAAGATGCTACGTTTCAAACCTTTGGTTGCGCTAGTGCGATCGCATCATCTTCTGCTCTCACTGAATTACTCAAAGGCAGAAAAGTAGAAGATGCTCTCAAATTAACTAATAAAGAAATTGCTGCATCTTTAGGCGGGTTACCTGAAGAAAAAATGCACTGTTCTGTTATGGGACAAGAAGCATTAGAAGCTGCTATTTATACTTACAAGGGTATTCCCCTAGATACCCATGAAGAAGATGAAGGAAATCTTATATGTCGCTGTTTTGGTGTCTCTGATACAAAAATCAAAAGAATTATTCGCGAGAATAGTCTCACTACCGCAGAACAAGTTACAAACTATGTTAAAGCGGGTGGTGGATGCAGTTCGTGTTTACCAGATATCGACGATCTGCTCTATGAAATTGCCAACGAAAAAGAAACTAGCGTGGCGGTGGCAACACAAGTCTGGCAAGATAATAATCCATCTCCTGCACCAGCAGCAACATCAACCACTCAAACCCCAAAACCCCTAACTAATTTACAAAAAATTACTCTCATTCAAAAAGTAATCGATCTAGAAATTCGACCTATTCTAGCTGAAGATGGCGGTGATATGGAACTATTCGACGTAGACGGCGATGTAGTTAAAGTGATCCTCAAAGGTGCTTGTAGCGGTTGTGCCTCTTCTACCGAAACTTTAAAAATAGCAATTGAAGCCACTCTAAAAGATAGAGTCTCACCCAGTTTAACAGTTGAATCAGTCTAATAAAAGGATGAGGGATGAATTATGAATGATGAAGTAATTAGTTTTACTTACCCCTATTCCCCTAAATCCCTACTTCCCTAAACCCCTAATTCCCTAAATAAAATGTACCATTCCAACCCCAACTATCACGGAGAGCGATCGCCACCAGCGCGTAGTTCCCATTAGGATTAAAGATTAGCATCTTTTCCAGATTAATTAATAGTTCGTAGGGAACGTAATTTCCCACCATAACAACAATATAACGACTAACTATCTTCACAAAGTTGCACTCGACAATCTTAATCCGTTCAATTTACTTTCTTTTATACTCTATATTTCCAGCAAAAATTTCCTCCAAGACTAGACTACTCTCAAAGATTCAGATGACCGCAACAAGAAACCATTGAGGGTTCGCAGGGACGAAATTTCCCACACCAAATCTTAATCAACTTCATCCGTTCTTGCTTTGTGGCATCTGAAATCCATTTCATTCATTTCCATTGACCTCTAACAAACTTAACGAGAAATTAACCATGAGACAGATTGCATTTTACGGTAAAGGCGGTATTGGTAAATCTACTACTTCTCAAAACACCATTGCTGCTCTTTCTGAAACTCAAAGAGTCATGATCGTTGGTTGTGACCCCAAAGCAGACTCTACCCGCTTAATGCTTCACTCTAAAGCTCAGACTACCATTCTACACCTAGCAGCCGAAAGAGGTTCAGTAGAAGACTTAGAACTAGATGAAGTGTTACTCAATGGCTACAACAATGTACGTTGCGTTGAATCTGGCGGTCCCGAACCAGGCGTAGGTTGTGCAGGTCGCGGCATTATCACTGCTATTAACTTCCTCGAAGAAGAAGGTGCTTACGAAGACCTAGACTTAGTATCCTACGACGTATTAGGTGACGTTGTTTGCGGTGGTTTCGCCATGCCTATCCGTGAAGGTAAAGCTCAAGAAATCTACATTATTACATCTGGTGAGATGATGGCAATGTATGCAGCTAATAACATCGCTCGCGGTATTCTCAAATATGCTCAATCTGGTGGTGTTCGCTTAGGCGGTTTAATCTGTAACAGCCGTAAAGTTGACAAAGAACTTGAACTCATCGAAGCTCTGGCAGACAAACTGGGAACTCAGATGATTCACTTTATTCCTCGCGACAACGTTGTTCAACGTGCAGAGTTACGTCGTATGACTGTTATTGAGTATGAACCAGATCATCCTCAAGCAGCTGAATATCGCACTTTAGCTCGCAAGATCGAAAACAATACCAACTTAGTAATTCCTACTCCCATCAGCATGGACGAACTGGAAGAATTATTAGTTGAGTTCGGATTTATGGATTCTGATGCAGAATACCAAAAAGCACTCGAAGCTGATAAAAAAGCTCAAGCTGCTTCCGTCTAATTGCGATAACTGTAAGGGCGAACGGCCGTTCGCCCCCTGCTAACTGAAAAAGAGGAGAACACTAATGACATACGTCGAAGACAACAAGCAACTGATTAAAGAGGTCTTAGAAGCTTACCCAGAGAAGGCTGCTAAAAGAAGAGAAAAACACCTCGATGTTTACGAAGAAGGTAATTCCGATTGTGGCGTAAAATCGAATAAAAAATCCGTTCCTGGAGTAATGACCACTCGCGGTTGTGCTTATGCAGGGGCAAAAGGGGTGGTTTGGGGTCCTGTGAAAGACATGATTCACCTCAGTCATGGACCTGTAGGTTGCGGTTACTATTCTTGGTCTGGTCGTCGTAATTATTATGTTGGTACTACTGGTGTTGATACTTTTGGTACAATGCAGTTTACTTCAGATTTCCAAGAAAGAGATATCGTTTTTGGTGGTGACAAAAAACTAGCCAAACTAATTGACGAATTAGAAGTACTCTTCCCTCTCAGCAAAGGTACTACTATTGAATCAGAATGTCCTATCGGTTTAATTGGGGATGACATTGAAGCTGTTGCGAGAAAGAAAGCTAAAGATACTGGCAAACCAGTAGTTCCCGTTCGTTGTGAAGGTTTTAGAGGTGTTTCTCAATCTTTAGGACACCATATTGCTAACGATACAGTCCGTGACTGGGTACTACCCAAAGCCGATGAATATCGCGAACTACCTGAAGGTTTTGAATCTACTCCTTATGATGTCAACATTATCGGTGACTACAACATCGGTGGTGATGCTTGGCCCAGTAGAAGACTACTCGAAGCTATTGGTTTAAGAGTCATTTGCCAATTCTCTGGAGACGGTACATTTAACGAAGTGGTCATGACTCCACTAGCGAAAATGAACCTGATCCACTGCTATCGGTCGATGAACTATATCTGCCGTCACATGGAAGAAAAATACGGTATTCCTTGGTTAGAATACAACTTTTTCGGTCCTACTCAAATTGCCAAGTCTTTACGTAAGATTGCTGCTCAGTTTGACGAAACTATTCAAGCTAAGGCCGAACAAGTAATTGCCGAACACCAAGCTGAAATGGACGCTGTAGTAGCTAAATATGGTCCTCGTCTCAAAGACAAAACTGTCATGATGATGGTTGGTGGACTACGCCCCCGTCACGTAATTCCAGCTTTTGAAGACTTAGGCATGAATGTGATCGGTACTGGTTATGAATTCGGTCATGGTGATGACTACAAACGCACCGCAGGTTATGTAAAAGATGGCACAGTCATCTACGATGATGTAAGCGGTCACGAATTTGAAGAATTTGCCAAAAAACTTAATCCCGACTTGATTGCAGCAGGAATTAAGGAAAAATATGTCTTCCAAAAAATGGCATTACCATTCCGTCAAATGCACTCTTGGGATTACTCAGGTCCTTATCATGGTTATGAAGGCTTTGCTGTATTTGCCCGTGACATGGATTTGGCAATCAATAACCCCACTTGGGATTTAATTAAAAATCCTTGGCAAGATTCATAGTCTTTACGTCATTAGTAAGGGCGCAAAGAAACCTGCGCCCAAAGAGCAATCATTCTCCTCAAAGGTAAAAGATCATGACTGAGAACACTGAAAACAACGTAAATCCTTCTGTAGCCACCGAACCTGGAAAAATCCAAGACCACTTCGATTTATTTCAAACCGATACCTATCAAGATTTATTTGAATACAAACGTCAGTTTGAAGGCGCACATAGTCCAGAAGAAGTAGCTCGCATCGCTGAATGGACAAAAACTTGGGATTATCGCGAGAAAAACTTTGAACGGGAAGCTTTAACTATCAACCCAGCTAAAGCTTGTCAACCTTTAGGTTCTCTGTTTGTAGCAGCAGGGTTTGAAGGCACTTTACCCTATTCTCATGGCTCTCAAGGTTGTGTTGCTTACTTCCGTACTCATTTAACCCGTAATTTCAAAGAACCATTCCAAGCCGTTTCTTCCTCTATGACAGAAGAAGCAGCAGTATTTGGTGGCATGAAAAACATGATTGATGGTTTGGCAAACTCCTATCAATTATATAGCCCCAAAATGATTGCCCTTTGCACTACCTGTATGGCAGAAGTAATTGGTGATGACTTGGGTGCGTTTGTTCAAACCTCTAAAAATGAGGGTTCAGTTCCTCAAGACTTCCCCGTACCCTACGCCCATACTCCTAGCTTTGTCGGCTCTCATATCACTGGTTACGACAATATGCTCAAGGCAATTCTAGAGTGCTTGAGCGAAGGCAAGAAAACCGAAACCACTAACGGCAAGTATAACTTCAACCTTGGCTTCGATGCTTATATTGGTAATATTCGCGAATTAAAACGAATTCTCCAATTATTTGGTATTGACTACACTATTCTTTCCGATAATGCCAATTCATTTGATTCTCCTAACACTGGTGAATTTCAAATGTATAACGGTCTGACTACCCTAGAAGAAGCTGGTGATTCAATCAACTCCGAAGGTACATTCTTCTTCCAAAAATACACTACTCCCAAAACTCAAAACTATATCGAAAAAGAATGGGGTCAATCCACTTATACCTTCCGTCCTTTTGGTATTCGCGGTACTGATGAGTTCCTCACCAAATTATCCGAATTAACTGGTAAGCCCGTACCCCAAGAATTAGTAGAAGAAAGAGGTCGTGCAGTTGACGCGATCAATGATTCCCAAGCTTGGATTCATGGCAAACGCATCGCTATCTACGGCGATCCCGATCATGTATTTGGTTTGGTTAACTTCTTACTAGAATTGGGTGCAGAACCAGTTCATATCCTCGTTACCAACAGTAATGAGGAATTTGAAGCAGAATTACAAGCCGTTCTCGATGCTAGTCCCTACGGTAAAGATGCTACTATCTGGGGTAAAAAAGACCTGTGGCATTTACGCAGTCTTTTGTTTACCGAACCCGTAGATCTAATCATTGGCAACTCCTATGGTAAGTATCTCTGGCGCGATACCAAAATTCCCTTAGTTCGCATTGGTTATCCCATCTTCGATCGCCACCATATGCACCGCTATGAAACTTTGGGATACAAAGGCGCGCTCAATCTCCATAACTGGATTGTTAACACTATTCTCGACGAACTTGATCGCCAGACTAATATCCCCGCTAAAACCGATATTTCTTTCGATCTGATTCGTTAATTGGTCATTGGTCATTAGTCATTAGTCATTGGTCATTAGTCGTTGGTTGTTAGTGGTTAGTAGTTAGTAGTTAGTTATTAGCCATTAGCAATCAGTTAACAAAAGACCAATGACAAACAACAAAGGACAAAACTATGAAACTAGGTGATGTAGAACTAGATCAAGAACCAGAGTTCAAACTGGAAGCTAAAGTTAGGGTTCGTAAAAAGATTCGTAACGATGGCACTTTCCCAGGCAGACAAGTTGGGGAGACTCTAGCTAATAAGGGAGATGTTGGATACATCATTTCTATCGGGACATATCTACAAACTGCTTATATTTATTCGGTTCATTTTTTAGAAACCAATAACGTTGTGGGTTGTCTGGGGAAAGAACTGGAACTGGTTACAGAAAACTGAGGTAATTATGTCTATTCAAACCCAGAATTCCGTCAATTCTCCTATCAGTTTTAAAAAATTCTCCTTCGATTTGCTTTATCCCCTCCGTCGCTGGGTAGATAGCATCGAAGTAAATAATGACAAATTTGCTCATTTTCTTGGTAATTTAATTCCCTGTACCTGTCCTTTTGAGCGGGATATCAATATTTTTGGCAAAACTTTTCACATTCCCCCTTTATGTAAACTCAACCCCCTCTATAACGAAGTTGTCAGTTTGCGTCTCCGCGCCCTCAGTTATTTAGAAGGAGATTGCGGAGAAGATATTAGGAAATATATTTGTTAGAGAAGGCAGAGGGCAGGAGGCAGTGATTAGTTATCGAGCTTTTATTTTTAACAAATAACTAAACCGAAGGACGAAACAATGGCAAAACCAAAAATCGCTGACCTCTTGAACGAACCAGGTTGCGAACACAATCACAAAAAAGGACAACAAGGAAAGAATAAAGCTTGCAAGCAACAAGCTCAACCAGGTGCTGCTCAAGGTGGTTGTGCCTTTGATGGAGCCTCCATTGCTCTTGTCCCCATTACCGATGCTGCTCATTTAGTTCACGGGCCGATCGCCTGTGCGGGAAATTCTTGGGGTAGTCGCGGTAGTTTGTCTTCTGATGCGACCACTTATAAGATGGGTTTTACCACTGATATTAGCGAAAATGACATTATCTTTGGTGGTGAGAAAAAACTCTATAAAGCGATCGCCCAAGTAATTAAACGCTATCAACCTCCTGCGATTTTTGTTTATTCTACCTGCGTTACGGCTTTGATTGGGGATGACTTGGATGCCGTGTGCGAGGCAGCCACAAAGAAGTTTGAGACTCCTATTATTCCCGTTCATTCTCCTGGTTTTGTGGGGAGTAAGAATTTAGGTAACAGATTGGCTGGTGAATCTTTATTAGATTATGTTGTCGGTACTGCCGAACCTGAATACACAACTCCCTATGATATTAATTTGATTGGGGAATATAACATTGCAGGGGAACTTTGGGGGGTACTGCCGATATTTGAGAAAGTTGGGATTCGCGTCCTTTCTAAGATTACGGGAGATGCCACTTTTGAAGAGATTCGCTATGCCCATCGCGCCAAACTTAACGTAATGATCTGCTCCAAAGCCTTAATTAATATGGGGCGTAAAATGGAGGAACGTTACGGCATTCCCTATATCGAAGAGTCTTTCTATGGCATTGCCGATATGAACCGTTGTTTGCGTCATATTGCTGAAAAAATAGGTGATGATGCCTTAAAGCAACGGGTAGAAGCTGTCATTGCTGAAGAAACCGCCAAACTAGATGTAGCTCTCGCGCCTTATCGCGCCCGACTCCAAGGTAAACGTATGGTGCTATATACAGGCGGGGTAAAAAGTTGGTCGATAATTTCTGCGGCACAAGATTTAGGAATACACGTAGCTGCCACCAGCACCAAAAAGAGTACGGAAGAAGATAAAGCCAAAATCCGACAATTATTGGGCAAAGACGGCATAGAACTAGCTAAAGGTAACGCTAAAGAGCTATTAAAAGTAATTGCTAAAACTAAAGCCGATATGCTCGTGGCAGGAGGACGTAACCAATACACTGCCCTCAAAGCCCGCATTCCTTTCCTTGATATCAACCAAGAACGTCACAACCCCTACGCGGGATATGTCGGACTGATTGAAATGGCAAAAGAATTTGATCGCGCCCTCCACAGTCCCATTTGGCAACAAGTTCGTCAGCCAGCACCTTGGGAGACAGCGAGCAGTTAACAGTCAATCACTCCCTTTTATTTTTCCTACTTCCCTACTCCCCCATTCCCCTACTTTCCTATTCCCGTAAATCCCCATGACTACCGTAACCCGCAACAAAAAATCCGTAGCTGTCAATCCTCTCAAGCAGAGTCCGCCGTTGGGTGCAGCTTTAGCTTTTTTGGGATTAAAAGGAATTGTACCTTTGTTTCATGGTTCTCAAGGTTGTACAGCTTTTGCCAAAGTGTTATTAGTACGGCATTTTCGCGAAGCCATTCCCTTGGCAACTACTGCTATGACTGAGGTTTCGACAATTCTGGGGGGTGAGGAAAATGTAGAACAGGCGATTTTAACTTTAGTAGAAAAAGCCCAACCCGATCTAATTGGTTTGCTAACTACAGGGTTAACAGAGACACGGGGGGATGATATGGATGGCATCCTCAAAGGGATTCGTCAGCGTCATCCTGAACTGGATTATTTACCGATTATCTTTGTTTCCACTCCCGATTATAAGGGGGCGTTACAGGATGGTTTTGCTGCTGCGGTTAATTCAATTGTGGCTACGGATTACGGTCAATCCGTAGGGGCAATTCGCGAATTGCCCCTACAACAAGTAACAATTTTAGCAGGTTCAATGCTTGCACCTGGGGATGTGGAAGCAATAAAGGAGATAGTTGAAGCATTTGGCTTAAAACCCCTAGTTATTCCCGATTTATCTGAATCAGTAGATGGACATTTGGATGATGATTATAACAGCAAAACCCCTGGTGGTACTTCTGTAGAGAAATTACAACAATTAAAGCGATCGCTTTTTACTATTGCTATTGGGGAAAGTATGCGCTCTGCTGCATCAACTTTACAACAAAGATTCGGGACAAAATTTGAAGTATTATCCCGTTTGGCCGGTTTAGCAGCAACAGATAAGTTTTTATGGTTGCTGGCACAAATTGCTAATTACAAAAATAATCCTGATTGGCAATTTAATTTTAAAATACCCCAGAAATATGAACGCCAACGCTGTCAATTACAGGATGCTATTTTAGACACTCATTTTTATCTAGGCGGTAAAAAAGTTTCCCTAGCATTAGAACCAGATTTACTCTATCAAACCAGTTGGTTACTATCAGAAATGGGTGCAGAAATTCAGGCTGCGGTTACTACAAATAAGTCACCATTATTAACAGAATTACCTTGCGAACAAGTTACTATTGGTGATTTGGAAGACTTAGAAGATTTAGCACCAGGTTCGGATTTAATTATTACTAATTCTCAAGGAAAAACTCTAGCCGACAAACTTCATATTCCCTTATATCGTATGGGCTATCCCATCTACGATCGCCTGGGCAATGGTTCTCGTTGTTTAATTGGTTATCGCGGTACGATGCAGTTTTTATTCGATATCGGCAATATTTTTATTGAATTGGGACATTAGAGACAAGGCAGATCTTGTCTGTACATGAGTTATTAGTCATTTGCATGAGAGTAGGAAAATGAGTCCAGTTTTAGCTTTAGAAAAAACAACACACAAAAGTACAATTCAAGAGCCTTTTCTAGTAGAATTGATCAAACAAATCCGTCTGTCTGATACTTTTAGTAAATATTGCGGATGGTCTGATGAATTGCTAGTAGAAAATATAGTAATTTCTTTAGAAAAAAAAGCTCTAAACTCGCCGAACCTTAATCTCGATCCTCTCTACCAGCTAATCATTAAAGCATTTTATCAAGCGATCGCTTATCATATTGAGCAAACAACAGGACACAATACAGAAACTCACATTCACGTCAGGAATAAAGAATTTAGTTCCGCAGTTATTTGTTGTGGCAGTGTTTTAGTTCTCAATTCATTGATTTCTGGCTATAAAAGCTTGGGATTTTTTTCTCTACCAGAACTAATTGAAACTGCTGAAAATACTATTCGTGAAGCTGTAATTAAAGCTAGTTATTATTTAGATTTTTAGTCATTAGTCATTAGTTATTAGTTATTAGTTATTGGTAACAAAGGACAAAAGATAAACAACAAAAGATAAAGGGGGGAAAAATGAAAGTTGCTTTTGCTACCCAAGATAATATTCATATCAATGCTCACTTTGGTTGGGCAAAAAAGGTTGATGTTTATGATGTTTCTGCTGAAGGTTATAACTTTTTGAACACTGTTGAATTTGGTGGAAACTTAACTGAAGATGGCAATGAAGACAAATTAATCCCCAAAATTAATGCAGTTGCCGACTGTACGATCGTTTACGTTTCTGCGATCGGAGGCAGTGCTGCATCCCGTCTTTTAAAACATCAAATTACCCCACTCAAAGCTGAAAATCAAGATGATGAAATTGCCGATGTTCTTAACAGTTTGGTCAAAACATTAGGTAATCCTCCTCCTTGGTTACGGAAAGCTTTAAGAAAAAATTCTTCTAGCTTTGATTTTGAAGAAGAGGAATGAAGGCAGGAGGGAATCAAAAATTAATCTCAAACAACTAACTACTAATAATTGAAAATTATGACTACAACTACCACCACCCCCGAAACTACTACTAACATTGTCGAAGAAAGTCTTTTTCTACAAGCACTAGTACAGCAAGTACGCGCACAGGATCATTATGGCGTTTATCGTAGTTGGAGCGATGAATTAGTGCTGTCTAATTTTGTAGTCAGCAAAGAGAAGAAAAGCAAAATTTCTGTAGAAGGAGATGTGGATTCTGCAACTCAATTAAGAGTGCTTTGTTTCTATCGGGCGATCGCAGCTTGTATTGAAAAAGAAACAGGTAAACTCTGTCAGGTTGTCACCGATCTTTCCCACGAAGGCTTTGGCTGGGCGATCATCTGGACTGGTCGCTTAATGGTATTATCTCGTACTTTAAGAGACGCTCAACGCTTTGGCTATCCTTCACTGCAAAAATTAGCAGCCCAAGGAGAAAGATTAGTCGAGTCGGGGATTCAAACTATTGAGAAGTTTCCCGATGCTGCAAATGCTTAAGTTCAATAAACAGTTATCAGTAACGAAAATGACTGCCCTTGAAACAAAACCCCCAACTCCTGAAGCTATTGCTGAGTTGAAGAAAACTATCAAAAAACTCAACAGCAAAGCAGGTCAAATGAAAATGGATTTGCACGACTTAGCTGAAGGCTTACCCACAGATTACGAAAAACTGATTGAAGAAGCGACTAAAACCTACGATATTTATCGTCAATTAGCCGAACTCAAACAACAACTAAAAACCTGGGAAAAACAGGTGTCATAAGTTCATATAAATTATTTGAGGAGAGAGGAAAATGACCGTGGCTAAAACTACACCAAAAACTATAACTGCATTTAAAAGCTTAACTGATGCAGAAGATTATTTACAATTTTTCGATATCGAATACGATCGCGATTTTGTTAATATTAATCGCCTCCATATTTTGAAACAATTTGCTCTTTTAATTAATGAAGTAGATCGAGTTTTTCCTGATGTCACTGAAACAGAAAAACTAGATAAGTATCGTCTTGCTTTAGAAGAAGCTTATCAGGTTTTCTTAACCTCAAGTCCTTTGGAAACTAAGTTATTTAAAGTATTCCAAACCAAACCGAAAAACTTTATTTCTTTAGATGAGCTTGAGAAAAAAGCGCGTTAGTCATTAGTCATTAGTATTTGAAACCAATAACGAAAGACGAAGGACAAACAACAAAGGACGAACAACAAATGACAACCTTAACACCAAAAGAATTAGAACGCTATAGCCGACAAATTCAGCTTCCAGGTTTAGCAGAAGCGGGACAAAAAGCTCTGAAAAATACTACTGCTTTAGTTTCTGGAGTCGGTGGTTTAGGAGGTACAGTCGCCCTTTATCTTGCGGTTGCTGGTATTGGCAAACTGATTCTAGTTCGTGGTGGTGAATTGCGTCTCGATGATATGAATCGTCAGATTTTGATGACTGATGATTGGGTAGGGAAAACTAGAGTGACCAAAGCCCAAGAAACTCTCAATCAAATCAATCCCGATGTCGAAATTGAGGCGATCGCTGAATACATAAATCCTAAAAATGTTGATGCTTTGGTTCAACGTTCTGATATTGCTCTTAGTTGCGCTCACAATTTCCCCGAAAGAGATTTACTCAATGCAGCCTGTGTCCGTTGGCAAAAACCGATGGTGGAAGCTGCCATGAACAGCATGGAGGCTTATCTAACCACCATTGTTCCCCATCAAACTCCCTGTCTTTCTTGTCTTTTCCCTGAAAAACCCGATTGGAATCGTAGGGCATTTGGGGTACTCGGTGCGGTTTCTGGCACTCTAGCTTGTTTAACCGCTTTAGAAGCCATCAAGCTGATTACAGGCTTGGGTAAACCTTTATTGGGTCAATTACTCAACATGGATTTAGCTAATGTTGAGTTTCACAAATTACGCTTGTACAAAGACCCTGAATGCCCTGTATGCGGGAACAGTCAACAGTCATTAGTCGTTAGTCATCAGTCGTTAGTCGTTAGTCATTAGTCATTAAAACAAACAACAAAAGACAAAGGACGAATGACAAAAGACAAAGTACAAACAATAAATAAATAAATAAAGGAGAACTACCATGTCCGTAACTTTAACCGAAAAAGCAGCCTTCAGACTTCGTACTTTTATCCGTGCGGGTGCTGATGAGACTACTACTACCAAAGGAGTTCGTCTTGCAGCCGTTGATGGTGGCTGTAGTGGTTTTGAATATACCTTGGATATTGTCGATCGCCCTGAAGCGGATGATTTTACCTACGAACAAGACAAAATAAACATCTACCTCGATCGCCAAAGTGCGCCTTTTTTAAACGGTATTATCATCGATTTCGTCGAAAGTTTAATCCAAGCTGGATTTACTTTTGAAAATCCTAATGCTACTGATAGCTGTGGCTGTGGTAAGTCTTTCTCGGTGGGAGAAGGTACTCCCGAAGCTGTTCCTTGTTCTTAATCATTGGTCATTAGTTATTGGTCATTGGTAACAAAGGACAAAGGACAAACAACAAAAAAAATTAAGAGAGGAGAACAAAAATATGGGTACTACTTATAAAGTCCGTCTAATTAAAGGAAAACGCAAAAAACCCCCTGAAATTGATGTAACTATTGATGTTCCGGAAGATGTATATATTCTCGATGCCGCAGAAGAACAAGATTTAGAATTGCCTTCTTCTTGTCGTTCGGGAGCTTGTTCTAGTTGTGTTGGCAAAATTGTTGAAGGTGAAGTTGACCAAGACGATCAGAGCTTTTTAGATGACGATCAAATAGCTAAAGGATACGTCTTACTTTGTGTAGCATATCCTAAATCTGATTGCACGATCAAGACTCACCAGGAAGCTTATTTAGTTTAGTTATTAGTTATTAGTCATTGGTCATTAGCAATTCAGTTGAAAAACTAAGAACAAAGGACAAAGCGGTGCGTCCGCGAAGCGACTACCGAAGGTCTCCCGCGTCGACGTAAGCCCCTCCGCAAGGGAATGCGCACCAAGAGAGGACAAAAGACCAATGACTGCCAACAATTGAGCCAATTTTGTCTCAAAATTATGTGTTTGACATCGAATGATTAATCAGTAGTAATGCAACTCACTTAGTAAAAGATCCGTTATCAAAAATTAAACAACAAGACTTTCGTTTTTGGCTGGAGTTATGTTGGATAGCTCATGAATCAAGTTAATTTTTTGAGGAGATATTAAGATGATAGTCATTCATCTACTCGTTTTATCAATATGTATGGGAATAATGCTCTTGAGCATTCATCATAGCGATGAAATACATAGATTAGTTGCTTGGCTATCGGGGATGATTGCCTTAGTCTGCGTGTTTGTGTTGACTCCACTTTTAATTAAAGGCTTATTAGGCTTGGTCTTTTTTCTTCTCGGACATAAAGTATTTCCCACAAAAGCTTTAGATAATTAGTCACTTTATAAAAGATGCAACTGAAGCGATCGCAACTAGCAAAAGAATTTTATTTTGTTTGCCTTCCCTTCAGGCTATATTCTGAACCAATTATTAATAATTATGGAGGTAAGTTTATCAAATGTTTACCCAAGGATTTTCAGTTGAATATTCTCCCCTCGATTATTTAGGGGCTAAAACCCAAGGTGTGATTGCTGCTATTAGAAATAAAGACGAAAAAATCGTCAAAAAACTCTTGGCAATGGGAGTTCATACAGGAATGCACATTACCTTAGAACAAAGATTTCCTTCTTTTATTATTAGAGTTGGCAGAAATAGAATTGCGATTGATAAAAATATTGCCAATTCCATTAAGGTTAGAGTTAATACGAGGGGTTAGTGGTAGGGTGGGCATTACCCACCTGAAAATTAAATTTTTAATCAATAGCGATCGCCACATCTGTAGCTTTAATTAAAGCATAAGCTGATTTGCCTTCTGCCAAACTAAGTCTTTCTGCTGATGATTTGGTAATTACAGAAATAACCTCTACCCCTGGAGCAATTTCTAAAGTTATTTCGGCATTAACTGCACCTAGTTTGATATTTTTGATTGTACCTTTTAAGGTATTACGAGTGCTTAATTGCATAATTAATTCTATGGTTATTGGATAAAAATATTATAGACCTGATCAAAATTTTAAAATATTAAATTTTGGAGATATAAATTATGACTAGTAAAATAAAAATAACCAGCTTTTTAACTATTACAGTCTTGTCATCATTGTTAGTAATTGGCAGCAATACCATAGGTAAAATAAAACTTGAACAACCTAGTAATGCCAATCAATCTACTCAATTAATCCTATCCGCAGCAGCCAGTCTTAAGAGTGTTATTGAAGATATTGAACCTCTTTACCAGCAAAAACATCCCGAAACAGAAATAATTTATAATTTTGGTTCTTCAGGCTCTTTACAACGACAAATCGAACAGGGCGCACCTGTAGATGTGTTTATTTCTGCTGCCAGTAAACAGATGGATGCTTTAGAAAAAGAAGATATGTTATTAACAGAAACCCGTCGGGATTTATTAAAAAATCAAATGGTTTTAATAACTTCAGAAAGTAATGCTAAAAATAATCCTAAATTTAATAGTTTTGAGGATTTAACGCATAAAAAACTAAAAACTATTGCTTTAGGAGAACCAGAAAGTGTTCCTGCGGGGAACTATGCCCAAGAAGTCTTAACTTCATTCCAGATTGCCGATAAAGTTATCCCCAAAGCCGTTTACGGTAAAGATGTTCGTCAAGTTCTCAATTACGTAGCTACAGGTAACGCCGAGGCGGGAATTGTCTATCGTACCGATGTTCAAATTATCAATAACGTCGAAATCGTCGCCACTGCGCCAGAAGACACTCATTCCCCTGTCGTCTATCCCATCGCCGTAATTAAAAATAGTCAACATCGAGAAGAAGCAAAAGATTTAATCGAATTTCTCACCACTCCTGAAGCAAAAAAAGTATTTGAGGAAAATGGATTTGTGACAGTCAATGGTCATTAGTCATTGGTCATTAGTTATTAGCAAACAACAAAGGACAAATGACAAACATAACAGAAAAACGAGACTGGAAAGCCTATTATGATGCGGTTAAAGATCGCCCGCCGAGAAAAACGATTTTGACTGCTTTAGCTGGATTTGACAAGCCAGGAGTCGCGATCGATCTGGGTTGTGGGGATGGTAGAGATACGGTGGAAATGTTACGCCAAAATTGGACAGTATTGGCTATAGATAAAGAACCAGAAGCGATCGCCCGTTTACTCGCCCGTCCGCATTTTAATACTCTACAATTAACTACTCAAATAGTTAGCTTTGAACAGTTACAATTTCCCAAATCTGTAGACTTAATCAATGCCAGCTTTTCCTTGCCTTTTTGTTCTCTCGATGCTTTTCCTACCCTGTGGAATCAGATTTATCATTCCCTATTACCAGGGGGGAGATTTAGCGGACATTTATTTGGTGACAGAGATTCTTGGAAAGAAAGTAAATTAATAAATACCTTTAGGCGATTGCAAGTCGAAACCCTATTAAAACCTTACGCGATCGAATTACTCGAAGAAGAGGAACACCTGGGTACAACTCCTTTAGGGGAAGAAAGATACTGGCACATTTTTCACATTGTCGCTTGTAAAAAATAAAATAGTTAAAAATTCTGATGAAACAATCTTGGCAAGATGCTCGTATCCAATTAGCTTTTTGGTTATCCATTCCCATAGCTTTGTTAGGGGGTTTAATGGGTTTGGGTGGTGCGGAATTTCGGCTACCAGTTTTAGCAAGTCTTTTAGGTTATTCGGCACGTCAAGCAGTGCCTTTAAATTTAGCCATTAGTTTAGTAACGATTGTTTTTTCGTTATTTATTCGCAGTCAAACCCTGACTGTAGACTCTCTGATACCCAATCAACAGATACTATTATCTTTAATTATCGGTGCGGGAATTGCTGCTTGGTTTGGTGCAACTTGGGCGCGAAGGATTTCTAATGAACAGTTAGAAAAAATTATTTTAGTTTTTTTAGTTTCCATTGGTTTAGCTTTAATCGTGGAAGCCTTTTTACCAGAAGCTTTACCCGCAATTGTTCCAGCCATTTTACCGTTACAAATTATCGCTGGCATTCTCTGTGGTTTAGTAATTGGGTTAGTTAGTAGTGTTTTAGGAGTAGCAGGGGGGGAATTAATTATTCCTACTCTCATTTTTGGTTTTGGTTTGGATATCAAAACCGCAGGTACAGCTAGTTTAATTGTCAGTTTACCCACAGTCATTACTGGTATTGTGCGTTATGCCCAAAAACAAGCCTATCGCGATCGCCTTGCTTTCAAAAATACCATCATACCAATGAGTTTGGGTTCAATGATTGGGGCTATTTTAGGGGGGATGTTAGTAGGAATCATCTCTCCTAGATTACTAAAATTGATTCTGGGGGTAATTCTGATTATTTCTGCCTTCAAAGTCTTTAATTCTCTCAAAAAACATGATTGATTTATCTCCTATTTGGATCTCCCTGAAAACTGCTACTACTGCTACGGTAATCACTTTTTTCCTGGGCATTTTAGCAGCGCGGTGGATGTTGAATTATCGGGGTAAAGGGAAGGAAGTTATTGAAAGTTTGTTAACCGCCCCTTTGGTACTTCCTCCCACAGTGGTTGGTTTTTTATTGCTGCTTTTATTGGGTAAAAACGGTTTTATCGGGCAAATATTAGCTCATTTTGGACTGACAGTTATTTTTTCTTGGTACGCTACTGTAATTGCTTCGACAGTTGTAGCTTTTCCCTTAATGTATAAAACTGCTTTGGGGGCATTTAAACAAATCGACATCAATCTTGTTGCCTGTGCCAGAACTTTAGGAGCTTCAGAAACTAGAATTTTTTGGCAAATTATGCTGCCTTTAGCCAAACCAGGCCTGATTGCTGGTACTTTACTTGCTTTTGCTCGTGCTTTAGGTGAATTTGGTGCAACCTTAATGTTAGCAGGAAGTATTCCCGGTAAAACCCAAACTATCCCCATCGCCATTTTCTTTGCTGCGGAAGGGGGAGATCTGAATCAGGCATTATGGTTGGTAATTATTATGCTGGTGATTTCTTTGGGAGTGATTGGAGGGGTGAATTATGGTACTGAACAAAACAGGGCAAAGGGAAAAGCGGTGCTACCCCGCGCCGACGACAGGACGGGGCTTACAAGTCCGCGACGCAGATTCCGGGAACAGCCCCTCCGCAAGGGAACGCGCACCAAGAAAGGGCAAAGGGAAAAGGAAAATAAGAGAAATATTTTTAAGTTAATTCGGAGAGTTTTAGGATTTGCGATCAATTACCAATCAAAACCCCCCTGTAGGGGCGAACGGTTGTTCGCCCAAAAACGTTTCGTACCGAGATATCCTATTGAATTAATTGTGGATATTCAAAAACAACTACCTGGGTTTTTATTGGATGTTTCCTTTCGCACAGATCAAACACCGTTAGGGTTACTGGGGGCTTCTGGGGCAGGAAAAAGCTTAATTTTACGGTGTATTGCTGGTTTAGAAACTCCAGATCGAGGGCGTATTGTTTTAAATGGGAGGGTATTATTCGATTCAGCAAAAGGAATTAACTTACCATCACGCGATCGCAATTGTGGTTTTTTATTCCAAAATTATGCCCTGTTTCTCCATATGACTGTTGCCGAAAATATCGCCTTTGGAATGCCTCCAGGAAAATCTTATCGGGAAATCAAACAAGAAGTAGAAAAACAACTGATTTCTGTAGACTTACCAGGAATGGGCGATCGCTATCCAGGGGAACTTTCGGGGGGACAACAACAAAGAGTAGCCTTAGCTAGAGCTAGAGCAAGTGAGCCAGGTATAATGCTCTTGGATGAGCCTTTTTCGGCTTTAGATACTTATTTACGAGATAAACAAGAGAAAATTCTTAGAAATAACCTAATTCACTATCAAGGGGTGACGTTATTTATTACCCATAACCTCGAAGAGGCATATCGCGTATGTCCCAACTTAATATTCATAGATCGAGGTAAAGCAATCTCTCACAGTACCAAACACGATATATTCGAGCATCCTGGCAATTATCGTACTGCACAATTAACTGGTTGTAAAAACTTTTCTCGCGCTGTTGCAATTAGGGAAAATCAAATTCGGGTAGTTGATTGGAATTGTATCCTAGAAACCATTGAACCCATACCCCAATCTCTAGAATATATCGCTATTCGCGCCCATCAGTTAATTTTTCCTGATACAGATAACGGAGTCAATACTTTCCCTTGTTGGTTGGCTACCATTAGCGAAACCCAACACCGCATGACTTTATATCTCAAGTTAAATCAACCTGCCAATCATCCTGACGATTATCATCTACAAGCAGAAGTTTTTAAAGATAAATGGTTAGAGTTGAAAGATCGTCCCTTTCCCTGGAAAATTCAACTCCATCCATTAAAAATTATGTTATTACAAGCCTAATTCTTTGGCTCTTCTAGACTAAGGTAGGGTAGTTCACCCCGACCCTGCTACGCCAGTAGTTTGTAGTTCTGCTGTTGCTTGTTCTTCTTGTAATTTTTTCATAGTTCGCTTGCAGTTAATGATGCCAAAAATCAGCCAAAATGCCAGTAACCCAGTTGTTAAAATCAAAATTGACACTGAACCAAACTGAGTAATTAAAGTTGGTGCAGCAGCAGTAAACAAACCACCCCCCACAATTGGTTCAAAGAACAACTGCTTATAAGCAAAACTTTCAAAAGCCCCCGTGCGGTTTTCAGGGTCTACCATGCGAATCAACAAGATACCCGTAGCAGTTACACCCATCGATTGTCCCATGTCCCCAACACCACGCTCAAACCAGTAGATTGGCAGAATACGAGGGGCTAAATAGACAAATGCCAGGACGTTCCAAGCAATACCGACAACGGACAGGGTGAGAAATACACCGATATTTGCCCCCAAAACGGCTAAGTTAATGGAAGCTAAAGCAGTTACTACTAAGAGATCTAAGGCTACTCCCGCGATTCTTTCTTGTAGTCTTCTGATAATCAAGACATCTAGATCCAGACGTTTCATAACGACCTGAATGATAATACCGCCAATTAATGCCATTGGGAACAAAGGTACTGCTCCGATTAGTTCTAAACCGCCTCTACCCCAAGTAAGAGACTCGATGATCGTAAGAATTTTTAGAATTATCCAACCAATGGCGATCGCAACTCCTGTAAAACCAAAGTTGAGAGACAGAGGATCGATCAAGAAATTGTGCATCAACTGCGCTCTTCTAGCCAAGACGCTACTAGATTCTATGGGTGCTGTCTCTTGGAATTGAGCATCGCCACTGCTAACAGCTACAGGTTCGTTCTGAATATAGCCTTTTTGACGACCCCAATGAGCCAACACTGTACCGAAAATAATTCCCGCAATAATCCCTACGGTAGCCAAACCTAGAGCTAAGTCGCCTCCTTCAGCAAAACCCAACTCTGTTAGAGTATCAGCCATACCTCCTGCTGTACCGTGTCCTCCTTCAAAACCGATTTCAATTAACGCTCCAGCGATGGGGTTGATGTTAAATAGGGGAACTAAGATAACTAGAGTAACTAAAATACCCAGAACATATTGTCCCCAGGCCATGGTTTGACCGAAAGCAACTTGAGGTGCGGTTTTACGCCAAATATCTTTGGGATTGGGAATGTGTTCTCCTAAAAATAGAGCAGCAAAGACGATATTAATAAACACCCCAGGGGATTGCGACCAGACTGCACGCATTTCTGGGGGAAATAAACCCTCGGCGATATAAGAGTTCGGGTCTGCTCCCAAGGCTACTGCGATCGCTCCTAAAGAGCCAGTTCCCAATAGTAAAGCGATCGCCCCAGCAATGATTGATTCTGGTAAATAAAGTGTTTGAAACAGTCCAATTTTATGCTTAATAAATCTGGCAACTAGTAGTAAAGCTCCTACTACAATAAAAGCAAATAAAACATTAAGTAAGTTAAACATTACTTTTCTAAAATACCGAAATATAATCCAATTAATCCCACAATTTATCCGGACTCAAACTATAGTTTCTGTAATCAAAGTTACTTCGATTTTGTTGAGTCCTAAGAGAGAATAATTTTGTAGATCGATTATCCCATTAGACTTCTTAAGTTAAAATTGATTGTAGTTAAATGTAATATTTTTCGATATTTAATGAGTTAATTAAGAATTAATTTTGTCCATCTATCCAAAGACAGATTTTGCAAAAAATATCTTAAATAATCTCAAAACTTTTAAAATATGAAATTTGTTTCCGAACCAGAAATATCAGTAAAAATTGACCGCATGAAGCGTAGAGTGCGCTGGCAGGAAAAGTCAATTAAGGACAGAAAGATCGATCAAACTAAATTAGTAGTTGATGATGGCAAGAGAAATAATCCTGATTTTTCTTTTTTAGTGATTGGAGATAGTGGTTGTGGTTCTCATCTCAAACATCACCCCCAACGCCAGATCGCCGAAATGATGCTAGAGCATTCCTCGGACTGTAGCTTTGTCCTTCATACGGGAGATGTCGTGTATCAGGTCGGTTCTAGTGAATATTATCACGACAATTTTATCGAACCCTATAAAGAATTCTTAGTGGGAGGAGAAAACCCCAACAAATTATCCTACGATCGCCTGACCTTTAAATTACCTTTTTTTCTCGTTCCCGGCAATCACGATTATTACGATTTACCCTTAATTTATGGCATTTTAGTACAGGCTACCTGGTTGCCCCGTCGTTTATTGCGAGGTCAAATAGATTTAGATGTTGGCTGGCATGGCTCTGATGAAGGAGATGCTTATGCTAGAGCATTTTTAGACTATTTAGCTAATATTAAAGGCAAAATCAATCTGGCAAGACATTTAGATGCTAACTATACGGGGAATCATACAGGCGATCGCTGCTTGAACTATCAGCCTGGTAAGTTTACTCGCCTACCCAATCGTTACTATACTTTTCGTTATGGTGGCATTGATTTTTTGGCCTTAGATTCCAATACCTTTAATCAACCACTATCTATACCCGATACAGAAGCAGGGGAAATCAAACGAGCTAAATTAATCACCAGTCAGCAGGAATTAAACAAGCAAGAACAACAGATTCGAGAAGCTATAGACCAACTAAACTCCGATAATCCGGACGATGCCGATCGCCTTGATGATTATTACGCCAAATTAGAGCATATTGCCGAAACTCAGCGAGATATTGATAAACAGTTAAGTAAAACTGAGCAAATAACCGATTGGGAGCAATTGATCTGGCTTAAATCGAGTTTAGTAGCATCCTGGCAAGATGAAACAGTCAAGGGTAGAATTATCTTCTTACATCATCCCCCCTACGTTACTGAAAGTACTAAATGGAATCAGGGGCAGACTTTAGCCATTCGCGATCGCTTGCGTCAGGTATTTAATGATGTAGTTAAAGAAATAGGTACATTACCTCCAGGAAGATCGGTGGTAGACATAGTTATTTCAGGTCATGCTCACTGTATGGAACATCTCTACACTAAAGATACGGGATATGCAGATTCTTATATTAACTGGATTGTCTGTGGTGGTAGCGGTCATAGTTTGCGCCGTCAGAGAACAGAAGGTACGATTCTATTTCAAGATGGAGATGAAAATTCTCAACCCATCGGTCACCCGTTCCCCGTCTTGAAAAGACGGGGCTTGCGGGCGACCGTTGGTCAATCTCAACTATTCTTAGGACGTAATGGTCGCGGTAAACATAAAAAACGACCCTATTCTTTCTTACGTATTGATGTTCGTGGGGGAGATAAGCCTCAGTTTACCATTCGACCCCATGTAGCCGAATGGTATCAACACCAATGGAATAAATACGCGATCAAGCCGTTCCTGATTAAAGAAATTATGCATTGCATTACCAATGAATCTGACTGAGAATATAGCGCAAGCGATCGTAGTCATCTTTGAGTAACACGCTTAAAGTTCTGCCCACTTGTACCAACCAATCGCGGTTGGCTTTTCGCAAACGATAGACATCTCGCACCGCCGCCGCCACTAAAGATTCTACGGGAATATCTTTGACTTGCAGCAGAGTCCGTAAAAAATCCAAATTTTCGGTAAAGTGAACTATTTCTGTAGCTTCGCAGTTATATACCGCTTGATGAATTTGAGGGGGACGAGGGGGTAAATATTGATAGACTTTGCCCAAACTATTACTGCCATTGTTATTATTAGGCATTTCAAATCCCACGATTGCTGCTTTAAATTCGGTTTTGAGCATGGCGAAAATTTGCGGTTGTTGTTCCCGTAATTCAGCTAGAGACAAACCTAATGCCCTGGCTCGATGTACTGAATCGATTGGAGTAGTAGTCACATAGGTTACTACTGCCAGAATTTTATTACCTGATTCTTCATCAAAAGATTTCACCCAACTGCCAAAAGGAGGCATTCGAGGAAACTTTAAATCTTCTGGTTCGAGACACTGAGCCATATATTGATTAGTGGCGGTTTCAATCACCTCACCAATATGATTAGGGTGACGACCATCAACGGCAAATTGAGGCAGGGGAAGACGCATTTTTGAAGTAATAAGTAATAGGTAATAAGTAATAAGTAAACAATGTTACTTGCTACTCACTACTCCTACTTGTTTCCTAATTATTTTTTCTTGGTTAAGTCTACTGTTTCTAATTCTGATAGGTTGAAGGTGACTAATTTATCCCAGTTACCATCTTCAAATAGCACTGCTACTTTACTATCATCAATGCGTTGTACCAGACCTTGAAAATTGTAATATGTATCGTCTGGATTAATAACTTTAACTGTTGCTCCTGGTAAGATAATCATTTTAAATAACGTGCGATCGCACCTCAAAGTTTACTCTTTAATAGTTAATCTTAGCTGGATTTAATGTCGTCTTGCCAATGATTGATTTTCCACAGACAACTGGAGATTAAATTAGTAATAATATGCGCCACGATGGGAACAAGTAGATTACCAGTAATTAAAGCACAGTAACCCAGGGCAAAACCCACTATGGTTGCCCACACTACATAGGGCCATTGTCCCGCACCACTGAGATGTAATACGCCAAATAATATGCTGGAAATAACTACGGCGGTCAGATTCAGCCCCAAAGCAGGAAGCATCACGCCGCGAAAGAGCAATTCTTCGCTCAATCCGGGCAACAGTCCCAACCAAATCAAATCTGGCCAAATTAGAGGTTTAATCACTAATTCTAAGTAAATATCTGCACTGTGACGGTAAGCACCCCAGAGACGGTAAATAATACTGCTAGCAATAGTAATACCTACTGCTAATCCAATGCCCCATAAGATGCCTTGGACATTAAATTGTAAGTTTAATAGTTCTACTGCTCCCAATCTTTGCCATATCTTAGTAACCATCAATAAAATCACTGCGGTTACGCCCATGACTATAAGAATTTGGGTGCGACTGAGAGGATCGATTTCGGGATTGTTTGGATTTACCACTGGTTTTATAATAAGCAACTAAGGGATGATATGGAAGGACTTAAAACATTAAAGTCAATTCCAGCACGATAAGCGACCAAAATACCTAATGCTTCTAAATAAGATTTAACTTTAGTTACTTTAATACCTAAAGGTTCTGGAGGAACTTGGATTTGAGTAGTATTGTCGGTTACGGCAATAATTTGAGTAGCAGAATTACTCAGACTGAGGATAGCACTACCACCACAAGCTGTATAGGGAACGATCGCCACATCTAAGGTGTCTGCCCAAATACTCTGGTTAGAGCGATCGCTCACAAATTGGGGAGCGCGACTTAAGCCTACTAAAACACAGGGTAAAAAAGTATAACCTAGTTCTTCGGCGGCGGCACGGGGGGAAATATTGGGGTCGGCTGGTAGGGGCATCAGGGCGGGGGCGTGAGCGGCAGGAACTTGAAAATGACGGACAATTAAATGAGAAATTACCGCTTCTGCCCCTGCTATAGGGTCTACACCACCACCATGACGATAGTTTTGTAAATCGGGATTATCTTCAGTTTCGTCGGGAAATCTGGCAACAATTGCGATCGCTTCTGCACCTGCTTGGCTAATAAGTTTATCTGCTGCCCTGAGCAGACTACCAGGGTTGCCAATAGTTCCCCAACTAGCACCAGATGAAGCCGTACGTAATTCTACTTCTAAAGGTGCATCAGTAATCACATAGTCAGTTAATTTTAAGCCCAAAGTGGCTCTGGTAGCATCGGCAGCTTGCAGCTGACGCAAGCGTAATTCTGGCTCAATACCTCGATCTAGTAATAATCCTACTTTATTTTGTTTCACAGGGCGTAAACCCCATTGTCGGGAGGCAAACTTATCTAAGCCATAACCTTCCACGTATAGGGTATTATCTAACGACCAATAAAGTTGTGCGCCATTAAGCACATTAGGATGAGTAATCAGACAATCGCAAGTTTGGGCGATCGCTTTAGCTACGGGCAGAGCATCCCCCGCATAACCGCCAATTGCTGCCCCTACTCCTGTAGGAACGATCAGAACTACAGTAAAAGGATTCATAAATGCTTGCTGGTTAGTGGTAGGGATAGTAACTATCTTCTCTCTTCTCTACTCTTCATTTTTTGTAACAATTGCTTCTACAGTAACTTTCTGTTTGGCAGTATCTACTTGAGTAACAGCCCACCGTAAAGGTTCGCCTTGTTTGGCTAGTTGAGTTTCAATTTCTTGTTTGAGCTTGTCTGAAGTAGCTTGTAAATCGATTTCGGCAGTAATAAAGTGAGTTGTCATTTTTTTCCCTCAGTAGTTAGTAGATATTTTCTAGTTTAAAAGGGGCAAATTATAGAATAGGGAGTAATAGTTAATATTTTTTGATTATTTGTTAATTATTTTGCTTCTTGGCTCAGTGGTCAATGGTTGACAGTAGTGTTTTAAATCGACGCAACACTTCTGGAGGCTGATGTCGATCTCAAATTAAGAGGTATAGCAATGAAATTAGTAAATTTATTATTAGTTGTTTTAAGTATTTTAAATTTCTCTAGTGTAGTTTGGGCAACACCATCTTCTGAAATTATGGCAATTGATGCCTGGGATGAGGAAGGAGAAGTTGAAGCACCAGAAGAAGATACAGAAGACGAGGAAGACGGAGAAGTAAATAGACTTACTCCCGAAAAAATGGCTCGTCTCAAACAACTAGCTACAGCCGATCAGTTATATTTGGCGGGAGAAAAAATTGCGGCGACTAGACTATATCGCCAAGTTAAACCTGCCTGGGAAATTGAAACAGGCGATCGCCCTGGCGATGAAATTCCCACTCCATTTTACGACCCCAATTTATTAGACCCAGGTGCTAAGGTATATTGGCGCAACTATCAACAGGGCAAAGAACAACAGTTAGAAAGTAAGATTTTTGCTTCAATAGAATTATTAACCCAAAAATATCCCGAATTTATTCCAGGTCATATTAGTTACGCCGAAACTTTAAAAAACTACGATCGCCAGACAGAATCTTTAGAAGTATTAGAAAAAGCTGTTAATCTCTATCCTAATGAATCAAAATTAGTCCAAGCCAAAATCAATGCCGATCTGGCTGACGAAAGATGGCTAGAAGCTTCGATTACCGCTCGTCAGTTTGCCCTATTTAATCCGCAACATCCAGAAGCAGAAGAATTTACCAACAAAGCCGTCTCATACTTAGAAACCTATCGCAGTAAATTAAAATCCCAACTAACCTGGAATACTATTGGCAATGTGATCACAGGTACTCTAGGATTTGCTTTAACTGGTAATTTATTCGGACCCATATCTGCCGTGGAGACTACCTCCATGTTACTGCGAGGAGAATCGGCGATCGGTGAAAAAGTAGCTGAAAATGCTAAGAAAAAATTGCCTTTGCTAGAAGACGAACAAATTGTTAATTATGTCCGAGAGATTGGTCATAAAATCGCCAATGTATCCGGTAGAGATGATTTTAACTACGAATTCTATGTGATAATGGACGAGCAATTTAACGCCTTTGCTTTACCTGGAGGCAAAGTCTTTGTTAACACTGGAGCGATTCTCAATACCGATTCAGAAGCAGAATTAGCAGGACTATTGGCTCATGAAATTGCCCATGCAGTATTATCTCACGGGTTTCAATTAGTCACCAAAGGTAATCTTACCGCCAACGTAGTTAGCTATATTCCTTATGTTGGCAGCACTGCCAGCAATCTAATTGTCCTCAATTACAGTCGAGAGATGGAAAAACAAGCAGATATTTTCGGGACGAGAATGTTAGTAGGTGCTGACTATGCAGCCGATGGAGTCCGCAACCTCATGGTTAAGTTACAAGAATTTTACGATCAAGACCAAAAAAATAATCCCGCACCTCCTGTTTGGCTTTCTACTCACCCCGATACTCAAGCCAGGATAAACTATATGGAACAACTAATAGTCAATAACAACTTAAATCGTTATGGCTATGAAGGAGTATCCCGTCACCTGGAGATCACAGATCGAGTCGCTACCTTGTGGCAAGAATATCAAGATTGTCTAGATAAGTTAGAAAAAAAAGATAAAAATAAGGCGATCGCTATTCAACGTTGTGCTAATTATAAAGCAGTAACTCAGCAAGAGGAAGAGATGTCTAATAGTGAGATGGAGGAATAGATAGATATTGCTCGATTAAAGACTCAATTTCTTCAATTTGAAACTGTTTTGCTAGTATTAAGAGAGGTTGGCTAAATTTTTCGTAGTTAGAATTTTGAGCCTTAAGAGCTTCTAGTTGCTGCTTAAATTGTTTTAATCTGCCCCGTTCTACTAAATCTAAAAGAATCAAAATTTCTTCAACTGGGGGTACTAAAGTTTCTACTGTACAATTATTATCTGTCTTAGCTGAAGATCGAGAATTATTACTATTTTCGCTTTTTTTATACAGCCAAGTTAAGTTTAGTTGTTCGGCAAGTTGTGTCAACAAAAGTTTAAAGTCAACGGGCTTTGCTAAAAAAGCATTACCTCCTGCTGCTAAAGCCATTTTTCGATCCTGACGAGAAACTGATGCCGAAGAGACAATAACTTTCTGTTTTTTGAAGGTGGGAGATTGTCTAATCTGGTGTAAGAACTCAAACCCATCCATCACAGGCATGGTCAAATCTGTAATCACTAAATTGGGTTGATGCTGAAATAATTTTTCTAACCCTTCTTTGCCATTATCTGCCTCAATAATGTTAAAACCCAGTGGCTTTAAAAAATGATGCAAAACAGAGCGGTTTTCCCAATGGTCATCGACGATTAAAATGCTGCAACGTTGACCACTGTAACCCTCAATAGTTTCTCCCGCAAGCTGCTCTGTTTGTTGAACAACCCAATCTTGTTCTACCTTCGCCTTAATAGTAAAGAAAAATTTGCTCCCTTGACCTAATTGACTTTCTACTTGAATAGCATCTCCCATTAACTTAACAATCTGTTGACTAATTGCCAAACCTAAACCAGTTCCCTCCGATTGTTTTTCGCGATCGCCAACTTGTTCAAATGCTTCAAATAATCTGGTATTATCTTCTCGTGCAATACCGATACCTGTATCAATAATTTCAAAACGAAGAGTAGCCTCTAACTCAGAAGATTCTAGAACATCAACTTTGAAAGTAACAGAACCCTGTTCCGTAAATTTAATCGCGTTACCTACTAAGTTAATTAAAACCTGTCTTAAACGTTTTTCATCAGTTCTAATTGCTGGAGGCAGGCGATCGCTGGGCTGATAGTAAAATTCAATCCCCTGTTGGTCTGCTTTGATCTGGCAAATTTCTACTACAGTCTGCAAAAAAGCGGGCAAATGAAAGGATGTCGGACAAAGCTCTAGTTTACGAGCTTCAATTTTTGCTAGCTCCAGGATGTCATTAATCAAATCTAGTAAATGGGAAGCACATTGATAGATCACATGAACACTATTACGATGACAACTGGATAAATCTTCAGAGCGTTCCAGGATTTGGGCATAACCTAAAATTCCGTTTAAAGGTGTCCGCAGCTCATGACTCATATTAGCTAAAAACTCACTTTTAGCCTGATTTGCCTGATTTGCCATTTCTGTTGCTTGACTCAACTCTTGAGTGCGCTCCTGAATTCTTAGTTCCAGAGCCTGATTGAGTTCAGACAGGGCTTGTTGGGCTTCAGTACGGGCAATTGTTCCGCCAAAACAACCTGCTACTGCCCACAGGGCCGAAATTTCAGTTTCAGTCCACTGGTGAGGCTCGTGGCAATTATCAAATCCGACAAATCCCCAAAACTGCTGTTGAATTTGAATAGGAACTACTAAAATTGATTGAATCTCTTGAGGTTCTAAAATATCTCGCTCTGATGGTGGAAATTCTTCAACTAAACCATAGATAGCTCGCCCTTGATTCATTTCTCGATACCAGCGAGGAAAATATTTTTCATAAAGGAGATTTTGCAGTTCAGGATTGTCAATTTCTGGTTTAACACCTTGATTAACCCATTCCCATCGCTGATTCATAGTTGGCTTATTAGTTAGAGAACAAGACCCATTCTGAAAAATATAGATGCGATCTACTTGGGTGGCTTGTCCCAGAAAATTTAGTGCTTGATTAATCGCTCTATCTAAAGATTGAACCGTTAATAGAGCATTGGTTGCTAAAGCAATACCTTGGAGCAAACACTCCAATCTAGTAAATTGCTCCTCAATTTTCATGTTTAAGCTCCTTTTTCTATGGTTTCGCTCTTATCTGTTTTGTGGTTAATTGATAATATAGAACTTCTAGGGTTTTGCAAATATTGAGTTGCCTTTTCGCTACTGAGGGGTTTTGAGAATAGGTAGCCCTGAACCATGTCACAGTTTAACTGCTCAAGAGCTAAAGCTTGAGTAGTGGTTTCCAATCCCTCAGCTACAATATCCATGTTCAAAGTACGAGCTAAAGTAATAATTGTTCGGATAATTTCCAAGCTATTACCATTAGACTCCATTGTGTTAATAAAGGAGCGGTCTATTTTAAGAGTATTTACAGGAAACTGAAGCAAATAACTGAGAGAAGAATATCCTGTACCAAAATCATCCAAACTGATATGGATGCCGTTTTCCTTAAGTATTTTCAGATTTTGCCGACTGATTTGATTATTTTCGATTAATGAACTTTCTGTGATCTCCAGTTTAAGATTTCTTGCCGTGAGATTAGTTTGAGTTAAAATTTGCTTTATTTGTTGGGGAAAATACTCTGTTTCTAATTGATGACTAGACACATTAATACTCATGGTTAAATGAGTTGCTTGTGGATAATTTCGTACCCAAAGCTCCATTTGACGGCAAGCTTCTTGCAGTACATATTCACCTATTTTCTGGATTAAACCGATTTCTTCTGCCAATGGTATAAACTGACCAGGAGAAACTAAACCAAGTTGGGGATGTTGCCATCTGACAAGAGCCTCAAAACCAGTTAATTCTTCAGTAGCTAGTTGGATAATTGGCTGATATTCTAAAAAAAATTCCTGTTTTTGTCGAGCATTTCTCAGTTGAGTTTCCACATAAAGATAATGGGCTTCTTTCTCATACATTTCCTGAGAAAATAACTGATAACAGGCTTTGCCAAATCTTTTAGCTTGATACATAGCAATATCAGCATCTCGCAGCAGATCATCAGCACAATGATATAAATTGGAACTAATTACAATACCAATACTGGCTGTAGTTTTGAGTAAATGTTCTCCTACTTCAATGGGACTTTGAAGACGCTCTTGAATGCGATCGCATATTTCAAAGATATCCCTTTCTTCATGAATACCTTCAATTAAAATAGTAAATTCATCTCCTCCAAGACGAGCCACAAGATCGGTTGGTCGTACTGTTTTGACTAAAATCTGGCTGACTTGAATCAGCAAATTGTCCCCTATCTTATGCCCCAGACTATCATTAACGTTCTTAAAGCGATCCAAGTCAAGAAAAAGTAAAGCAAATTTTGGATGTTGATGCTGTTGATATGTTTTGAGAGTTTGAGTAAGTCTATCTTTAAAGCAATCTCGATTGACCAAATTAGTTAAGCTATCATGTTGAGCGGCATAGACTAATTTTTCTTCTGCCAGTCTGCATTCGGTAATATCATGTAAGATGCCGTCTACTCGAAATCGTTGTGTAGATTCATCTAGCTGGATGCTAGCACTACACTGAAGCCAGTGAATTTGTTCATCTAACCCCATGACGCGATAATCGAATTCAACAGAGCCACACCTGGGGGAATCGAAAAAATACTTTTGTACTAAAGGAAGATCTTCCGCAACAATTCCCTCGATCCACAGTTGAGGTGACTCGATGATTGATTGAGGAGATAATCCATAGATTGCTTGTACAAAGGGATTAAGATAGATAATCTCAAAAGGGTCTAACCAAGCTGACCAGACAACTTCTTGAAGTGAATTGAGAATATTAGTAAGCTGTTCTTCACTCTGTTGTAGTTTGAGTTGCATCTTACATAATTCCACATGAATTTTGACCCGACTAACAACTTCTCGCTCTTGAAAAGGTTTGATAATATAGTCAACAGCACCTATCTCCAGTGCTTTAACTTTATTTTCTAGCTCTGATGTAGCGGTGATAAAAATAATCGGAATATTTTGGAAATCGGGATCTGCTTTGAGACGACGACAGGTTTCAAACCCACCAATTCCAGGCATCATAATATCGAGTAAAATTAAATCTGGTTTTTCTCGGCTTACTTGCTCTAAAGCCCGTTCTCCACTGGTGGCGATCGCAATTTCAAAACCAGCGTCACTCAATACTTGAGAAAGAACTGTCAGATTAGTTGGAGTATCATCTACAATGAGAATCAAACTCTGTTCTTCAATTAATCTATTAATCATTACAACGATATCTCAAGCATTAGTTTAAAAAACAGTTAAAAACATATTTGTTGTAGATATTAGTGATTTTTTAGCATTATTTCTCAAATAACCACTAGTCACCTATAGCAATCCTAAATCATTGGTGAAAAATAACCAAGGACAAAAGAGTATCGACGTGACAATGTTCACAACTTAAATAGGATTGTCATATAAGTAATAGCTCACTGTTAATTCTATGGATTAGATTATTTTCGACGATACGATACGAATAAAGTGTAATTTCTATCACAAGGCTACAGTGTATTGGTAGTACCAGTAAAAAATAGACTATGTATGGGAAGAAGTGAAAAATGTCTAACCATGGATGCCAACAATAATTAATTCACGCAAATAGTGACACTAATTAGATAGATTTTGTCCAATTAAGATAAATCAATAGCGATCGCGGTTTTAAAATATTAATGAGGTCAATCTGATGAAAAGATGGCAAATTTTTTTAATAACTTTATGTTTTAGCATTAGCCTGAGTTTATTTAGTTCTATATCTAGTGATGCAGCTAAACTAAATGCCCCATTATTACCAGGTATGGGGGATTTACATCATACTATTACCACTAAATCACCCCTAGCACAGCGTTATTTTGACCAAGGTTTGATTTTGGCTTATGGTTTTAATCATGCTGAAGCCGCTAGTTCTTTTCGAGAAGCTATAAATTTCGATGCGGATTGTGCTATGTGTTATTGGGGATTAGCTTATGTCTTAGGCCCTAATATCAACGCCAAAATGGAAGATGAATCTGTATCAGAATCTTATCAGGCAATGCATAAGGCTTTAGAATTAGCTGCCAATAGTACTCAACCAGAACAGGCATATATTCGGGCGTTGGCGAAACGTTATACCAATGTTCCTCTAGAAGATCGTAGCTCCCTCGATCGCGCTTATGCTAATGCTATGAGAGAGGTTATTCGACAATATCCCGACGATTTGGACGCAGCGACTATCTTTGCTGAGGCTGTAATGGATACTATGCCTTGGAACTATTGGACTCAAGAGCAACAGCCTAAACCAGAAACTCAAGAAGTTTTAACTACTCTAGAATCTATTTTAGAACGCGACCCCAATCATCCTGGTGCCAATCATCTCTATATTCATGCAGTAGAAGCTGTACGACCTAAACAAGGAGAAGTCATCGCAGATCGATTGGGAAATCTAGTTCCTGGTTCGGGACATTTAGTACATATGCCCTCGCACATTTATATTCGTGTTGGCAGATATCGAGATGCAGCCATTGCTAATCAAAAAGCGATCGCCGTAGATGACGCTTATGTTACTCAAAGTCATGCTGAAGGAATTTATCCCTTAGCATATATGCCTCACAATCATCATTTCTTGTGGTTTGCTGCCATCATGGAAGGAGATAGTAAGTTAGCTACTACAGCAGCCAAAAACGTTGCCGCCAAAGTCCAACCGCAAATAATGCGAGAACCAGGTATGGGAACATTACAACATTTCTACTCAATTCCTTTATCAGAAAAATGGGTTTAAAACCCCCCTCTATCCCCCCTAGTAGGGGGGTGGGGACTTGACATTAGTACGACTTTAGCTTACCATAGTCAATGTAGTTTGGTAAGCAGAATGTTAA
>JBHJNX010000050.1:0-22847 GCA_050330335.1 Pleurocapsa sp. | reverse complement strand
ATTTCCTCGTATCTATAAATTTAAATTTTTATGGGAGAGACTACATACGGATAACTTTTACCCTCTCCACTGATTCTATACGTAGTATCCGATATTTTCATGTAAATTTGTTTTTTTATTAAATGACCGTGATCGATTTCGCTCCAATTACTAAATTGATTGCCACACAATCGATTCCCAAAATCTGCACAACCAGCAACGATTTTAGTAATGAAAAATTTCTAGTTTCTAGAATCGGGGATATTACTGCTTCTCAATCTTTGGATCGCGAGTTATCAATGTATTGCTGCTATTTAATAAAAATAATATGGGTAAAACGAATCATAAACCGAGTTGGCGGTTGTTAATGCAATATTCTGTGGTGTTGTTGTTAAGCACTGGGATTTGGGGAAATAATTTTATTACTAAAAATAGTTATATTACTTCAGCACAAGGGGTAGATAGTCGTAAAACTAAAGCAGACAAACATTTAGAAACTGCTAACTTTCAATTACAGCAAAATAGTTTGCTGACAGCTAAAACTGAGTTTCAACAAGCAATTAAACTCTATCAAGACATTAATGATCGAGAAGGACAAGTTAATTGCTGGGTGGGTTTGGCAAGAGTTGATTATTTGTTAGGAAATTATGTGGGGGCGCAAGATAAATTACGTACTGCGGGAAGATTGGGAGACCATCGCAATGGTAGATTATTGAGTTTGCGTGGTTTAATTTCTCTAGAGTTAGGAGATTATCGAGGAGCATTAGGAGATTTACGCAGCGGAGTCCATTATCTGCAAGTATCTGGCAATCGCGATCGCTCTTTGATCAATACTCTTAATGAAACTCGCATTGCTTTGGGAGAAACTTATAGTTATTTAGGTCAATATCAACAAGCTGCCAATATACTGCATTCTGCCGTAGCTGCTGCTAGCGATTTACATCTCCGACGCAGGGCGTTAAATGCTTTAGGCACTACTAATTTAGAAATTGGACAATATCGTGAGGCTTTTAATATTTACCAACAAGCTGCCAATTTACCCAACATTTCAGGCGATCGCTTGGGCAAAGCTAAAGTCCTCTCAAATTTAGGTCGGGCTTATCGTGCTGTAGATGACCAAAAACAAGCCTTGAAACACTATCAACTGGCATTAGAAGAATTTCGCGCTATTGGAGCTTGGAGTCAACAAGTATTGGTGCTGAATAATCTGGGTCAATTGGCATTAGATTTGGGTTTAAAAAACCGCGCCCTAGAATATTTAACTGAAGCTGAAGGCAGATTATCCAACACAGGAGGAATTGGACGAGTCCTTACCTTAAATAACTTGGGTTACTATTATGCCCGACAACAAAACTACAAGCGAGCTACTCAATATTTAGAACAAGCCCTAGCTTGGGCGCGCAGCAATGGCGATCGCGCTGGGGAAGCCAAAGCTCTCAGTGTTTTAGGTGAAATTAATCTACAATCCCAAAAGTATTCACAAGCAGAAGCGGCTCTCTCATCGAGTATTGAGATTTTTGAATCTTTACGTCCGGGATTGCGAGACGAAGACAAAATTGCCCTATTAGAAACCCAATATTACACCTATGGTTTGCTCCAACAAACTTATGTCGCCAGCGATCGCCCTGCTGAAGCTTTAATTGCCGCCGAAAGAAGCAGAGCCAGGTCTTTTATCGAGCTTTTGGCCCAAAGAACATCTGCTCAACCCAATTTAGAAACCCAGATTAAACCCCCTACTATAAGTGACATTCAAAACATTGCTCAAAAACGTCAGGCAACCTTAGTAACTTATTCAATTATTCGCGACCGCGATAATCGAGAATCTAACTTATACATTTGGGTAGTCAATCCCCAAGGAGAAATTACTTTACGTCAATTAGATTTAGCAACCATCGAAGCCACCTATAAAACCTCTCTAGCCAGTGTTTCCAGTAATGCCCGTCAAGCTGCCAGTGGTGGACTAGATTTACGCCGACCCCGGTTAGAAGATTTTGTCGTTTCATTTCGAGGTGAAATTGTCTCTCCCGATCCTCTATTGCACCGACGTAGTTTTAGTTTCCCCCGCGATGCTGACAAACTTTTAATTGAACCAATTGCAGATCTGTTACCAGAAAACCCCGATCAACCAGTTATTTTTATTCCTCAAGGAGAATTATTTCTCATTCCCTTTCCTGCCTTACAAAGTCCTGATGGCAAGTTTTTAATCGAACGACATACCTTGCAAGTTGCTCCTTCAATCCAAACTCTAAGTCTAAAAGAATCATCTCAACTATTAGCTACACATCCAGCTTTAATCGTGGGCAATCCTTCCCCCATGCCAGAATCTTTCATACCTCTTCCCGGCGCAGAATTAGAAGCCAACAACATTGCTGAAATTTTGCATACATCTGTTCTGTCGGGACGAGAAGCAACTAAAACAGCCGTAACTCAACAGATGGCAGATGCCAAATTAATTCACTTGGCAACTCATGGAGTATTTAACGACCAACAAGGTTTGCAAAGTTCCCTAACTTTAGCTAACACCGAAGATGAATCGGGATTTTTAACTGCCGAAGAAATTCTCGATCTCAAATTAAATGCAGATTTAGTAGTATTAAGTGCTTGCAATACAGGTAGGGGAAAAATTACAGGAGATGGAGTTATCGGTTTATCCCGTTCGTTTCTTTTAGCAGGTGCGGCTAATACTCTAGTCTCTCTGTGGTATATCCCCGATGAATCGACGGCTAGTTTAATGACAGAATTTTATCGCAATCTCCAAGATAACCCCAACACAGCACAATCTCTCCGACAGGCAATGATCACCATGATGCAAGAAAATCCTCATCCCCGTAATTGGGCCGGTTTTATTTTAGTAGGACAGTGAGCATTTATCATTTATCATTGAACATTGAACAGTAAATGTTAACTGATGAGAGTAAGGGGGAACGGCCGTTCGCCCCTGCTGACTAAAATTATGGGCCGTCGTATCCTAGCTTTGATTCTCTCTGCCTTATTGGGCTTGATGTTTGCTCTTAATTTTCCAGTGCGATCGCAGGAAGTACAACCCCTTCAATTGGCGATAAAAGCACAAGAATTTTACGATGCCAGACGGTTACAGAAGGCAGCAGAATTATGGCAACAGGCGGCGGCGGCTTTTGAGAGCCAAGGCGATCGCACAGGAGTAACTAAAAGTTTAATTAATCAGTCTCAAGTTCTTCAAGATTTGGGATTGTATCCTAAAGCCTGTAAGACTTTACTGCAAGCTTTTGAGGTCAAGAATCCTGCTTGTAGTGTCGAACAAATAGACACACTACTCAAAAATTTTCGCCAACAAGAGAGTGGAATAAGCCCTTCGGCTGGGGGTGGAAACCGGACGGCAAAATCTCTAACAGATGATCGCCTTGTGGGTTTGCGGAGTTTGGGGGATATTCTCTACCGACAGGGAAGATTAGAAGAGTCTCGAACCTTGTTAAATTTCAGTTTATCTGCTACCGAAGATGTGGGAGTATCCAGTAAAATTTTACTTAGTTTGGGTAATGTAGAAAGAGCCTTGGGTAATCGGACTCGCGATCGCTTGAGTTACGAAGAAGTAACTGAAATTATCGACCGCAATTCTCCTACTTTGGCTTTACAAATACATCGGGCTGCTATAGATGTCTATCAACAAGCAGCAACAATTGCGCCGATTGCCATTACTCAAGTTCAAGGACAACTAAATCATCTGAGTCTGTTATTAGATATTCGTAACTGGTGGCAAGGACAAACTCAACGGCGGATTGATTCTCAAGCGTATTTAGACCCCACTAGTTTACCAAAAGCTAGTGATTTTTTAAGCAAATTAGATACTCAAATTGATGGAGTAATTAGCAGCTTAATTAACGAGATTGAAGAGAATTTATCGGCTTTACCCCCCACTCATCAGGGAATTTATGCCCAGATCAATTTTGCTCATAGTTTAATGGAATGGCGATCATCTCAAGCAGCTGAATTCTGGCTAATCAGGGCTTTACAACAGGCTCGTACCATCGGAGATCAACAGGGAGAAAGCTATGCTTTGGGCAATCTCGGTCAATATTACGCCCAACAGAATCGATTAAAAGAAGCGATCGCTTTGACCAGACAGGCATTAGTTTTAGCGGTTGAACAAAATATTGCTGGTGATAGTCGGGAAATCAGCTATATCTGGCAATCTCAGTTAGGTAAATTACTCAAACAACAGGGTCGATACCAAGAAGCGATCGCGTCTTATACCACCGCTTTTAATACCCTACAGTCTCTGCGTAACGATTTAAACGCTAACGACCGTGTAGTTCAATTTGACTTCCGCCAGGAAGTACGACCAGTTTATTTAGAATTAGCAGATTTACTCTTGCGATCGCCTGCAAATTACTCCCAAACTAAATCTTTACAATTCAGTGATTTAAGTTTTCACCAAACTGATTCTAGCCAAAAACCAGACAATTTAGAATTAGCCCGTCAAGTCATTGAATCTTTACAATTAGCTGAATTAGACAACTTCTTTCAAGACCCCTGTTCGGAAGTAACCGACGTAGCAGTAACAATCGATAACATCGACTCCCAAGCGGCAGTTATTTATCCTATTGTTTTGCCAGAACGTTTAGAAATTATTTTATCTTTGCCGGGTCAACCTCTCAAACAAGTAGCCATTCCCATCAGTGAAAGAAAAGTTAAGGGAACTGTAGAATTTTTATACGATCTTCTCTATAACAAGAGTGTAGATAGTTCTGCTGCTAATATTTTCAGCACTATTCCCGTAAACCCTTTAGAAGTAAAAGAAAATACTCAGAAATTGCTGTCAGTTTTAGAGCAAATTTACGACTGGGCGATCGCACCTCTGGTTTCAGATCTAGAATCTAATCAAATTGAAACTTTAGTATTTGTTCTCAACGGCCCGTTACAAAAAGTTCCCTTAGCGGCTCTCTATGATGGTGAAAAATATTTACTAGAAAAATATAATATTGCTCTAGTTCCTAGTTTGCAACTGACTGATTCGCGATCGCTACGCGCCTCGGCTGCGCCGAGATCGCCAGAGCGAAAAGAACTCAAAGTTTTAGCCGCAGGAGTCAGTCAACCAGTCAATATTAAAGGTCGATTTTTTCCTGCTTTGACTAATGTTCCTCAAGAATTAAATCGAATTGAGGCGGCCTTTCCTGCTTCTCAACAACTCCTTGATGAAAAGTTTACTACTACAACTATTAAAAATCGCCTCAACCAAGATTTTCGAGTAATTCATTTAGCCACTCATGGATTATTCAGTTCTAATCCTGACAATACCTTTATCGTTACTGGAGATGGTCAAACAATTGGAATCGATCATCTGAGAGATTTAATTAATGACGGTAATCTTCAACAACCAGAATTATTGGTATTGAGTGCTTGCGAAACGGCGATCGGTGATGAAAGAGCAGTTTTGGGTTTGGCTGGAGTTGCCGTACGCTCTGGAACACAAAGTACTCTGGCCACTTTATGGGCGGTAGAAGATGCTTCTACGGCTAAACTGATGGGACAATTTTATCAAGAGTTCAAACAACCAGGAGTTAAAAAAATAGCTGCCCTGCGCCATGCTCAACTCTCCCTTTTGCAGTCTTTAAAACTCAATCCACCAGTAGAATCTTTAGCCCCATTACCGCCCCATCCCTATTATTGGGCCCCCTATGTTTTAGTAGGCAACTGGCAGTAGCCAGATTTATCTAGGTTTTAGACTTTTTCAGTAAATCCTATTTATGAATCTTGAGATTTTTCGTCAGAATTTTGATTAGATTCTTGAGATTCTGGATTTTCTGTCGTTTCTATCCTCCGTTCTTCGGAAGTTTCTTGTGGTTGAATGGTAATATTTTCTGAAATTTCTGTCGATTCTGGTTTTGAGGCGATCGCTTTTTTTTCTGTTATATCTGTTATGTCTGTGACTGTTTCGGCAACAGTATCCGATATTTCTTGTTCTTCAGTTACAGAGCCAACAGAGGCAGCTTCTGGGGTAATCTCAGCAACGGTATCCGATGTTGCTTCCTCTTCAGTTACAGAGCCAACAGAGGCAGCTTCTGAGATAGTTTGTGCTTGAGGTTCTTCTGTACTAGGTTCTTCATCTAGAAGATCGTTAAGTTTCGTATTAGTAATGGAAGAAGTATCCGATTGTAATTTGTCAGATGATGATTTTGGTGATTTTTGTTTCTTGCCACCAAAAAATTTACCAAACAATCCTCGCTTTTGAGCAACTTTATCAGCACTAGTGGAACTTTGACTCATAGCCTCTTTAGCTGCTGGAATCTCTTCAGTTGCTACAGTAGATTCTGACTGAACGTCGGTACTGGGTGTTTCGGGAATAGTTATTTTTTCGTCGATAACTGTCGGCTGAACGGATTTTTCGAGTTTAGCCTGGGGTTTGGATGCACCACGAGCAAACAAGCCATTAATAGCTGCTAATACAGAAAACTTATTGAGTTCTTCGGCTTGTTCAGGATGGGCGATCGCTTTACGTAATTTAAGAGTTTGCCAATGATAAGAAATTAATAAAGCTACTGCTGCTGTTTGTCCCAACAATAAACTCCCAGTAATGCGAGTCGCGCAAAACCATAAAACTAAAGCATAAAATAAACCTACACCACTCCAGAAAAAATCATCTTGACGATGAATATCTGACATCAAGAAAGCCGTAGAAAACAAGATCAAACTACTCAAACCAACGGCGATCGCTAGGGCATATGACAGCATTTTTTGGTTACTCCATCTCTTATTCCTCTATATATTTTGCGACATGAATCTCTTGATTTGTAAGAATTGACCCAATTGTTTTAACAGAATATTCTGAGGTAGCTTCTGTGGTTGCACTTCCTTAATTGATCGCCATGTTAATAAGTAATGTTAAAACTCCTAGCAACTCGAGCAATCTTACTTTATTTATCCAACTGGCGCGTAGCGATCGCGCCTCGGCTGCGCCGAGATCGCACTTTCTTGATAATAACTATCATGACATTAATTCCGCTCTTTAAGACATAAAATATTGATCAACTCATGGTAAAGTGCTTAGTTGTCTCCCAAGATTAATTTTAATAATTATTAAGTAGTAATTTATCGGAATCTAAGGATGTAATCTTTAATATCGTGGGTTTAACTGTTAGAGCTATAAGATTATTGTTTAGATAGTGAATAAGTCAGAGGGAAAAAATTTGGCTCTTTTGACTCAATTTTTTTAAGTAAGTCGTGGCAAAACCGTTAATTTTATGGCGGGTAGTCGCCGATAATGTAGTTTATTTATTTATGTCTACAAAATAAATTTTGGGTTAGGGAAGTACGAATTTCAACTGTCAGTAAAAAGTTGTAAGACAAAAACTTGCAACCAATTAGAGAGGAAAAATTGATAGAGAGGTTGAATGGTATGTCGAGGAGAAAGAAAAAATTCCCTTGTGGTCATCGAGGATACGGTCAGATCTGTCATCGCTGCGCCCAAATACAAGCAGAACAAGAACGCAAAAAACAGCACAAACAAGCATGGGAAGAAACTTTTAGCCAAGATCCGATCAACCTCAGAAATTTACCCAAAAATGTAGTTGTCAAGTCACGTTGGGTAATCGAACAATTGCAGATTCAATCAGACTATCATCAATTTCATGGTAAGCGTTTACGCCACGATCGCTCGATCGTCAGCATTCCCATTACCCGTGATTATCGCCTACTCTGTCGCGATTGCGGCCAGTTTCTTTCTCCTGAAGCAGTCATTTCCCATGAAGAATATAACGTGGTCAAACCAGGAAGTTTCTAAGTGTGGCGATCGCCTAATATCCATTGAACATTGACCATTGAACGATAAATGATAAATGATAAATGATAAATGATAACTGATAACTGATAACTGATAACTAATTCTCATGCCTTCTCCTCCTCCCATTCAATGGTATCCAGGCCACATCGCCAAAGCCGAAAGACAACTGAAAGAACAACTCAAGCGGGTTGATGTGGTTTTAGAAATTTTAGATGCTAGAATTCCCCTCGCTTCCCATCATCCCCAGATCGATAACTGGATTGGTGAAAAACCTAAAATTTTGGTTTTAAACCGCATGGACATGATTCCCGAAACAGTCAGAAAAGACTGGCAGCAATGGTATCTATCTCAAAAACAACAACTTCACTTTAGCGATGCTAAACAAGGAAAAGGAATTAAAGCCATTAAAAGTGTGGCCCAAAAAACTGGAGTAGCGATGAATCAGAGACGGCGCGATCGCGGAATGCGTCCTCGTCCGGTACGGGCAGTAGTAATTGGTTTTCCTAACGTAGGCAAATCTGCCTTGATCAACCGCTTGGTGGGACGTAAAGCGGTAATCAGTGAGCGTCGTGCGGGGGTGACTCGTAAATTGCAATGGGTGAGAATTTCTGATGAAATCGAGTTGCTGGATGCTCCTGGGATTATTCCCTGGAAACTGGAAAATCAACAAAATGCAGTAAAATTAGCGATTTGCGAAGATATCGGACAAGCTTCTTATGATAATCAGTTAGTTGCGGCGGCTGCGGTAGATTTACTTGCAGAGCTAGATTTTGATCATGTTTTACAATCTCGCTATCGTCTCAATCCTTATGCCATGACGGGAGAAGAATATATACACGAAATGGCAGAGCGTTTTTATAAAGGAGATAAAGAAAGAGTCGCTCGTCAGATATTGTATGATTTTCGTACTGGCAATATGGGGGCAATTCCTCTGGAACTTCCTCCTTTGGATTTAGAGCTATTGAAAGAATAACTAAAGTCAATCATAATACAGTAATCCATTGGGATGAACTACCCCACCTCATAGAAGGATGGGGTAGTTCATACTTAAGAAAAAATACCAAGTCATCCCGCAATGATGCAACGCCCTATTTTTAGGTACATCGAGTACATAAAAATAGCTTGGGGATACAGATACCCCCAAACTCCCTTAGTTAAAATTCAAAGTTTGGCATTAACTGCAACATACCGATACCTAATTCTTTACTGTTAATTGCTTTAATTTCAAAAATAGCTAGCATATCTTTAGGTTGAGGATTGCCGCGACTTCCTCCCTTAGCCCCCATAGCGATCGCCAGACTACAAAAACCTTTAGTTTTTTGGCAACGTTGATGCCATCTTTTTAAAGCCTTAATATTTTGTGGCTCGTCTTGAAGATATTCGGCAAAAATAAATATTTCTCCATCTCCGGTTTGCAGCATACCGAGATCATAAATATCTCCACTGTAAGGATCTTCTCCAGGATTAAAACAAACAGCTTTGATTCCGCCACAGTCTTTGATTTTTTCAATTAAGGTTTTAGCTTTGGGACGAGTAGTTTGAATCAAAATTGTGGGTAATTCGGTAACTTTAGATTCAATATTTAAAGATTGATAGTAAGTACGTTTGTTAGTTCTAATTTGCTCTACTAAATCCCAAGAAATACTCCCCAAAGTTACGATTGAGCCATCGGGAATCAAATCTTCTTGAATCGGAATATCAATTTTAGCAGTATCGATAAAATCATCAACATCTTTGCCACTATCCATGGCCAATAACTCAGCAGTTAATTCAGGAAGAGTTTCTACTGTGGTAGCGATAGTTTTTTTGGGTTGAATTTCAGGAGGAAAATTAATCCGATAAGATTTAGATAGAACTTCAATTGGTTCTGCGGCTAATTCTTCGGAGTTGCGATCGCAGAAACGTAACAATGATTCTAAAACCGCATAAATGATCGCCGCTTCTTCCTCATCAATAAAAGGACGCATTCCTTCATAGGGATGTATACTGCCAAAAAAAGGCATAATTTCGACTAAATCAAATTCTTCAACCTCTTCCTCTTCTGTTTCCTCCTCACGATCGCCTTCTAGTTCTTCATAATTAACAAACCAACAATCTTGTGAGAGAAAAGCCGTTTCCAATTCTTCTGGGGTTTTATGGTCTTGTAAAACTGTGTCACGAAACTGTTTAAGAGATTCTAGAGAACGATATAGTAGTACTCCATATTCTGAAGACATCATACCCATGATGCACAAATAAACCCGCTCGATATCGCATCCTTTGAGGGTTACTGCCAAAATATCGCTATCAGCTAATAACTCCCAAGGCGCAGTATCCCAAAGACGGATAGCAGTGTGATTTAGTAAACTGGCATAGGAATGCGGCAAAGCAGGAGGCCTAGTTTCTTCCATCTGTTCAAACCCCTCAAACAACTGATCGATCAAGGGTAAATCTGGAGAATATTCGATGTTAATTTCGAGTTCCTGTAAAGCTCCACGCAAAAAGAATTGTATTTCGCGATCGCGCACAATAATTTTTTGAGGTCGAGTGGGTTGAGTGGGATGCTGAGGAGCTTCAATCGCTCGCAACAAAGTGCGTACCATTGCTTCCATTCCCATATTAGCAGGAACTACATCCATGGCTCTAACCGAACCTTCTGAGCCATCTACCCAAATAATACATTCCCCTGATTCATCTAAATCCCGATCCAAATGAGATGCCATATTACCCAGGGGACGGCGATCGCCTTCCCAAACTGCGGAAGTTTGAGCAATATTTTTTAATCTACGTTTAGTTGTGGGAGGAAGAGGAGTCATAAATAATCTTGAATTATCTTTAATTAATATTAGTTACAGTGGTTTTGAGGGGAGACGATTGCAACAGCAAACCATATTCAATGCCCTCGACTACTGCTTGATAAGAAGCATCGAGAATATTTGCTGATACCCCTACTGTCGTCCAACGCTCTACTCCGTTACTTGATTCAATTAACACGCGGGTTTTAGCTGCGGTTCCAGCCCCTCCGTCTAAAATTCTTACCTTATAATCTGCCAAATAGAATTTACCAATTTCGGGATAAAACTTAACTAAAGCTTTCCTTAAAGCGTGGTCTAAAGCCGCCACTGGTCCATTACCTTCGGCTACTTCGAGTAAATCTTTACCGTCTACTGCTACTTTTATGGTAGCTAAAGCTTTGCTGGCTGAATTGTTTACTTCTTGATTGATATCACAATGGACTTGGAATCCTTTAAGCTGAAACATCGGGGGACGTTGTTCTAATTGCGATCGCATTAATAATTCAAAACTGGCTTCGGCAGCTTCAAATTGATAACCTTCATTTTCTAGGGCTTTGAGTTGCTCTAAAATTTTTCTACAGGTGGGGTCTTGTTTATGGAGACTAATGCCAAATTTCTCAGCATAATGTAACACATTGCTTAAACCTGACTGATCGGAAATTACAATGCGTCTAAAATTACCAATCAACTGTGGTCGAATATGTTCGTAGGTCAAAGGATTACGTTCCACTGCCGAAACATGAATTCCTCCTTTATGGGCAAAAGCTGAACGTCCCACAAAGGGTGCGCCATCATCGGGAGCAAGATTGACAATTTCACTAATCAAACGACTGACAGAAGTTAACTGAGTTAATTGTTGCTCGGCGATACAATTATGTCCCATTTTTAGTTGCAAGTTAGGAATCAAAGTACAGAGATTGGCGTTACCGCATCTTTCTCCATAACCATTAATTGTTCCCTGCACCATAGTTACTCCCGTTCTCACTGCCGCGATCGCATTGGCTACCGCCGTACCACTGTCATTATGAGTATGGATACCTAGTTTAACTGAAGATTGAGGGTTATTTAATTCAGGAATTGCGGTGATGGTTTGTTGAATAATTTCACTGATTTCATGGGGCAATGTCCCGCCGTTGGTATCGCAAAACACTAACCATTCTGCACCAGCATTATAGGCAGTTGTTAAAGTTGCTAAAGCATATTCAGGATTGTTTTGATAACCATCAAACCAGTGTTCAGCATCATAGATTACTCTTCTTCCTTGAGAGCGAAGATATTCAATCGTATCCCTGATCATTGCCAAGTTTTCTGCCAAACTGGTTTTTAAGCCTTCTGTAACGTGCAAATCCCAAGATTTACCAAAAATTGTTACCCAACGAGTTCCTGCGGCTAAAATCCCCTGTAACATTCTATCTGAAGCGGCGGCTTGGTGGGGACGACGAGTTGAACAAAATGCTACTACTTCTGCTTGTTGTAGAGGCTGTTCGGATAATTTCCAGAAAAATTGTACGTCTTTAGGATTTGCTCCAGGCCATCCTCCTTCAATGAAGGGAATCCCCATCTTGTCTAATTTTCGAGCAATTTTTAATTTATCTTCTAAAGATAAAGAAATTCCCTCTCCTTGAGAACCATCCCTCAGAGTAGTGTCATAAAGCCAGATTGTACGAGCTTGAGTCATAGTTTGAGATATTTTACCCGTTTAAAGTTAACAAATGTTAAGTTACTCAAAGATAATTTAGTGTTTTACTTCGGAGTCACCAAGTCTACCAATGCCTACCGTAACAGTTACAAGTTTCTTCCCCAAACTGGAAAGACCGCCAACCCGCGATCGCTCCCTCCTCATTCTATTACTAAAAATTAGCCTAAAGGAAATAGTTAACTCTAAAAAATATTTGACAAGTCGTAGTCATTATGAGTATGATTTATTTAGAAACTCGTAATGAGTATGAGATAACTAACCACAAGAATAATTAACTATGAGAGACACAGTACCAAGCGTAGTATTCAAAACCAGAGTCCGCGATGAATCTGTAGAAGGAGCCAATCCCTTTCGCTGGCAAGATAAAACTACAGAAGAGATTTTTGGTGGCAAAAAAATAGTTTTGTTTGCTCTTCCTGGTGCATTCACTCCCACTTGTTCTTCTACCCACCTGCCAGGATACGAACAACATTATGAAGAGTTTAAAGCATTAGGTATAGATGAAGTCATCTGTCTTTCGGTTAATGATGCCTTTGTCATGTTCCAATGGGGTAAACAGCAAGGAGTCAAAAACGTCTTCTTACTTCCTGATGGTAGCGGCGAATTCACCCGCAAAATGGGGATGTTAGTCAATAAAGATAACTTAGGCTTCGGGCTGCGTTCTTGGCGTTACTCAATGTATGTCAACGACATGAAAATTGAAAAAATGTTTGTCGAGCCAGATTTCGGCGATAACTGTCCCACCGATCCTTTTGAAGTATCCGATGCCGATACTGTGTTGGCCTATCTCAAAAGCTTAAAATAATTATCATTAGTAGGGGGGTGCCACGGTACATCCCTACGGCAAAAAACGCCCCATAATAACAATTTATCTCGGTGCGATCAATTGATTGATCGCTTCTCTAATTGCGGGTAATGTTTTTAAATTAAATAAACACACAAGGAGAAATAAATCATGGTTGCTACCACTTCCAAACAAAAAATGTATTCCACTCGCATCGATCTTCCGAGTAATGTCAGAGAAGAAATTATCGGTATTTTAAATACAACTCTAGCAGCTACTTTAGATCTTAAAACCCAAACCAAACAAGCACACTGGAACGTCAAAGGTATGGATTTCTATCAGTTACATGAACTCTTTGACGAAATGGCAGGAGAATTAGAAGAGTATGTGGATATGGTAGCCGAACGAGTTACCGCTTTAGGTGGCACAGCAATGGGAACAGCCCGCATTGCAGCATCAGAATCGATTTTGCCAGAATATGATTTGAATGCTGTAAGTGGCGCAGATCATGTTACCGCTTTAGCTGATCGTTTTGCAGCTTATGCTAAACACCTCCGCGCAGCAATTGATACTACTGACGATTTAGGAGATGCAGACACCGCAGATCTTTATACTGAAGTCTCTCGTACTATTGATAAACGCCTCTGGTTCTTAGAAGCACATTTGGTTAAGTAACAAGTAATCAGTAATAACAGTGGATGGACAATTTTTTTGAACAAAGCGATCGCCCAGGGAATTGATTTAGATGATTCTTCTCTTCGAGTCAATAAATTAGCACTTTTTGACGGCGATAAATAAGATTCAATTTCAAATTTAGCGATCGCAGAAAAATTATTAAGGAGTATTATTGAAAGATGAGTTATGACTTCGATTTATTGGTCATTGGTGCAGGTTCTGGTGGCATTGCTACTGCTAGACGTGCTGCCGAATATGGGGCAAAAGTAGGGATTGTCGAATACGATCGCCTGGGTGGAACTTGTGTTAATCGAGGTTGCGTACCCAAAAAGTTAATGGTGTATGCTTCTCATTTTTCCGATACCTTTGAAGCTGCAACGGGATATGGCTGGAGTGTCAGAGAAACTAATTTTGACTGGGAAACCATGATTACGGCGGTAAATAATGAAGTAACCCGTCTCAATGGCATTTACCAACGGATGTTAGATAAGTCTGGGGTTAAATTATACCAAGGTCGCGCTACATTTGTTGATCCTCATACTATTGCCATCGGCGATGAAAAAATAACCGCCGAAAGGATTTTAATTGCGGTGGGAGGAAAACCAGTTAAACCCAAAACTATTAAAGGAATCGAACACGCCATTACTTCTCGTGAAATATTTCACCTTAAACAACAACCAAAACGCATCGTAATTATTGGTGGCGGCTACATTGCTGTGGAATTTGCTTGTATTCTTCATGGTTTGGGTTCGGAAGTTACTGTGGTAATTCGTGGCGATAAAATTCTCAGGGGTTTCGATGAAGATATTCGCGAAGAAATTCAAGCCGCAATGGTACAACAAGGTATTAGACTGATTACTAAGTGTGATTGCGATCGCCTGACCATTGACAAAAATGATCAAGGATTGCAGATTAAACTGTTTACTCAAGACAACGAAGAAACAATTATTGCTGACGCGGCTAGTCTAGCTGCTACTGGTAGAAAACCTAATCTTGAAGGTTTAGGTCTGGAAAATACTCAAGTTAAAGTGGTTAATGGTGCAGTAGTAGTAGATCGCTATAGTCAAACCGCCGAAGAACATATTTACGCTGTAGGGGATTGTACCGATCGCATTAATCTTACTCCCGTAGCCATTCAAGAAGGAAGGGCTTTTGCTGATACTCATTTTGGTGGACAATCAAAAGTAATGAGTTATAGCAATATTCCTACTGCTGTCTTTACTACTCCCGAAGCTGCTACTGTTGGTCTAACTGAATCGGAAGCTAGGGAAAAATACGGTGAAGCCATCGAGATCTACCGTAGCAAATTCCGTCCAATGTACTATACTCTGCCAGATATGCAGGTTAAAACCCTGATGAAATTAATTGTCGAAACTAATACTAACAAAGTAGTCGGCGCACATATGGTAGGGGATCACGCAGCCGAAATTATCCAAGGAATTGCGATCGCTGTTAAAATGGGTGCTACTAAAGCCAACTTTGACGCGACAGTAGGTATTCATCCTAGTTCAGCAGAAGAATTTGTTACCATGCGATAATGGGATGAATCACTATCTTAAAGTTGTTGCTTATATCTATAGCGATCCTTTATTAGAATCTCCGCCAAATAGAGATATTTGGGGGTTAGAAATAGATCATGTTTATCAAGATTTAGGAGCTAGACAACAACTGCAACAATTAATTGTTGATTGTCAGATAGAAGCACCCGATTATTTATTGATCAGGCGATTGGAAGAATTAGGAGATGACCTAAAAGTTATTAGCGATCGCTTGAGTTTATTAGAGTCTTTAGGTATAGAAATTATCGTCACCGAACAAGATTATAGTTCTCAAGAATTAAACCAAAATAATTTTAGAGAAATTAGAGATAATTTAAGGCAATTATTTGCAGAAATTCACAACAATCAACGTCGAAACCGCCTCAAACAAGGACACGCTCGCAATCGCTTAAAAGTTCTCCCTCCTCCTGGTAAAGCTCCCTATGGCTATCGTCGGGGACAGGATAGATATATTATCGATAAAAGTACTGCCCCTGTGGTTAAAGACTTTTTCGACCGCTTTTTATTATTTGGTTCGTTGCGGGGTGCAGTCCGCTATTTAGAAAAAAGATATGGTAAAAAAATTTCACCTTCTACTGGTAAAAACTGGCTGACCAATCCCGTATATCGGGGAGATTTAAAATATAAAGATGGGGAAATTATCTCTCATACTCACGCACCAATTATTTCCCGTCAAGAAGCCGCACAAATCGAACGTTTATTGCGTCGTAATAGTAAATTACCCAGCCGTACCAAAAGCGCACCTCGTTCTTTAGCCGGATTAGTTAAATGTCAAAAATGCCAGCATGGAATGAATATTTCTCGCGTCACTAAGCCTAGACAGACAGGAGAATATCTCTATCTGCGTTGTTATAAATGTCCCCAACAACCCAAATGTAAGGCGATCGCTTATGACGAAATTCTCCACCGCATTATCGATAAAATTTGTATCGAATTACCTCAAGCAGTAGCTCAATTAAATTTACCCAACATCGACACCATTGCTAATGCCATTGCCGCACAAATAGCAGACAGAAAAAATATTTTAGCGCAAATACCTATTTTAATCCAACGGGGAATTTTAGATACAGAAACCGCAGAACTTCGTAGCTACAAAATACGTTTAGAAATATCAAAATTACAAGAGCAGATAGACCGATTACCACCAGCAGACCTCAAAGCGATCGCCCAAACTGTTTCTCTACCTCAATTTTGGTGGGATTTATCCGAAGCAGAACGTCGTTTTTATTTTCGCGAATTTATTAAACACATTGAAATTATTCGCCGCCAACCTGAATTTTTAGCCTGGGATTTAAAATTAATCTTTATTTTTTAGAGGGGGTTATGAGCTATTAGTTAATTTTGAGTTATAGGTTACAAAAGGGGAAATATAAATTAGCTGCAATATTTTGAGCTAGCTAAAAATTCTCAACTAAGTCCCTATGAAAATTCAGCCAGAAGAACAGTTGTCAATTCCTAATAGCAATAATCTAGTTAAACCAAAAACCAAAATTAGTTTACCTTTAATTTTAGTAATTCCTTTTGTAGTGCTAATTTTTGCCGCAGTAGGTATAACTAGTTATTTGTCATTTCGTAACGGACAAAAAGCAGTCAAAGATTTAGCTACACAACTACAAGCAGAAGCGAGCGATCGCGTTGCTTTACATTTAGATAATTATATTGAAACTGCCGTTGCCATCAATCAAATTAATGCCGATGCTGTTAAGTTGGGTTTATTGGATTTAAAAGATTACAAAAAAGCAGGACTCTATCATTGGAAACAATTACAAGTATTTAAGAACGTAGGTTATATTTCTTATGCCTTACCTACAGGAGAGTATGCGGGGGCTGGCAGGTGGTTAGAAGATGGTAGTGTCAGCATTGATGAAATTTCTCCCGATACCAACTGGAAATCTTATGCTTACGCCACCGATAGCCAGGGAAACCGTACCGAAATTATTGATGATACTCCCTATCATCCCCTGGAAGAATCTTGGTACACTAAAACCGTCAAAGTGGGCAAGCCAATTTGGACAGAAGTTTATGCTTGGGATGGCTTACCAAATATACTTTCCCTTCCTGTTAACTATCCTCTTTACAATGAGAATAACGATCTATTTGCTGTATTGAGTGTAGATCTTCTCCTCAAAGGTATTAGTGATTTTTTACGGAGTTTTGATATCAGTCCTTCTGCTAAGGTGTTTATTTTAGAACGGAATGGATTGGTTGTCGCTAGTTCTAGTAACGAACCCCCCTATAAAATGGAGGGAGAAACTGCAATCAGACTGAATGTAGAAAATAGTCAAGATCCAGTAATTAAAGCTACAGCTAAATATTTAAAAGCTGAATTTAGTAGTTTTACTCCCATCAATACAGAACAACAACTTAATTTTGAGATCGCAGGAAAACGCCATTTTACTAGAGTAACTCCCTGGAAAGACAAATTGGGTTTGGATTGGCTAGTCATAGTGGTCATGCCAGAATCAGACTTTATGGCAGAAATTAATGCCAACAACCGCAATACTATTTTGTTATGTATCGCTGCTTTATTAATCGCAACTCTCATGGGTTCGACCATCTCCCGTCTGATAACTCGCCCTATTCGTCGTTTGAGTCATGCCAGTAGTGCGATCGCACTAGGCAATTTAGACCAACCTCTTAAGCTATCGGCGATCGATGAATTGAGTATTTTGGCTGATTCCTTCAATCAAATGGCCAGTCAATTAAAAACTTCTTTTACCCAACTAGACATAACCAATAAAACCCTAGAAAACACCAATGCAGAATTAGACCGCACCAATAGAGAATTAGAAAAAACCAATCAAGAACTAGAAAACCGAGTTGAACAAAGAACTCAGGAATTAAAAACCGCCAAAGAAGCCGCAGAAATAGCTAATAAAGCGAAAAGTACCTTTTTGGCAAACATGAGCCACGAATTGCGTACTCCCCTCAATGCCATTATCGGTTTTACCCAAATTATGCGACGGGATCAATCGGCAACGCGATTGCAATTAGAAAATCTGGCTATTATCAATCGCAGTGGCGAACATTTGTTGGCTTTAATTAACGATGTTTTGGATATGTCGAAAATTGAAGCAGGACGCATTACCCTCAATTCTCATAGTTTTGATTTGCATCGGCTATTAGATACTACTAAAGAGATGCTGGAGTTTAAAACCAATGCTAAAGGTTTACAACTCTTATTCGACAAGCATCCCGAACTACCGCAATACATTCGTACCGATGAACGAAAATTAAGTCAGGTATTAATCAATCTACTCAATAATGCTATCAAATTTACAACAGAAGGAGGAGTAACGTTAAGAGTGTCACCAGTCACTAGTCTTTTGTCATTAGAAGAGAATCATCAACAACTAAAAACTAATGACAAAGGACAAACAACACTTATGTTTGAAATCGAAGATACTGGTATGGGTATTGCCCCCGAAGAATTAGATACTTTATTTGATGCTTTTACCCAAACAGAAAGCGGCAGACAGTCAGAAGAAGGAACTGGTTTAGGTTTACCTATCAGTCGTAAATTCGTACAACTCATGGGGGGAGAAATTACCGTTAGCAGTAACTTAGGCCAAGGAACGGTTTTTCAATTTGATATTGTTGTCGAACCGCCTATTAACCAAGAATTACAGCCCTCAAAACAACCCAAAAAAGTTATTGCTCTAGCACCTGATCAACCAGATTATCGTATTTTGGTGGTAGACGATCGCTGGGAAAATCGTCAAATAGTGTTACGACTTCTCGAACCTATTGGTTTCAAAGTGAAAGAAGCTATTGATGGTCGGCAAGCTATTGAAATTTGGGAACAATGGCAACCTCATTTAATTTGGATGGATATGCGAATGCCCATGATGAACGGCTATGAAGCAACTGAATACATCAAATCACACCTTAAAGGTCAAGCTACATATATTATTGCTTTAACTGCATCTACTTTTGAGGAGGAAAGAGCTATTGTTTTGTCGGCTGGATGTGACGATTTTGTCCGTAAACCATTTCGAGAAGAAGTTTTATTTAATAAAATGTCGGAGTATTTGGGAGTACGTTATATTTATGCCGAAACCAGTGAATCGGAAACCATTCAATCTCATTTAGTGTCTGAGTTTATTTTAGAACCTGTTTCATTACAGGTAATGCCTAATGAATGGTTAACTCAGCTAGAACAAGCGGCATCAGAATTAGACGAAGAAGCCGTTGCCCGACTGCTAAATTTAATTCCCGACGAACATACCTTATTAGCCAAAGCATTGCAAAACAAAGTTGATGATTTTGATTTTGATGACATCGTTGACTTAATTCAGCAAACAGCACCATCAATGAATAGTGACAAATAACTCATGAATTCATCCCACGAACACCCGCAAAATATCTTGATTGTTGATGATATTGCCGACAATTTGCGAGTTTTATCCAATACACTCAGCGAACGAGGTTACAAAATTCGTTGTGCTAAAAATGGTGTGATGGCTTTAAAAGCCGCAGCCAAGATCGTTCCTGATTTAATTCTCCTGGATATCAAAATGCCCGACATGGACGGTTATCAAGTCTGTGAAAAGCTCAAAGCCGAACCCCAAACCCAAAATATTCCCGTAATTTTTCTCAGTGCATTGGATGATGTTTTGGATAAAGTTAAGGCTTTTGAAGTAGGTGCTGTAGACTATATTACTAAACCCTTTCAGGTAGAAGAAGTTTTAGTTAGGGTTAAAACTCATTTAGCTCTCCAGTCGGCAAAAGCTGAAATTTATTTATTAAATCAAGCTTTAGAAGCTAAAGTGGAGGAACGTACTCTGCAATTAGAACGAATCAATCAACAACTTCAAGCAGAAATTCGCCAACGGCAAGCGGCACTTCGCAAGCGCATCAAAGCCGAACAGCAGCTAATTCACGATGCCTTACACGATGGTTTGACTGGTTTACCCAATCGTACTTTATTAATGGAAAGAATCGATTTCGCGATTCAACACGCCAAACGCAACTCCAATTATCTGTTTGCTCTATTATTTATCGATTTAGACAGATTTAAAATTATTAACGATAGTTTGGGTCATCTGATCGGGGATAAATTATTAATTGCCATCGCTAAATTATTGCCAGAAGGATTGCGGAGTACAGATACAGTGGCTCGCTTGGGTGGAGACGAATTTGTCATTCTTTTAGACGATATCCAGAGTTTAGCCGATGCAACTCAAGTGGGCGATCGCTTGCAACATCGACTCAGTTTACCATTTACTATAGAAGGCCAAACTATTTTTACCAGTGCCAGTATCGGTATTGCCCTCAGTTCTACTGGTTATCAAAATAGTTCCCAATTGTTACGGGATGCAGACATAGCTATGTATCAGGCTAAAGATAAAGGAAAAGCCCGATATGAGATATTCGATCAGACTATGTATCTCCAAACCCTCAAAACTATTGAATTAGAACGTAATCTCCGTCTGGCTTTGAGCAATGGAGAACTAAGCCTACAATATCAACCAATAATTTATCTAGAAAATAATACTCTAGCCGGATTTGAAGCTTTGATCCGTTGGAAACATCCCCAACAGGGTTTTATTTCTCCACGAGATTTTATTCCGATTGCTGAAGATACGGGCTTGATTACACCTATTGGCCACTGGGTAATCTCAGAAGCCTGTCAACAATTGGTAGACTGGCAACAAGAATATGCTACTATACCAGGAATAGGTAATTTAAAAATTAGTATCAATATTGCTAGCCAGCAGCTTCAAGAACCTAATTTTATCGACAACTTAGACACAATTTTACAAAAAACTGGTTTAAATCCTAGTTGTTTGAGACTGGAAATCACCGAACGAGTTTTAGTAGATTCGGGACAGAATACTCAAAACACCATCTTGCAGATCAAACAAAGAAAAATCAAGCTGAGTATTGATGATTTTGGTACTGGTTATTCTTCTTTGAGTTATTTACGCCGTCTACCTATTGATAATTTAAAAATAGACCGCTCTTTTGTCCATAGTCTTAATTCTGATGCCGAAAGCTTAGAAATCGTCAAGACCATTATTACTCTAGCACATACTTTAGGTATGGATGCGATCGCTGAAGGAGTAGAAACTATTGAACAAGTCAAACAGTTACGAGCTTTAAATTGTGAATATGCTCAAGGATATCTATTTGCCAAACCTCTACCAGCTAAAGCAATTACATCGATAATTAGCCAAAATCAACTTATCCATTCAACTAATTACTAATAACTATCGCGCTCTACTTATTGAGATCGAATTCAAATGCTAATTTAACTGCATTTTTGCCACTAAAGTAAGCATCTGTTGAGTTGGAAAAAATACTATCAAAATTGTAAGTTGCGCCACTGCGATCAATAATACAGAAGCTATAAAAACCTTTGGGATAGGAATAAACCATTAAAGTATAGTTGTTGATACCTACCAAAGTGTCGATTTTCATGAGGAGTCTCCTAACTGTTTTAAAGTATTGAATCAGAATTGGCAATTACTGCTAATTTAATTGATGCTGTAAAACTAAATTACTGGCTGACAATATCAGCAAAATGTCAGACCTTTGAGTAATTTAACGGGATTTACCACCCTCTCTGACTAATGAGTATTAGAATTTAAAATTGCGCCGCAAAACTACCGTGATTACCCTGAAATTTTTTATTTTTTTTAACTATCTCAGTATTTTCTCTGAAAGTCACCCGTTGGTCAAAAAAAATCATTTGAAGCCAGACTGAAAGCATATTTACTATAGTTAAATTTATTTTAAGTTAAATATACTTTAATTAATTCAAAAATTATAATTTATGCTTAAAACTGATATTCATTAAGATCGAATTCATATGCCAAATTGACAGCATCTTTTCCTTTTTGATTAGCCTCTTCTGCTGTTAAAAACATACTATCAAAGTTATAGGGAATACCTGTGGAGTCAATAATACAGAAACGATAAAAGCCATCGGGATAGGCATATATGACTAAAGTATAGTTGTTAATACCTACTAAAGTGTCAATTTTCATAGCTATCTCCCAAAACTACTTAATTATTTATTAAAAGCTAGAAACATTTGGCGAATGCCTTTTTTTCTTGACAATACTCAAAATTAATATCGACTAGCTTCTAACTTTTATCTTGCGCGATCGGACTTTATTAGACCTCTTTTTTTAGATGCAAAACTACCGTAATTACCCTGAAGTTTTTTTTAGAATAAAACTTTATCTGTATTTTCTCTGAGAACTCTGAAAAATATACTTAGATGCACTGCTAATTAGGGAAATTAATTTTTAGATTTTCTGAAACTCCATCGGTATTTTCGGCGAGGAAACAAATAATTAAATTAATCTAAAATATTTTTTTGTTTTTTTTCTTTAGCTTTAAGGCTAAAAAGTTTGCTATTTGATGATGTAGATCGACAACTAAATAGGAAGATAGCATTAGTTTTATAGATTTTTGTAAAGAAATGGGTAAATTCCTCAGTTAACTAAAAAGTTATTTAAGAGGCATAAAAATTTAGATAGTAACTAATGCAAATTTTGACAACTCCCCAGCCTAAAGGCGTGGGGATTCTTCCTTCACAGAAAAACGCCTTGTAAAAGCAGTGCCTTTACTTGGTCTTACTCTTTCTCCAGAAGCGGTAGCGAGATGCCCT
>JBHJNX010000049.1:0-24446 GCA_050330335.1 Pleurocapsa sp. | reverse complement strand
ATGGTACCACTTCGATTCCATCCCGAACTCGACAGTGAAACGTTGTAGCGGCGAAGATACTTTGAGGGTAGCCTCTGGGGAAAATAGCTCAGTGCCAGGTTCTATTTTTCATTTACATTTTCTGGTTCGACAAGTTGATTACTGATTACTGCTTAACCTGGAGGCCATTTCATAAAGCGACCTCCTAAAATATGTAGATGTAGGTGATCTACAGTCTGTCCGCCGTCAGCACCATTGTTAATCACTACCCGATAACCTTGAGTTAAATTGGCTGTATCGGCTACTTTTTTCACAGTCATTAACAAATAACCAATTAAATCTGCATCTTCGTCTGTAGCTTCTGATAGACGAGGAATAGGTTTTTTGGGAATAACCAAAATATGAGTTGGTGCTTGAGGGTTAATGTCTTTAAAAGCTAAAACTAAGTCATCTTCGTAGACAATATCAGCAGGAATTTCACGATTAATAATCTTGCTAAAAATTGTATCGCTCATAATTTATTTGATTTCAGATTATTAAATTACTCACAGAGATTTTAAATGACAATGGGCTATAAATAAATTAATTTTGTTTTTTTTTAAGATATTTTAGTTTTCGATAAACTTCAATTACGGCTAATGAAGTCTAGCGATCGCTTATAGTTAAAAAACTAATAGCCTAGTCAAGCGATCGCGATTGACAGGAAAAAATTTTAAATATTTAATTATAATTACTTTAAAAAGATTATTATCAAAATTCAAACTCGTTCTGGATAGTTAGTAAATATTCCATCTACTTGTAGAGATTGCATTTGATTAATATCACTGGGTTCGTTGACGGTATAAACAAAAACTTTAAATCCATTTTCATGGGCATCAAGTATTAATTTTTCTGTCACAAAATCTAGAGAAACAATAATAGCGATCGCTTTAAGTTCTTGGGCTATTTGTAAATAATTTAGAGGTAAACCATAAATTAATAATCCTAGTTTTATTTGAGGGCATTGTTGTTTTACTCGTTCTAATTCATAATGATTAAAAGAAGAAACCAAAAAATCTGCTTTATTCCATCCTTGTTGAATATACTGTTGAATCAGTTTGACAACTAAATTAGCTGTATCAAAACCTTTTAGTTCTATGTTAACTCCAGCTTGTCGATTTACAGTATCAAATACTTCAGATAATGTAGGTATTTGTTGACCTTTTCCGGCATCTAAAGAACGAAGATAACTAAAAGTTTGTTCTTCTATATAACCCTTGCCATTAGTAGTCCTTTCTAAGCAGCGATCGTGAATGACTACTAAATTATTCTCAATATTATAAACATCAACTTCGATCCAATCTACTCCCAAAGACAGAGCCTTTTTAATTGATAACAAAGTATTTTCTGGCTCATGTCCCATTGCTCCTCTATGTCCGATACAAAGCATTGGTTAAATAAAAAAGCGATCGCCTTCGATTAATAACTCAATCATTCTAATTTAAGAAAGCGATCGCTCAAAAAAAAATTAACTTAAATTAATCTTTTAAAGCATCTAAAATTTCATCTGGAGTTGGATTATAGTTAGGTTCAGACAGTTGAATTTGTTCTTTCCAAATATAATAAACCTGCTCTAATGTTCCTTCATGATGACTCCAAGAACCAGTATAATGCTCAAGATTTAGTTTAACTAATAACCATTCAGGGTTTGGAGAATTAGGCGGTTTAGTTGCAAAAATAAATCCAACTTCATTATCTTGATATTCTTGCATTTCTAAAGAATATAAAGAACCGTGCCAACCATATTTACCAGATATTGTTGCTTCAATAGCAGCTTTTTCTGTATCATTTTTAGGAGTAAAAATAAAAACTTCTTCTGGTTCTTCTGAAGAATAAATCATCGGACACCAGTTGAATTTATTTAACATAAATTGTAATAGTTGATGTAACTCTTCAATATCTTTTGTCATCAACCCTGTTTCTTGCTTTTCATCACTTTTAGTGATAGTCCATTTTATTTTATTTCTGAATTTATAAGCAGCAGCTGCAAAAGCATTATCTTGAGCTAATTTAGCTACTACTCCAATATATCCTACTGCTAAAAGTTCTTCTATACTTTTGTTAGAAGGAAATGGCTTTTTAATAGAGAAATCATAATGTATTGGTCTATCTTTGAGAGTCGGTTTAGCAATCGCGATTGCACTTTGACGATCTTTCATAATTAATACGAAATGCTAGGACTTGTGTATATAGTTCCCCAAAAAATCCTGAAATATATAATCTGCTGGAAAAAGTCTATCTCGTAATTATTTAAAATAATTGCTACTTAGGTTACGCTAGGGTAAGATAAGAAAAAGTAACCCTCTAGAATTGTAAAATATTACCATTTTATGCGGTTTTTATCTGTAGTTTTGCTCAAATTCTAAAATTTAATATCTTACCACTTATTATTGGCAGATCAAACATAATTATAATTGATAAATACATAACCACTAAACAGCAAAATAAAATTATATTTTTTGGTTATAAACTAAGTGAAACAACAATTAAAATACAAAATTTTAACATTAATAGGATGTAAAGCATCTAATCGTATTTTTTCAGCTTTTGATGTTTCTAATGGACAATTAGTAGCTTTAAAAGAATTAGATAATTATCAAATATATGATCAAAAAAAAATTAACAAACTTAATTTTATTCTGAGTTTAGATCATCCTAATATAGTTGCTTATAAACATTTAGAATATACAGAAAATATTAGTTATTTAGTAATGGATTATGGTGAAGGAGGCAGTTTACGTCAACTAATTACTAGTGGTAATAATTGTAGTTTAGACCGCAATTTACAATTAATCATCGATATTTTATCTGGTTTAGAATATGCTCATAATCGAGGAATAGTTCATGGTAATCTCAAGCCTGAAAATATTTTATTAAAATTAAATAATAATAATTGGAAAGCACAAATTGCTGATTTTAATCTAATTAATTTCAAAGCATTAAGAAATTCTGATCTCACTGAAGAAAGTCTCATTTATCAAGCACCAGAACAATTAGATGGATGGTCTTCTTATCGTAGTGACCTTTATGGAGTTGGGATAATTTTATTTGAATTATTAACAGGAAAACCTCCTGTTATTCGAGATTCTGTCTCGCAATTATTACAGGAAAATTGCATCCCATTAATCTTACATTCAGCACTCGCCAAAGCTCTGCAACCTCAACCCCAAAAACGCTTTCCTCATGCAGGAAAAATGCTAGAGTCGATTCAATTAGCCAAAGAAATACTCAACAAAACTCAACCCAAATTGGCTTTACAATTATCAGTACCGAGCGATCGCATCACTACTTTAAAGGTTATTAGTAAAGAAGAATTATCGAACCCAGTTACTTATTTAGCCATCAATTCTCAACAAGTTTATCTAGAAACTAAAAATTGTCTTTGCGGTAAATTATATTCAGATTCTACTTTAACTGGTCAAGCAATTAAAGAATGGCAGATATTTTTAGATGGCTATTTAGATAGTTTGGAAATTCGACCCCAAGGATGTTTTGCTTTGACTAAATCTGCTTCGATGTACTATTTACCTCAAAAAATAACTACCGAACAATTTAATTTTTTCTCAAAAACTTCATTACCAATATTTTCCTTACCAGCCAAAAAATTAATAACCGCCATCGATCCTCAAGGTACATGGTTGGGATTAGTTTATCTTGCCAATAAAATTGACAATATCTGTTGGGAAATCTTACAATTGCCCAGTTTAAAGGTAGTAGGAAAGCCAAATTTACTATCTCTTCCCAGTCGTATTATTGCCCTAAATCGCCGCTACGGGCTAGCTGTTTTCTCTGAGAAAGAACAAGGACAACATACCACCATTTTACAATTGTTTAATCGTCGGGGTCATTGTCTGGGTAATTATTCTCTGTCAGTAGCTTTACGCCTGATTACTTATAATCCGCAGTATGGCGATCGCCTGTTTGCTCTTGAAGGAGGTCAAAATCATCCTATTATGGGATTGTTAATCGATCTCAAACCATTGCGAGTAACACGGATTCTGCTTCCGTTTCTTCCCAGTTTTATTATTCCTCAAACACGGGGTTATTTATTATGCGATCGCCTGGGAAATATGGCAATTGTTAACGGCAAAGACAATTCTCTGACTCAATTCAAAATACCAATTGATTCCTCAGAAAAAATTACAGCGATCGCTGCTGATCTTCGCTGCCAATTATTAGTAGCTACTTGGTCTAAATCTGGAGGAAATCTCTGGCAATTATCTATATGATCGTTAAAATTTTGGGGAACAATCGATTAATTCGTGTCCTTCAATTTTTAGTTTATTAACAGCCAAACAACGCCTCCAGTTATGAAAGCGACGAATCAGGGTGGGATTATCTAATAAACCCAATTTTTCTTCTTGTTGAATCAGACGATCAAACTGTTGATAAAGAGGATAATCTGGTGCAACCAAAGTATTTTTGTGATGCAAAATTAAAGGGTTAGTTTCGTCGGAAATATCATGATAAGTTACAGATAAATTGTGCAGATCTACTTCCAGTGTGGCTTGTAAAGCAGGATGAGCTACAAGATCGAAGTCTGGATATACTAAATAGGTAATTTGCGGCTTATTGTAATAAAGTTTGATGATATTTGCCGATTCCAGACGATAAAAATTACGACTGGCACATCCTTCATATAATCTCAGTAAAGGTGGTAGTTTTTCCAAGGCACTAACGTGAATAGCTAAAGCGCGATCAAGTTGTTTGCCAATTTTGCTCGTCTGACATAAATTAGCAATTTTTCTGAGATCTCCGACGTTAACCAGTAACATATCCGCAATCAGACAGGCTTGCTTGTAACTACCAAATAAAGCTTTGACATCGGTTTTAAGTTCAGGAGATAATTGTCTGACACTAGGACGACCACCAAATTTAGCCAAAGCCAGATATACCAATAAATCTTGACGACGTTTTTCAGCAATTTCTTCCCATTCAGTTTCATCTGTGGCTTGTAGAATTAATTTAAAAGCTCGATGATAACCGCGAAATTCAGCTTTAATAGCGTCTTCTTCGGCTAATTCTCCTTTAACTGGTAATCTACCCCTGCGGGTATAAAAATTCATTAACGGCGTTAATAATTCGCGATAATCCTCAAAATTTCTAGTTTCAATTTGAATTCGTGGGGTGCTAATCCGAGAATACAAGCGATCGGCACGAAAAGATTCAGCTTGGGTTTCGTCGCGAAAGACAAAATAAATCCCCAAACTGGCTGGAATAGCATCCACTCCCAATACTTGCTCGATATATAATTTTAATTCTTCTTGTTCGTAATATTTCTGAAAAGTATTACGATTGGTAATAACACCATCACCATATGCCACTAAACCACGACGGCGATCGTCTACTAATACTTGCGCCGAGACGATCAAGACTTTTTTAGTTAATTTCCAAGCTGCAATCAAAGCTTCTCGCCTTTCTGCCATATCTTCAATAACATTAATCACATAACCAAGATTAACAATATCGGCAGATTGTAAGGGAACATCAGGACAGTAATAGGGATCCCACCCTGCACTAGCATAACCGCGATCGCCTATCCTGTGGATATCTCCACCAAAACCGCAACCGTAATCAAAAAAAGTACTTCCTTCGGTGAATAAATTCGTTTCTAAAGCAATTCTCACCGGACGAGATAATTCATTGCGTTTTAAAGCTGCTTTATGTCGTTCAATACACACCATTTTTTTACCAGAATTAGTAGGATCGATGGGACATACCAAATGATGTCCGACAAAATCAATTCCCTGTTGCCATAACAGTCGCTTCCATTCCTGTAAAGTACCGATAAAGCGAGAATTATCCAACAAACCCAAACTGACTTCTTCTTGAGTTAGTTCAGCAAATTCTCGATACAAAGGATAATCTGAAGTGACAAAAGTTTCCTTGCGATGGAGAATAGGAGGATTTTCTGAGTTTTGATAATACCTTTGGGAAACTTCTTGATTGGCTAAATCGACAATGATACTTTTTTCTAACTTGGGATGGGGGTCGCGATCAAAGTCAGGATAATATAAATAAGATATTTTTGGTTTATCAGTACCAAACTTAACAATGGTGGCGTTATTTACACTATCTACATCTTCTACTAAAACCCTGGCGCGGTGTTCGTAGTCTCGTAAAAGAGGATCAAGAGTAGCCAAAGCGCAGATGTGGACGTAAAGCGCATTAGGTAATCTTTTTCCTACGTTACTAGTTTGACAACAATTGACGATCGCTGGGAATTTTTCGAGAGTAAGCATCGTAAGATATCAATAATCAGTGAGCAGTCAACAGTGAACGGTAATTAATAGTCAATTAATTAATAGTCAATAGTAATCAATAAAACTTCTTTCATGCCGAACAGTTTTAAGTGTATATTCAAAATTTTAAAAAAATGACATTTTATCACATTGGCTTTACAAAAGAAGACCTCAATGGACGACAGCCTCAAATAGTATTATTGTCTGGAGAGCCAGAGAGAACTCGTTATATTGCTCAAAATTACTTACAAAATGTTAAATTACTGTCACAATATCGAGGGCTAAATAGTTATATAGGTAATCTTTCCAACCAACAACCAATTTTAGTTGCCACTAGCGGTATGGGCGCACCCTCTTTAAGTATTGTAGTGAATGAATTGGTACAACTAGGTATGAGTAAATTTATCCGCATTGGTACTTGTGGTTCAATTCAACCCCACGTCAAAGTAGGTAGTGTGGTAATTTCTCAGGCTGCTTTATGCCGTCAGGGTGCAAGTTTGGATATCGCGCCAGTAGAGTATCCTGCCGCCGCCGATCCTTGGTTAACTGTTGCTTTAGTTAATAGCGCGATCGCCCTGAAGTTGCCCTATCATTTAGGAATTACCGCTTCAGTAGATACATTTTATGAAGGACAGGAAAGAATAACATCTTCAGCCAACCCTAATTTACAAACTTGGCTAACTGGTATTACCGCCCAATATCGCCGCCTTAACATTCTCAATTATGAAATGGAAGCCGGGACTTTATTTAAAATGGCAGGAGTTTATGGTTTTGCAGCTGCTTGTATCTGTGGAGTCATCGCCCAACGCACCCAAGCCGAAGATATTGTTTTAGCAGATAAAGATTTAGCCATCAAGGGAGCAATTGAAGTAGCCATTAATAGTTTGGAATGAGAAAAAATATTCTAATTTGATTTAATTACTCACGGTTCTTAACAACAGTAGGGAATAGGGTTTTAAATCAAGACCTTTGAGATTGACATTATCAGGAGTAGAAAAAACTCTAACGCCGTTGATATTTATACTATGAGTGGTAGTTTTCCCTCTCGCAAAATAGGCATTAGCTCCGATTAAACTGACCCTAGCAGCCTCGGCAGATTTATTAATTAATAATAGGGAATGATGGTGGTTCTGTTGTTGTATTGCCATAGTTTCCAACCAAGGGCGATCGCTTTGCGTTTTAACTACTGTTCCCGTTAAATAATTTGCCGCCCAAGAAAATAACAGGGCAGAAGCTCGCAATCGATTATCGGGGTCGATCGCTCCATAGATACCATCTTTAAGATGCCAAAAAGCTGCCATATCGATTTGAGCGTCAGCAAGATGTTTTAGCACAGAAGCAAACCACACTGCACCCAGATAAGTATTCTGCCTATTTTCCCCAGAATCCCAAGTATAGTTAATGTTATATTCGCTTAAAAATAAGGGAATTTGGCGTTGAGGAAGATATTTACCTACTAAAGAGCGAAATCTGCGGGTTTGCTCGCCGTATTTTTCAGTAAAAGCCATAATTTTCTCTGTAGGATCACTGGCATCTCCACTAGCATAGGAGTGCCAAGAAATAAAATCGACATTTTGATGGCACTTACTTAAAAAACTCTCTAAAATTTCCGAATTATCCCAAGTTAAAACCGGGCCGCCAATTTTGATGCGTCCATCTGCTCGTTTCATTGCTATGGCCGCTCGGTTATAAATCTGCCACAGTTGTTCTAACTTGCCTGCCTCTTGATAGGTTTGGTCTAGTTCGTTCAATGGTTCCCAATAGAGAACATTACGGTTTTGTTTATGATTGAGAATATTAACTAATTCTGCACAAAAATTGGCATAACGGTCATATTCTTCAGCAGAGAGTAACCCGCTAGAGTCTTGTGCCATCCAACTCGGCCAACGGGGAATATTTTGTACGATTTGAGGTCGGTAAGAATAGGAAGCGTCGTAACCGGCTTTAATTTTGTTTTCATCCCAGGTTTGCCGTGTGTGATCCGTCCACTGCTCGCTTAATTCTGCATGATGAATCCGAATTAGGGGAATATTTAACTCTGACAATAAACTCTGAAATTTACTATCTGCTGCTCTTTCAGGATAGATGATTTCATAGTCATTAGAACCAAACATTAAAGGTGTGGTTTGAGCGATCGCACTCGACCAATCTACAATCACCTTGACTTCCGTAGGAATAACCGAAGGACGGACAGGAATTGATAGAGAATTTGTCTTTTCTGTCGGGCGATCGCCTAAATCAAGTCGGCGAGATTGCTGACAGCCAATAATTCCAGCCGCACTAGCGAGGGTTATTTGCCAAAATTGTCTACGTTTCACTGATTACTTGTTAACTACTATTGCACTTTCGTTATTACTGGTATTATCTGGATTGAGATAATAGTTTTGAGGATAGGACTGTTGTAAAGTATTACTCTTAACATCGTTGACTACCAATCCCATGAGATTTGCCCCATGATGGGTTAGTTGATTGAGACTACTTTTGACTGCATCTCGTTGACTGATCCCAGGACGAATGACAAACAGTGTATTAGGAATTGTCTTACTCATCATCACAGTTTCACTGGTCAGACTGACAGGTGGAGTATCGAGCAAAATATAATCATATTCACCAAAAGATTCGGCTTGGGAAATTTTTTCTTGAAACTGACCTTTAGATACTAAAGCTGCTACTTTGTCTGACTGTGGTGCGGCAACTAATAGGTCTAAATTGGGGTGTACTTCCACTGGTTGACTGTCGTACCGCGTTACTAATCCTAAACGTTTGGTTAATTCCGACTGATGATAATCGGCATCTACCATCAAGACACGACATCCTAATTCTGTCAGAGCTAAAGCCAAACCAATGGTGGTAGTAGTTTTGCCTTCTCCGGGAATGGAGCTAGTAATTAATATACGATTGTTTTTCTGGGGTTTGCCACTAATTGCTGAGGCTAATTTTTCAAATTCTACCCGTACAGGAAAAGGCAAATCAAAAGGTGCGCTAGCCACTTTAAATCTGGGAATACAGACAATAATGGCAAACTCATGAGCTAGCAGATCTTTAGGTTCTAGTAGAGGATTTTGATTTTCTAACCAGAAAATAATTGCTGCACTTCCCAAGGTAGAAGCTAGTAAGAAACTAAAAATAATTACTTTTTTATTGGGACTCGAAGGCTTAGAGTCTGTTTTGGGGGGGTCGATTACCTGGACGTTGGGGTAGGTGTTAAAAGAGTTAATACTAACTTGCTGGACTTGAGCCACTAAACCTTGATAGATACCTTCAGCAATATTTTTTTCTCTTTGCAACTCAAGTAGTTGAGCCTGATTTTCTGGTATGGATTCTAAGTTTTGATTTATTTTTTCAATTTGAATCGTTAACTGTTCAGCTTGTTTTCGATTGGATTCGACTTCACTTTCTAATAATACTAACTGTTGGATGAGACTTGATCTTCCTTCTCTGTCACTGCTGACTGTGGTATCTATTTGCCCTAAATCAACTGCTCCAGTTTTATTGAGATGCTGCTGTAACTGACTCTGCAACTGTTCTCGTTCCAACAGCAAATTCTGTATTCTAGGTTCACTATCAGTAAAATTAGCTCGCAGTTCAGATAAAGCTGTTTCCACTTGAATTAATTTATTTTTGACGAATTGGTAATCTTTATCTTCTCCTAAACTCAGAGAGCGAATAGCTTGATCAGGATTTAAGGCTAGACGAGCCGAAATAGCTTCGATTTGCTTTTGATTGGCTTCGGCTTTGACTAGGGCTTGCTGTTGTAAAGAAGTCAACTCACCGATAGTCTTGACTAGATTACTGGTTTGTTGGTCAGTATTAACTAAACGATAGGTTTTTTGGAATTTAGCTAGTTCTTGTTCAGCTTGATTAAGTCTTTCGCGAGCCGCTTTAATTTGTTCGTCGTTAAAGGATGCTCGACTTTGACGGTCAACTTCTCGTAAACTGTTGAGACGGTCTTGGTAGGCTTCAATCCAGCGTGAAGCTCTTAATTCAGCTAACTCTGGGTCGGGAGCCGTGACATTAAGTGCTAGGGTATTAGATTTCTCGACGATTGCCACATCAAATAATTTTTTATATTTAATCAAGCGATCAAGTTTTTCTGGTTTTGGATCTTCAGCATAAACTTGCTGCAATACGGGATTGCTCAATAAAATTGACTGTTGTGCCTTGAGAGGATCGAGGGTATTAGAAAAATTAACTTCGCCACTTTTCAAAGAACCTAAAGTTCCTAAATTAGCGTCTAAATTGCCAGTATTGTTTGGCAAAATTAATTGCGCTTCGGCAATCCATTTAGAAGTAGAAAACACCAGTTTGCCGATTGCCAAAACTAAAACTGCGGCGTTAAAAGCTAATAAAAAAGATTTGTGCCTTGCGATCAGGGTAAATATTTTATCCATTTTGTTGTTTAGAGAATTAATTAATATAATTGTTTAAAAAAAATACAGCCAAGAAAGTTGATTTAAGAGCGTAATTTATCTTTTATAGATAACTGCTGCCAATTAGAGATAACTGGAGTTTGTTCTTTTATTGTTTTCATAATTGCTCCCAACCAAACAAAGAAGAACCAGAGGTAAATTGCCATCCAACTCAAAGGGGTTGCTTGGATTAGTAAATAAAATACCACTAAACTAGCAAATGCTCTTTGACATAATATGTTACCTTTTATTGCTGGCTCATAAAAGAAAAACAAAGTCAAAATTAAAGCTGTAATAAAGATTATGAACCCAATAATACCGTTTAAATAAAGCACAGCTGCATAAGTAGAAAAAGACCCCAAAGTAATATACTCATCTTCATATAGCCAGGCTTTACCGCTAATTATTCCCCAGCCCAACCAGGGTTTTTCTTGCCATGCTTTAAGTGTTGCTTCCACTACTAAATCTCTAGTTTCCGAAGATGATGCCCGTGCATCATTAAATAGTTGTGATGGTGTTTGTAAGAGTTCTTTTACGGTTAATTCGAGCCAAGTACATAATAAAAAAGTTATAGTGCCAGCCCACAAAGAAAGCTGAGTTGCTAGTTTACTACGAAATAGATAAAAAATTAGGAAAAATATTGGTAGTCCCACCCAAGAACTACGACTGAAACTAATAATTAAAGACCCTAAAGAACCAGTTAAAGCTAAACGACGCAGTCGAGGATCTGTTTCTGCCAGACAAATAATAAAACATAATAAACCGCAAACTCCTAAAATTGGAGGATCGGCAGTATGCAATACGGTTCTGGGAAAAGGAATGTTAAAAAAGTCAGAAAGTAAGGGAGATTGAATTAACATACTTGCAGGAGGCTCTCCGGGAAGTAACATGGCGGCTGGAGGAGTAAGTTTGAGGTCGTTAACACCAACTATCAGTAATCCCATTTGTAAAATCATATTGCCTAACATCCCCACTGACATCCAGCTAACAGCACGGGTTACTACTTGGACTCTAATGGTGCTAAAAAAAGGCAATGCCAGACAAGCAAAAATTAAAAAATAACTTTTAATAAATGTTACTAACGCCGCCGCCACAGAGGGCAACTCGAATCCCCCACTGTTAATGCCCAAAAATGCTGTCCAAAGCATGATAAGTGACATTGCCAACCAGGCCCAAACAGCAGTAGGTAAATCAATTCGGAAAAGTTTAGAGACATCAAAAACCAATGCCAGTAACCCAGCCATTACTAGAGGATAAAATAACTGCTGTATTCCCAAAAGCCACCACACAGGAGTTAAGATAGCAGTCCAATAAATAATTCGTTCGGCAAAGGAAAATGTATGATGTTTGATTTGGTAGTAATTCTGACTAGAGCGATCGCGGTCTAAATATAACATTAGCTTTTCCTGGCATCTTCACAGCAAATTTGCTTGTTTAATTTGGGAAGTAGGGTTGAAACCTAAAACTTCTAGATATTTTTGGGAACAAGTTTCAATGGTAAACTGTTCTAGCCATGGTGAGTCGGCTTTAGTGGTTGCGCTGTTTAAAGCTTTTAAAATTGATTGTGCCATTGCTTCAACATCTCCGACAGGTGTTAGTAAACCATATTTACCGCGATCTAGTATCTCCGATGGGCCACTGGGACAGTCTGTGGAAACAATTGGAGTTCCTAATGCCATAGCTTCGACTAAAACTACAGATAAACCTTCATAAATAGAAGACAGGGCAAAAACCGCAGCTTTAGCCAAATAAGCATAAGGATTTTGGACAAAACCAGCTAAGGCGACATCGTTGTTTAAATCTAATTTGTTGATTAAGGCTTTGAGTTCTGATTCTTGAGGTCCCGTACCCAAAATCATTAAGCGTGCAGGGCGCACCTGTTTAACTTTGCCAAAAGCCCGAATTAAAGTGGGAAAGTCTTTTTGTGGATGCAATCTACCTACACCGAGAATGACAGGAGGCTGTCCGGGTTGTAACCAGGGATGGTCTACTGGTGCTTGACCCTGTTGATATACTTCTGGAGTAATACCTGGATTGTAAATTACTTTAATTTTTTCTAGATTTAATGAAGCAGTTTGTGCTAAGTCTTGCGCAACTCCCTGAGATACAGCCACGATTTTATCTGCCCAAGGATAGAAAATTTTAGCCCCTAAAGGATTTAAACGAACTGAAAGTTGTGGAGAATTTTTGGCTTCTACTGATAGAGTATTTTGTTCAATTACAACTACCTTAGTTTTTACTTGAGCTAAATATTTGGCTAAAATGGCAATTTCCGAGGGATAGTGTAAGGCTGCTAGTAAAGATTGAGGACGCTCTCGGCGTAAATAAGAAATTAATTTGGGTAAACTAGCAGGAATCCACTGAGATTTGAGGTCAATTAACCTAACTTGAGAAGGAAGCTGTTCTAGATACTGCCCTTCTGCTCTGGGTAATAACAAGTCTACTCTTAAACCCCGTTCAATAAAATTTTTAATTAGTGAGAGCATAGTTTTTTCTGCTCCACCACCATGAAAGCTACGAATAAAAATAGCTAGATCTACTGTTTTTTCAGGCATAATTAAGTTAATTATTGTTTTAGAGTTATTTATACAATGAATTACCATCGTTTTTGTTAAAAATTCGATGAACCATACTAATGGCAAATTTGTAATAGTTAAAAAATTGTTGGGCAGCAAAAAATCGCAAAAAGATGAGATATATTGGCCCAAAAGCGATCGCTTTAACTATACTAGGTAAACTAACAGAAATCAGTAAAGGTAATAAAGAAATCAACATAGGTTGAAAACAGGGAATCATAAATTCCCCAATCGACCAACCCAGGGCATTGCAACCAAGCCACCACCAGTAAAGCGTCCAAACTATTCCTAAAACTAATGCCGCAGCAATACTAACTCCAATGACACCTCCATATTTGGCTCCCAGATAAAATCCCACTACAGCTATGGGGGCAATAGTCAGATTAACGGTGGCATTAATTTTGGGCAAACCTTTGGCAACTAACATCGATCTCAAGGGGCTGTTAAGTACACGAAAATATGCCGCAAACAGCAACCAGGGTAAAATTGAGGCTACAGGAGTCCAATTAGCACCAAAGATGAGGGCTAGGGTTGATTTGTCTAGAACTAAAAATACTAAGATAAATAGAGGAGTAGCCAGAAAGGCAATTTCTTTAGTAATCTCAAATAGAGCTTTTTTTTGTTGTTGAGGATGATTCATCTTGGCAAATAAAGGAATTCCCAACTGGTTAATAACCGGATTGAGAATAGTGGAAAGTGCCATAGATAATTGATAAGCTAGGTTGTAGTAGCCTAGATTGGCTTGTCCTAAAAATTTCCCCGCTACAAAGTTGTCAAGATTAGAGTTAGCATAAAAGCCAAAACTTGAGCCTACTTCACCAGCACAGTAAGAGATAACTTCGTTTCTGAGTTTAGCATTCAAACTAATCTGAAGATGATGACCTGATTGATCACGAGCCAGGAATGAACCGAGTAACCAAAAAGCTGTATCTCCGACAGCAAAAGACCAATAACTAAAACCTGCTAGTGCTGCACCAGTAGTTAAGATCAGCCTGGCTGCCGAACTGATAAAATTAATATTGGCTAATTCTCGATGTTGCATCTGACTGGTCATTACAGCTGCATAGGTATAATACACAGTAGATAACTGAAGATTTAAAGCATAAGGTAATAGCAATAGCTTGAGATTGGGTTCGTTGAAAAAAATTGCCACAAAGGGTGCTGTAACTACTAAACCTAATGCAACTATCAAACCAATAATCAGACCGATAGTATAGGTAGTATCGAGATATCTTTTATCTTCTGTTCCTTTATAAAGAATAAAAAACCCAGTAGAACTTTGAGTAAATAGAGTAAAAAACGACCAAAATACATAGGCGATCGCAATTACGCCAAATTCTGAAGGCAATAATAATCTTGCTAAGATTAAATTACTCAGTAAAGCAAAAAAGCGTTGGGCAAAAGTGCTAACTGTAATCCAAAAACTACTTTTTATCAGCTTAGTTGGTTTCATTAATCAGTTATCAGTTAATTTTAAAATTATGCCAATTACACGACGGCTACTTGTTTGGCAACAGAACCCACCAAAGGATTTAAAGTAGGTAAGAGCAATGAAGCAATACACCTGAGTTGAATACTGACCATGTTAGAAGTAGAAAGTAATGTTTTTAACTCAGGTATACTTACCCAGATGTGTTCATCGCCAAGAGCAAATGCTTCGTCTACTTGTACCAATTGATAGCGATTTTCGTTTTTCAGAAAACGTCCGCCTTCTTCAGATTGAAGCAGATCTATTAGCACTTCTCCTTCAGGTAAAGAGATTTGTTTATTTTCATCAGGATATACAACTTCTGAAGGTAAATAAACAGTATTTCCAGAGACTCCAAATTCTCTTCCTTTTTGCAATAAAAACTCTTTTTTGCCATTTTTCAAGCGTTGATATAGCAACACTAAACCTATGCCGTTGCATAAAAACAAGGGTTGTATCCATTGACCTACTTCTCTATTGGTACAAATGACTTGGTATAATTTTGCCGACGTTGCTACATTGGCCTTGGGTTCAATTCCTTCATCAGTTAATTTCCATTTCCTTAAAGCAGCTAAGGAAATTAGACCTCCTGAATTTTTTGATTGACGTTTTACAGGCAAAGTCAAATTGCTAGAAAAGTTGTTAATTAATGATTTGTCAAATAAACTATCCCAATCGAATACACCAATCATGGAACGGAGATCGGTATTTAAAAAGTTATCATGGTCGATAACTCGTGCAACTATATCTAAAGGTGCCCAGATCGTATTTTCTTCACATTGGCACATTTCTTCTAGCTGGATATAAGATAGTAATTTTGTTTTTTGATAATAGCGTTTTCCCAAATCTAACTGAGTGCTATTTTCTAGTACTTTTACCCCAGCACGATATTCAAAAAAGAACTCTAAGTAGGCCGTTTTTTTGCCTCCGTGTAAGCGAAGATAATTAGCAGGAGTAGACTGAATGGTAGGGCCATACTGCACTAAACGGGAATTTCCTGGTTCTACTCGTGCTTGTAAAAGCAGATATACCCTGTCATCTCTGCAATGAATAGCCATACCATTAAAAGCCCCTTGTGGTTGGAAAAGTACAAGTGCCTCAAAATCGTGCTGCTGATCACGGTAGCCACACAAAGAGAAAAAGCCACCTGATTTATGAGACAGACAGTCATCTTTAACGATCCAGTCATTTTGATCAGATAGCTTTATTGGTTTTAGTTGAAATTTAGACTGATTTCTGACCAACTCAGCAAAATTTTCTAAATCATGCACTGATTGAGCAATTCGCACTGATTTTTTCATAATATATTTTTGAAAGTATTTACATTTAATTGAGGGATAAAACTCTTGACTTTTTTCATCTTGTTTTACAGACATTTTTCATGATTTTTGAATCTATCAAATCTAGAACTTGGCGATCGCGATTGATGTCAAACTTTCTGGCAAAATGTTTTTGACTGGCAAAAATATTAGGTAAATCTTTTGTTTCTAAAACACTTGGATGTCCATTAGTACTTTGAGAAAAATCACTGTAAGTTTGGCTATCATTGACAAATTTAAACTTTTTACTATTAAGTAAAATCGTCTGTAAAACTAAATTTTCGGGAACAGATACACTTTTAAAATACTTAATGATTTTTTGATTTTCTTGACAATATTCATGAAGATAATTTATACATTGCCGAGAAAGAGTACAAAAAAAATATCCTCTATAACCAATAAAATTTTCATTAAAGGGAGTTGATTGTCTTAATCCGATAGTCAAACCATAGGCACAATCAATTCTCAATAAAGGCTGAAGATAATTTAATATTTTTACTGGCTTTAACCAAGTTTTTGCTAATTCTAGTAGTTGATTGGTAATTTTTTTGTATTTATAAAAATAGCGACTTTTACTTTCTCTGACTTTTTTAGCATTGGGAGAAGTTAGTAAATTTTCGTATTCTAAAAAACCATCAAAATTGCTTTGACTCAGACATTGTTCAATTTCTTGAATGGGTTTAACGGGATAATCTTGAGCGGAAAGATGGACAAACCAATCGAAATCAAATTTATTTTTTAATAAGAAATCAATGCCATCTAAAAGCTTTTGAATTGTTAAAAAATCTCCTCTACCACCCTTGCCATATAAAAGCACTACATTGGGCAATGTTTGTAGTTTTTCTTCTGAGATAGCACATCCCTGAGAATCATGACTAACAACAATTAAAGAATCGGGACTCTCATTGTTAATCAGATTAACCAATCGATAAATCTGTTCGGGAAGTTTATAGCTATGAATAAAGTAGCAAACTTTCATGATTAGTTTTCTATACTGTACTAAATGGAATCTCTTGTTTACTATGTGATTGTAGTTTTAAGTAATTAATTGGTTTTAGATTTGACTTGTTTTAAAGACTGTTGGATAATTAATTGAGATAGAGGGGCAAGACGGACAGATAATAGAGTCAATAGCGATCGCGGGTCTCGCAGAAAAATCGAGCTATCTGAATTTAAGGCACGATCAATATATCCTCTGGCTGCAACTTTATTTCCACAGGTTAATGAAACCCTGGCTAAATAGCGATACATATAAGCACGGGCGGTAGGTAAAGTAGATTTAACTAACTCCCGATCGCGCTGACAGGCAGCATCGATTACTCTAGTTTGGGTATTTTCCATTTCTTGCACGTCGAAAGATAACCCAGAAGGACGAACTCGATAAAAACACTGAATGCTGGATACTCGATGAAATTTCCAGCGTCTGGTAGCGGCAATTCTCAGCCAATAATCGATGTCTTCACAACTACGCAAACTTTCGTCAAATCCTCCTATTTGATCAAAAATGCAGCGACGAAACACTGCATTAGAACCATGACCGATAAAATTTTTACAGAGTAATGATGCTAGGGGATCGGATTTAATTGGTTTACCACTTAAAGAAATAAACGTCGGACTACCATCATCGCGAATGGTTCTAGAGGCACTGTAGACTAAACCTACTTGGGGAGAAGTTGCCAGAATCTTAACATGAGTGGCTAATTTGTCTTCACCATAGAGATCATCTCCATCTAATAAGGCAATATATTCACCTCTAGCATGACGAATTCCGTAGTTACGGGCAGATGATAAACCCCCGTTGGGTTTTTGCAGCAGTTGAAAACGGCGATCGCGACTAGTAAAAGATTGAACTATTTCCGCAGTGTTATCTGTTGAACCATCATTTACTACCAAAACTTCAAAGTCTTGAAATGATTGATTCTCTAGGGAAACTAACGCATCTTTAATATAATTAGCAACATTATAAGCGGGGACTACAATACTGACTTGAGGACTAAACATATAAACTGAGATAAGTTTAGAGATTAATTACTTTATTATTCTTGAGACGGATTTGGCCATCTGCTTTAGACATTCTTGGTGGCGATCAATTATTTTAGTTTCATCGGGGTTATGAAATTTAGCCCAAAGTACACTGAGGAAAAATAGGGGGTTACCCAATAAATATCTACTAGCCAAACGTTTAGGTTCTCTAATCAGACGATATAGCCACTCTAAACCAACGTTAGACATCCACAACGGACAATCGGGAACTAACCCCGCCAAGCGATCAATTACTGCACCACAGGGGATAATTACTGAAGCATCAATCTGTTCGTAGTTTTGTTGAATCCACATTTCCTGTAGGGGCATTCCCATACCCACAATCAGGATATCCGGCTTGAAGCCATTGATTTTATCAATTACGGCGTTATTTTCCTGAAAATCTTCTTTGTCAAAATATCCATGATGACCGGCAAGTTTAACTAGAGGATACTTAGCTTGTTGTTTTTGTAAGGCAAATTCTAAATTTTGTGGTTTAGAACCCAACAGAAATACCGAAAATTTGTAGCGATCGCAGTAATCTAATAGCTTCGGTACTAGCAAGGTTAAAGGTGTTTTATATTTTGAGGGAAGAGAAATGCCCATAAAATTTAGTCCCTTGAGAATTCCCATGCCATCACAAATTTTGTATTCGGCATTTTCATAAAAGTTCAAAAATCGGGGCATTAACATTGACAGATTAAAAGCATGGATATTGTAATTAGCTACAACTACTTTTTTTCCTTTGATCGCTGCTTGAACTATAGATTCTAGGGCAGCTTCCATAGTCATAAAATCTATTTTTCTGTTCAAAAAATCAACAGAAATACGCTCGCTACCACTGTACCATTTAGCTTGTTTAGTTTTAGTCAAATTAACTTTACTCATTAAAAAATATTGCATTTAAGAATACCAAATCATAAGCTGTTAAGTGAAGACAAATAAAATCTACTGATCAACTGTGCCAATAAATCTAATGGTTTGAAGTAAATTTTTAGATAAATATACTGATATGGTATTGGCTCATAGTCAGATTAACTAGTCTAAAAAATGTATTTAAATCAACTAATATAAGCTATTTCAACATCTGATCTCCTTTCGATAGTTAGAAGTAATAAAATATACTAACTGCTAGAATGTCTCTGAACAACATTTTGCACCCAGATAACAGTAAGCTTGATAGATGGTGTTTCTAAGAATAATGATCGATGGCGACTATCAACGATAACTACCTCAAACTCAAAGCAGGATATCTCTTTCCCGAAATTGCTAGAAGAGTTAACGCATTTGCTGGGGCTAACCCCGATGCACCAATAATTAAACTTGGTATTGGAGATGTTACCGAACCTTTACCTCAAGCCTGTCGCGAGGCGATGATTCAAGCTACTCAGGATATGGGCGATCGCTCGACTTTTAAAGGCTACGGGCCAGAACAGGGATATTTGTGGTTAAGAGAGAAAATTGCGGCTTATGACTTTCAAAGTCGCGGTTGTGAGATTGATGCTGCGGAAATCTTTATCTCAGATGGTTCTAAGTGCGATTGCGGCAATATTCTCGATATTTTTGGTAAGGATAATAAAATTGCTGTTACCGATCCGGTTTATCCTGTGTATGTTGATACTAATGTTATGGCGGGACATACGGGAGAAGCGGACGAAACTGGCAAATATCAGGGTTTAGTTTATTTACCCATCAGTGCCGATAATAATTTTACCGCTGAAATTCCTACTGAGAAGGTAGATTTAATCTATCTGTGTTTTCCCAATAATCCTACAGGGGCAACGGCTACTAAAGAACACCTACAAGCTTGGGTAGATTATGCCCGACAACATGGTTCGTTAATTCTTTTTGATGCGGCTTACGAGGCATTTATTACCGACCCCAGTTTACCTCATTCCATTTATGAAATTGAAGGGGCTACTGATTGCGCGATCGAATTCCGTTCTTTTTCTAAGAATGCTGGGTTTACAGGTACTCGTTGTGCTTTTACTGTCGTACCCCAAAACCTAACTGGTAAAGCGTCTGATGGTTCGGATGTTAAATTATGGCAACTGTGGAATCGCCGTCAATCGACTAAATTTAATGGGGTATCTTATATCGTACAACGGGGTGCAGAAGCAGTTTACTCTGAAGCTGGACAGGCACAAACCAAAGAATTAATTAATTTCTATTTAGAAAATGCCCAAATTATCTGCCAACAACTAACCGCCGCAGGTGTAGAAGTATATGGTGGAAAAAATGCCCCTTATGTTTGGGTAAAAACTCCCAATGGATTGTCTAGTTGGGATTTCTTTGATAAATTGCTTCATACTTGCAATGTTGTCGGTACACCCGGATCGGGTTTTGGTGCGGCAGGTGAAGGTTATTTCCGCATCTCGGCATTTAACAGTAGAGAAAATGTCAACGAAGCCATGAAACGGATTGTAGAAAAGTTTAAAGTTTAAACTAGTTGTAAGGGCAGTTTGTAAACTGTCCTTAAATAGTAATTGCTTGTAGATTCTTGTAAAGTGCGATCGCTATGACGATACAAGTTTACTATCTTTACTTCAAAATACTTCAACTTCTCAGTTAAGCTCCGATCATTTAGAAAATCTTAAGGCGATCGCAAAACCTGTAAGAGATAAAGGTAAAGTTCCGCCAGATTTAATGCGAGAGGTAATTTTAAAAGTATGTAGTGAAAGATTTTTAACCTTACAGCAATTGGAGGTAATTCTCGATCGCACTAATTCCACCCTTAGAACTCGATTTCTCAAAAAAATGGTAGAAGAAGGGCTTATGGAATTACGATATCCTGATAGATTAAATCATCCCGAACAAGCCTATCGTACAAAACAGTAAAAAGCGATTGCAACAAATGCTAAAAAATTGAATCTATATTGCTAACCAACGACTGGCAATAGGCATCCGCCAGCCCGTACCAAAAGCGCGATCGGTTATCTTAATCCCTGGAGGTGCTTGACGGCGTTTGAATTCGGCACGGGCAAATAATTTCATGACTTTGGCGGCTGTAGCGCGATCATATCCGGCTTGGACTATTTCTGCTTCTGATTGATGTTGGCAGATAATGCGCTCTAGTATATCATCTAGTATCTCATAAGGTGGCAGGGAATCTTCATCTTTTTGTCCTGGTTTTAATTCAGCACTGGGTGGTTTGGTAATAATATTTTCGGGTATAATCTGGCGATCGCGATTCAACCATTTACACAATTTAAAGACGCGAGTTTTGGGAACATCGGCGATAACTGCCAATCCACCATTCATATCGCCGTACAAGGTGCAATAACCTACAGCCATTTCTGATTTATTACCAGTAGATAAAAGTAAATAACCAAATTTATTGGCGATCGCCATTAATAAATTTCCCCGAATTCGTGACTGAATATTTTCTTCAGCTACTCCAAATTCGGTATTTTTAAATAAGGGTTCTAGCAAGCGATCATAAGCTGTCATCCCTTCGGTGATGGGAATTTGCTGGCTGTTAATGCCCAAATTATTAACTAAATCTAGGGCATCGGTGATAGAATGATCCGAACTATAGGGAGAAGGCATCAATATCCCTAAAACATTTTCCGCCCCTAATGCTTCAGTAGCGATCGCTGTAACTAAAGCCGAATCGATTCCGCCACTCAAGCCTAAAATAGCTTTACTAAAACCACACTTGCGAGTATAGTCTCTTACTCCCAATACCAAAGCTGCAAAGATCTCTTCATTTTGCGAATATTCATCAGTGATCTTGAGGTTTTTCCTATCTTGTTTCAGGGGAGATTTAGAAATTAACTGGTCAGAGAGACTCCGCCGTAAAACGACGGAGCTTCCTCTGACTTCGTCAAATTCAACTATTATTAAATCTGACTCAAAACTTTTGGCGCGACAAACTACTTCCCCTGCATTATTAAATACGACGCTATTACCATCGAAGACTAAATCGTCATTTCCTCCTACTTGATTGGCATATAATATTGGTTTTTGGTAAGAAGTTACTGCATGATTTAACATCTCTTCTCGTAATTTTCGTTTCCCCACAGTATAGGGAGAGGCTGACAGATTAACTATTAAATCTACATCTAATCGCGCTAATTCTTCGATGGGATTGACTTCATAACTGCGTTTTCCCCAAAATCTTTCGTCATTCCACAAGTCTTCGCAAATTGTCACTCCAATAGATAGAGAATGCCATTGTTGTTCCACTAGGTTGTGGGGCGATCGCAGAGAGTCTAAACTAAAGTGGTTGGCTTGATATCCAGGTTCAAAATAACGGTCTTCATCAAATACATCATAGGTTGGTAACAGACGTTTGTGAAATACCTGCTGCACTTTTCCGCCATCGAGTAATGCCATACTATTAAATAGGGGTTTTTGCCCTTTGGAAGTTGCATGGGGATTGTTTTCTACCGTACCTACTAAGACGGCTATACCTGGGGGGATTCTTTGGGCAATTTCCTGTAGTTTTTTATCTATTGATTTAATAAAGCCTGCATACAGTAGCAAGTCTCTAGGGGGATAGCCGCAGAGGGATAATTCGGGGGTGAGTAATAGCCGTACATCTTGTTGGGCTGCTGCTTCGGCTGCGGCTAATATCTGTTTGGCATTATTGGTAATGTCACCAATTGTTGGGTTGAGTTGGGCGATCGCTATTTTCATGATGGTTATTTCTCACGCAAAGGCGCAAAGACGCAAAGAAGTTTATAAATATATTTAAATCTCTTACCGAGTGCGGTGATAATTTCGCGATCAAGATTATCTATTTTGGTTCTAATATCTTCAATATTTAAACAATCTTCTGGCTGTTTCATATTATTTTAAATAAATAGTAATGGTTTATCTTTTAACGGCGCAAATGCTGCTGAATTGAATTGATACAAACTTGCAGGACGACCTGCACCCCGACATACTTTTACTCCTGTATCTGATAGTATTTTTAATTTTAATAACCGCGATCTAAAATTAGAGTAGTCGGAAAAATTATCGCCTAAAATTGTACAATATAGTTGATAAACTTCGTTTAAAGTAAATTCATCTGGCAAAACATCAAAAGCGATCGGGCTATATTCTAATTTACTTTTTAGTCGATTGTAGCCATATTCTAAGATCTGATTGTGGTCAAAAGCGAGTTTAGGTACTTCTTTTACTTGATACCAAGAAATATTATGTTCTGGTTTGGCAATTATTTTAGCTTCTTCATATCTTACTAGGGCAAAATAACTGACTGAAAGATATCTCACCCCAAAACTTTCTGGTCTTTCTCTGGGGTCTCTTCCTGGTTTACCAAAGGTGTATAATTGCTCTAAATATAAATTATTAACTTGAATCTTTTCAGCTAAAGTTCGATAAGCTGATTGTTGTAATGATTCTCCTTGTCTGACTAAAGTACCAGGTAAACTCCAACGATGAATAAAGGGTTCTTCTGTTCTTTTTCGTAACAAAACTAGCAGGCGATCGCCTTGTGTGTCTACGGAAAAAATAACATTATCTACTCCTACTTTAAAATCAGCTAATTTATATTTACTTTGAGTCTCAATTTGTGAATTTGTTTTCATACTTTTTCGGTTTCTTGATTACTATTCTCTGGTTCAACATCATATAAACCCTGTCGCAAAATATACTTTTCTACGGCTGGAGTTAAAACACTTTCATCTCCTTGTAAACGATAGGCACTAGAAGAAACTTTGGGAGCATTTAATGTGGCAATTGAACATCTACCGCCGAGATTTTTTAATGCTTCTAAATCTGTTGCATTAATTTTATATCCAGGGCGCGGTACGACTAAAATTTTTACCTCTGTTAATAGTTCTTCGATGCGATACCAGCTAGTAATTTGTGACAGAATATCTGAACCAATTACTAAAGTAAATTCAGTTTCTTTTCCCCATTTTTCTTGGGCTTTATTAACAGTAATTAAAGTACGGCGATCGCTCAATTCGGGGTGTAAACTAATATTGTCTTGGCTAGTATCGATCTCTGCAATTGCCAGACGTAACATTTTTGTCCGCTCTTGCAGGTTAGTATGATGTTGTTTAAAGGGATTGTCCGATGCCCAGACTACTACTAAATCATAATGTCGTGCTAACCAACGTAAAATAGTTTGATGTCCTGCTGTTGGCGGGTCGGCACTTGTTCCAAATAATGCTATCTTTTTCATTGGTCTATTGTTTGTTTAAATCGGCATCTTGTAATTATCAATTTTTATTTGCTATTAACGCTCATTAAGCATTTAACAATGGTAATTAGAAATTAGTCTGCATAACAATATTCGTAGTATAAAAGAAGGAAAGTATAGTAGTACAGTTTCGGTTATCGGGTATCTGAGATAGTGGCGCAATCATTAAATCCTCCTGGGGGTAATTAGAAATTAGTCTGCATAACAATATTCGTAGTATAAAAGAAGGAAAGCA
>JBHJNX010000048.1:0-16983 GCA_050330335.1 Pleurocapsa sp. | reverse complement strand
GAATTGCTTCAGGCATTTACCTATACAGTAATCGATCAACCAGATTTGCCTTTAAATCAGTTGCTTACTCTCTTTGGAGTGTTGCATATTATCTTCCAGCCGTTTTTTATCAATGCTGTAGCATTGCATTTTATTCCAGAGAGAAGCAGGCAAAAGATTTCTCCATTCATCTATGGCTCATGTTTTGTCGGTGTAATCTTGATGTTGGTCAAACTATACCCCTTTGCCTGGGCTGGAACTTGCACTATAGGATACGAACCTCTATGTGGTAGTCAACTTTGTTCTGTGTCTGGAAATTGGCACATTGCCTGGAATGTACCAATGAATGGATTGAAGTGGTTGACTCTGGGATATTATATTCCCGTGTTTGTCGCTCCTTTGATTTATGGTTCTTGGAAATTTACGGTTTATCATCTTATAGTTGGGCCTTTGGCTGCTAGGATGTTAACTAACAATATTAATGAATGGCCAGCAGTATGGTGTTTGCTATCTATAGGAATGTTTTTAATAGCAATTAAAACTCCCTTACGGCAAATTCTCTATGTCAAGCAGTGGTGGTTATGGGATGCTGAAGCCGAAGCTTCTGATTTCGATTCTGGGAAGTCGGAAAAAATTACTACTCCGACAATTCCCTTGGCAGTTAAGTCTACAGCAAACAAAAACTAATTCTGGGCAACAAAAACGCGATCGCTCATGCAAAAATTGAGTAATTAATTATTATATTTAACCAGTTTTAATTCCTTCGGTATTACCCAGTCTCCTTATGAGGCTGGTTTTTTTAGGCCCGACAAGCTGTGGCTCTCAAATGCTTTTACTCGAAAACTGCTGTAAGCATAATTGTTTGATTCCATTGCCCCATGCCCCATTTTTACCCGAGAATCGATCGCGTTTTCCATTACCATTTAAAAGAAGCAACATTAACTAAAAATTATTGAATATGCCCAAAGCAATCTGGAATGGAGCTATCTTAGCAGAAAGCGATCGCACTGAAGTAGTAGAAGGAAATCAATATTTCCCCCCCGACTCCATCAATCGAGAATATTTCCAAGAAAGCAGTACTCATACTACTTGCCCCTGGAAGGGAACGGCTAGCTATTACAATATTGTAGTAGATGGTCAAGAAAATAAAGATGCAGCTTGGTATTATCCAGAAACTAAAGAAAAAGCCAATAATATCCAAGGTTATGTTGCTTTTTGGCGAGGAGTTACGGTAGAAGTTTAAATAACAAGATGCGAATAGTTTTTTTCGGGACACCTCAATTTGCCGTAGCCACTTTAGAAAGTCTGCTGAAACATCCAGAAATCGAAGTTGTGGCTGCTGTCACCCAACCTGACAAAAAAAGAGGTAGGGGTAATAAAATGCTGCCTTCTGCGGTGAAAAAAGTAGCACTAGAACATAATTTAACTATTTGGCAACCCAAACGAATTAAGAAAGACCGGGAAACTCTAAATAAACTACAGGCTACCAATGCAGATGCTTTTGTCGTAGTGGCTTACGGACAAATTTTATCGCCAGAAATCCTGGCAATGCCAAAATTAGGCTGTATTAACGTTCATGGGTCATTGTTACCTCAATATCGCGGTGCTGCGCCAATTCAGTGGAGTATCTGTAATGGCGATACTAAAACCGGCATTACTACTATGTTGATGGATGAGGGTATGGATACGGGAGACATGTTACTTAAAACCGAAACTCCCATTCAATTATTAGATAATGCCCATCAAATTGGGACAACTCTTGCCAGTCAGGGAGCAGATTTGTTAATTGAAACCTTATTTAAATTAGAAAAACAACAAATCCAACCCACTCCCCAAGATGATTCTCAAGCAACCTATGCACGTTTAATCGATAAGTCCGATTATCTAATTGATTGGTCGTTATCTAATATTGCGATACACAATCGGGTGAGGGGTTTTTATCCTAATTGTGTTGCTAAAGTGCAAGATAAAAATCTCAAGATTATAGAAACCGTTCCAGTTGGCGAAGCTTATTTCGAGCAATTACCGCCAAAATTCAGCACCTTGAAGCAAAGATGGTCGGATATAGCTTCTTTAAAGGGGAAGCCAGGACAAATAGTTGTCAACTTAAAAAATTTGGGACCACTAATTCAAACAGGAACAGGATTACTCTTGTTAACTCAGGTACAGCTTGCAGGAAAACGTCCCCAGTCAGGATGGGATTTTATTAATGGGATGCGCCTGGAAGTGGGGACAAAATTAGATAACGGTTAATCACCAAAGTGAAGCTGGGAATAGAGCAGAATCAGAAGTGTACTGACAGAATTTAAACCCAACAAAAAAACTAAGCAGTCCTAAATCAAATTAAGAGTTGCTTAGTTTCCAATCTTCAACTAATTTGTCTCTACTGTTTCATTCATCGGCTTGGATTCAGATGATGAATTGCGATCGCTGTTTTGGTTATTGGAGTTAAAATATCTTCTACCTTTCCTAGAATAGCGGGAAGTTGGTTTGCGAAATTTCTGAGCATTAGTTTTGTTGCGAGCCGCTTTCTCTTTTTTTGCGTTGCGACGTTTAGCCATCGATAAATTCTTCCTCGTTGAAACAATAAAAAAACTTCTGGGAAAGAGCATGGAATTATTCTTTGATTCCCAGAAGCTTCGTTCAAATAAATTTAATTTAGCTGTAAAGTTTAAAACCGGTTGTTGCGACGACCACCGCTAAAGGAATTGCGATCTTCACGGGGTCTGGCTTTATTAACCTTCAGAGTACGAGCCATCCATTCTGCTCCATCTAAAGCTTGAATGGCTTTATCTTCATCGGTTTCTGATTCCATTTCTATAAAAGCAAATCCTCTTTTTCTACCTGTTTCGCGGTCTGTAGGAACATGAACTCGTTTAACAGTTCCATATTCAGCAAAGACTTCATTTAAATCTTCTTGATTAACTTCGTAAGATAAGTTGCCTACATAAATTGACATGAATAGGTTGTCTCCTCAATGAGTGTTGTGTTTAGAGAGACAAGATTGTTAGGAAAGAACTAGATCGATACCTTATCGGAAAAACCCGCCAATACTGAATGTTAATTCAATCTTCATTATCTTTATTCTCAGGCTTTATACTAACACTTTATCCCCTTTTGTGTTACTTCTTTATTCTTTTTTACGTTATTTGTTAATTAAGTTTAACGACCGCAAATCTATCGGTCTAAAATGACACAATAAATCTGAATGTATGTTCATATATAATAGTATATATCAGGAATTCAGGAGCAAATTATGACTACTGTTAAATGTGCTTGCGATCGCTGTAACTGCGAGGTATCCCTAGAACAAGCCATTAAAAAAGGCGATAATTACTATTGCTGTGAAGCTTGTGCTAATGGTCATGTAAACGATAAAACTTGCCATAACTCAGAATGTCACTGTGGCAGTTGAAAAATCTAAGGGGCTTCTATTGGTGAAGGTGGTGGGGCGATCGCCCTTTAATGATGTTAGATGGAGCAAAAATACAAATACAAACTTTAGCTTTCTCCTAGTAAATATTTTGTACTAATACTCCGAACTGTTGCCAACAGAGATATAAAGCACGGGGTACATGAAAACAGCCCTTCCATTTTCCTCCCTTGAGGTTTAATAAGACTTCTCCCTGGCGATCGCAATAACCAAACCATTCCCCATAATTGGAATCGGCAAAGTGTTCCCAGGTATAGTCATGTACTTTTTGATACCATGTTTTGCATTCTTCCCGCCCCGTGAAACCATAACCCATTGCTAAAGCCACCAAAGTTTCTAAATGTACCCACCACAGTTTCTGATTCCACTCTAGTTGTTGCGGTGGATATCCCTTAGCATCCATAAAATAATAAATGCCACCGTATTCTTTGTCCCAACTAAAGTTAAGAATATTTAAAACTACATCAACAGCTTGGTTGATTAATTGCTTATTGTGGCGACGATGAGCTATGTCCATAATAAACCACATCGCTTCAATACCATGACCGGGATTAATTAATCTTCCCTCAAAACAGTCGAGATGTTCCCCTTCGGGAGTGACATTTTCGTACATCAAACCTGTTTCAGAATCTAAAAAATCTTCCATCACTTCGGCTACAGTGCGATCGAGTACCCTGTCGATGCGATCGCCCTCTAATAACCAATCCATTTCTAAAGATAAATTGGCTAAGATCATCGGTACTGCCAGGGTTTTCATTGGGCGCGTCCCCGGATACACTTTATTATATTCACCCTTGGGATTATCCTGACGGCGCAAAACATTATTATATGCCTGTAAAGCGATTTTTCGCGCTCCATCTTCTCCCGAAGCCAGAGCATATTGACTAAAAGCCATAGCTGCAAAGCAATCAGAAAAAACATTATAAGGTTGTATGAGGGGTTGTCCTTGTCGATTTAAAGCAAAATACCAATTACCTTGACTATCTCTACCATGTTTAGCTAAAAAATCCGCCCCACTCTTAGCAATTTGCAACCAATTTTCTCTTGGTTCTAATCGATTATATAGCATAGAAAATGTCCATAACTGTCGATTTTGTAACCAGATAAATTTATCAGTATCGTAAACTTTTCCTTCGTGATCTAAACAACTAAAATATCCTCCATATTCGCCATCGATTGAATATTGTTCCCAAAAAGGAATAACATTATTAAGTAGTTCGTTTTTATATAGTTCGGCTAAATTGCTAAATTCCATATCAGATTAAATCCTATTCAATAGCCATAATAAAAAAGCAGGAACATCGAATATTAAACGATAACCAATAACCAATGACTAATGACTGTACAGACAAGGTATGCCTTGTCTCTAATAACTAATGACTAATTACCCACTCAAACAATAACTGTTAATATCTCTAACTAATTTTTGTTGTATTGCTTCTGCTGTTGAAGCGCGATCGCGAGCCGAAATCAAGGCATTAATATTTTTACTTTCTCTTGCCTGTACTGCATCATAAGTAGCTTGAGAATATATTTGGTAAATATTTGCCAATCCAGTTTGATATTTGATTAATTCAGCATTATTAAACTCTAAAGCTTGAATTTGTCGTGCAGCTTGTTCCATTAAATCTGCCGCCTCTAGCCAATTTTTCAGATTTTGAGGAATATCTTTAGCCTCAGCATTCATACTTTTAATACTTTTAGCCTCTTGATTAACTTGATGAGCGATTTTAAATATTTGTTCGCATTGACTATATTTAGCATTGGCATCGCTGCAACTAGACAAAGTTAAACCAGCGATCGCTAAGACCATCATTTCGGGCATCAAACCAAATTTTTGGCGTAAAACCACCATTTTTATCCTGATAACTACAAAGAATAAATAAATATAAAAACTAGAAACTGCTTACCCATGACGCTTTTGATGCCATTGCCAAGCATCGCTGATAATTTTCGACAAATCTGCATATTGGGGATTCCAACCTAAAACTTGCCGAACCTTATCACTACTACCTACTAAAATCGGTGCATCTCCCGCACGGCGATCGCTTTCAATTGCAGGAATTTCTAACCCCGTTACCTGTCGAGCGGTTTCAATAACTTCTCTGACAGAAAAACCGTTTCCGTTACCCAAATTAAATACTTCAGATTCTCCACCAGACAGTAAATAATTTAGCCCCAAAACATGAGCGTCGGCTAAATCGCTAACATGAATATAATCTCTAACTGCCGTACCATCTGGAGTATCGTAATCCGTACCAAAAATATAGAGAGTTTGGCGTTTTTTCAAAGCGGTTAATAGTGCCAGGGGAATTAAATGAGTTTCTGGAGCATGATCTTCTCCTAAAGCACCACTAGCATCTGCACCCGAAGCATTAAAATAGCGGAAAGCCACAGATTTTAAGCCAAATGCCCGATCAAAATCCTGTAAAATCCTCTCTACCATATCTTTACTAGCTGCATAGGGGCTGAGGGGATTGTGGGGATGATTTTCTGTCATGGGAATTTCTTGTGGCATCCCATATACAGCACAAGTAGAAGAAAAAACAAATTTATTTACCCCATGAGCCACCATCGCCTCTAGTAAATTTAAAGTACTGGCAACATTATTACGATAATATGCTCCAGGTTTCTGCACTGATTCTCCTACGGCAATATAAGCAGCAAAGTGCATCACCGCCGCAATATTTCGAGTAGCAAAGAGTTGATCTAATATGGCGCGATCGCTGGTGTCTCCTACTACTAACTCTACCTTGACTACATCTTCAATAATTTCTCGATGTCCATAAGATAAATTATCTAACACTATTACTTCATAACCCGCTTGCTTGAGAGCTAATGAGGCATGAGAGCCAATATAGCCAGCACCGCCAGTAACTAAAATCGTCTGCTTGTTAGATAACACCGCTCCTCCTGGGGTAAATTTAATTAGTTTAATTCCGACAAATTAAAAGCAATAGTCTTGCAAGTCTAATATATACGACTTAAAACATAATCGGTTAGTTCATAAAGAGCTTGAGTAGAATCGGAAGGGGCGAGACATTTTAAACTTTCTGCCGCCGTGCGGGCATGAAACTCAGCTAACTCACGAGATTTTTCGATACCCTTGCTAGTTTCAACTATTTCTAAAGCTGTTTGCAGATCGTTGGCTTCAGCAAATTCCCGCTCGATGAGAATTTCTAAATAAGGTTTTTCTTGCAGGGCATACAACACCGGAGCAGTTAAATTACCACTAGCTAAATCTGAACCCGCAGGTTTGCCCAATACTTCTGTAGAACCGGTAAAATCTAGAATATCATCGACAATTTGAAAAGCTAAACCCAGGTTGCGACCATAATTATACAGATTGTCGGTAACATTGGTATCAGCATCACTCAAAATTCCAGCCGCTTTGGCACTGTTGGCAATTAAAGAAGCAGTTTTGTAATAGCTTTTTTCTAAATAAGAATCAATTGAAGTATTAATATCAAAACAATTCAATCCTTGTAAAATTTCCCCTTCAGCAAAATCTCTAATAACTTCTGACAGTAGTTTGACTACCTGTAAATTGTCTAAATTAGCTAAATACCAAGAAGATTGAGCAAACAAAAAATCTCCCGCTAACACAGCAATGCGATTGTCAAACAGACTGTTAACTGTGGCTACATTACGACGTAGATCTGCTTCATCAACTACATCATCGTGTACTAAGCTAGCAGTATGAATCATTTCCGTAATTTCTGCTAACCGACGGTGGCGATGGGTAATGTCTTTCTGAGACATGGTAGCTCGCGAAACTAACAAGACGATCGCCGGTCTAATTCGCTTGCCTCCAGCTTCAAATAAGTGTTCGGCAGCAGCACCCAAAATGGGATGGCGCGCACTCACCAATTTTTTCAGGTTATCAGTCAAAATCCGAAGGTCGGCATCAACGGGGTTCAATAAAGAAGAATTAGTAGAAGATATCATCATTAAGCCAAATCTGGCAATTAAACCTATTTAAGAAAGTTTACATATTATTGTACTTATTTTAAGCAAAACTAACTCAACAGCAAACTGTCAACTCAGTGAAAAACCGAGTTACTTCAGATGTTGTAGTAGATCTTTTCTAGTGCTAATTTGCTATTGTTGTGTTATTGTAGATTATAGAAGTTTTAAGAAAACTAATTACTAGAAGCAATAATATCGGCTTATCAAGTTGGATATCCAGCATTTGTTTAATACAACCATACAATGTTAAACAAGTGGGGTTGCTCCATTGACAAAGCTTTGATGAGAAGCAATAGCTGCAAGCTCGAATTGTGGTTTTACTTCTATAACTAGTAATTTTTCAACGGCTTGCTAGATAAAACTACAAACAAGTTGCATTAAAACTTAAAATAGTAGCTTAGATTTTTAAGTGTGAGGAGTGGGGTAGGTTTTGGCTTACTACCTTAGCTTGTAGTAGAAATACAAAAAATATTTCTATCGATTTATCGTAACTACGGGACGAGGCTCTCTTGTATGAGTCGATTTCCCGTTTGAGGGTTCAAAGCTCTTTCTCTTTTTAGAAACTAAAGCCTAGAGCCTAGAGTTTATGAAACTGCTACGAGGTAGTGGTTTACAGAGTCTTAGCTCAATAAACACCTAAATTACCCGATTAAATAAATAATAGCCCAATTTGTCTGATGCAATACGGAGACTTGCCTGTTTTCATCCCACTTTTCGCTGCTGCCTATCTTTTGACTATCTACGGACTACTCAAAATAGCCGAACGTTCGTCAGAAACCAAAGAAATTTCTTCTAATAATGTTAATGTCAAAAAGGCGGGCAGCTAAACAACACAATAAAACTTAAGTTCAAACAGTTTTACTGTTGAAAAATAGTAAAGGAGATTACTCCGCCGCCAAATGACGGAGTATATTTCCCTCTCTGCTGATTATCGAAGCCGATGATTTTTCGGTGTAAATTTTTTCTACGTTAGGTAAATAGCCCAACCATTGTCGAGATAATTCGGCAAATTGCTTGGGAGAGCCACTAACGCAGAAGCGAGTTGGTAGGGCGAATTGATTATTTCTCAACCCCATTAAAGACAATTCTTTTTCAGCAGCAATAACTATGTGTTCTGCTGGATCGACGATCTTAATGCGATCGCCAACTAGAGAAGAAATAATACTGTTTAAGTGCTGATAGTGAGTACAACCATAGACCAAAGTATCGATATTTTCTTGGAGTAATGGTTGTAAATATCTCTGTGCCACTTCTCTAGTATAAGCCGAATAAATCCGATCGCTTTCGATTAGATTTACGAATTCGGGACAAGCTACCTGCCAAACTGAGGTGTGAGGATTAATTTCTTGTATGGCAAGAGGGTAAGCATTACTAGTAACTGTAGCTGTAGTAGCGATTACACCAATGCGATTTCCTGCCTTAACTGCCGCTTTAGCTCCCGATAAAATTACCCCTAAAATCGGGACATCGTATTCCTGACGGACTGTTTCTAAAGCCAGAGCCGAACTAGTATTACACGCCATGATAATCATTTTTACCCCTTGATGGCACATCCAATCGAGGATTTCACGGACAAATTGCAAGATTTCTTGGGGCGATCGCGTGCCATAGGGTAATCTGGCAGAATCAGCAAAATAGAGTACGGACTCTCGGGGTAATTGACGGTAAACCTCTCTTAAAACAGTCAGTCCACCCACACCACTATCAAATAAACCAATTCTGAGATTGGAATTTTCTGTCATTGATTTTATACGGAAATTTATGTTGTTGGTAATTTTAAAATAGAGCCGAATATAGTAAATCTACTTAGAGGTTGTTTTGTTTAATATACTGTATAATTCCCCGTGCGATCGCCTCTGCCATTTGGCGACGATGACTGGGGCTTTTTAAATTAGGAGCATCTTTAGCACCAGTAACAAAACCTACTTCTACTAACACTGCCGGCATAGCTGAATGTCTGAGGACATAAAACCTGGCTCTACGAATACCGCGATCATCAATATTAATATCATTGAGAATACTCCAGTGAATAACTTCAGCTAAACGACGACCGCTTTGGTAGTAATAAGTTTCTAAACCGTTGACATCTGGACGACTCATGTTAATGGCATTAGCATGAATGCTGACAAAGAGATCAGCATCAATATTGTTAGCAAGATCAGTACGACCTTGAAGGCTAATAAAATTATCGGTATCTCGAGTCATTTTGACTTCAATCCCCTGTTTTCTTAAGATTTCGGCCACATCAAGAGAAATGGGTAAAACTATATCTTTTTCCATCAAACCGCCAATGCCAATAGCGCCGGGGTCTTTTCCACCATGTCCGGGGTCTATAATTACCAACGGTCGATTCGAGGGAATAGGATTGGGGATAGGTTGACTGGAAATTTCAGGTTGAGGAATATCGAGGGATTGAGGTGGAATTAGGGGAGTGTCAGTATTAGGAGGTAAAGAAGCCAAACCTCTTTCTATGGGTAAGGTGATTTCTTGTCCGTCGGCATCAATTTGTCCCAAACGATATCTCAATCTAGTAGTTGCCGTCACTACTACCATCGAACCTTCTTGACGTACTCTAACTTGAGAAATGGGACTACCAGCTTGTAATTTTGGCCCTTCAAAATCTTCAGATAGTTCGGCATTATTAATTTGAACTTCATAAACACCATTACCGGGTGTGGTAGTTACTGCCTTCAGTTCGCGATCGCCTTTAATACGCAATTGTTCGCCATCTTCGATTAACTCTACCTGTTCAATCGTCGTTACTTTAGTTTCTGGTTTATCAATGAAAATGCCAGTTTCGGGTCGGGTTGGCGGTCGTTCGAGGACAACTTCTGGTTTGATTTCTGGTTGGGGTGGTGATTCGTTGGAGGAATTGGCAGCAGTATTAGATGCTGGTAGGTTGCCTCTAGGTACTAAAATCAAGCCTCCAATACGACTAAAAGTAGCTAACCAGTCAGGACTACTTTCACTCACCTGCAAACTCATTTTGGCTTCAGGAGGAGAAGTAGAAGTTTGAGTAAATTCTATTTTATTTACCCCATATTCACCCACTGCTACCGATTGAGATACTAGATCGTCAGGCAGGACAACTCCTGTTAAATCGAACTCCAGGCGATCGCCATCTCGTTTAGCCATTGGTTGATGTTTACGACTGCCGTCAATTTTAATTAAAAAACCATTGCGAGTGGTTGTAACATAAGGAGAATCGGCGATCGCATCTGGGGAAGAATGATTGACATCAGCAGGTTCGAGTTCGGGCAAAGAAGAAGCAGTATCTATAGTAGGTACTTCTAAAACTTTGGGAGGACTGGAGCGAGTAGTAGCGGTGACGGAAGCTATTTTAGGTTGTGGTAACTCTACCGTCCACTGATTTGATGAAAGCCCTCGAAATTTTATTTCTTCAGGATCGATGGTATAGCCGGGAGCAAATTCAATTACGATTCGAGATGTATTGGGTTCTGGTTGTCCGATGCGAAAACCTCGAATCGCCCCACTATAAGTTTCTTTGACTGTTTCTCGTCCTAAAATAGTTCCTGGTAGGTCGATAACTAGGCGAGTGGGATTGTTTAATAATTGTGCTGTGGGTTGTACCCCTTCATCTGTCACAAAAACCAAACTGTTATTTTGATGCTCAAACTCCCAAGACAGTATTTTCCCTGCCCTAGCGGGTGAACAAAACAGAAAAATGCCACAAACACTTGCTAATATCCAGTGAAATCTCACAATATACTGCTCCTCACAGAACGTAAGTAACCGATCGCTTGTAGGCAGTTCGCAAAAACCCCGTAGTGAAATTACAGAGTGATGCCCACCTTGAATTATGTTTAGTCAACCCCATACAAACTCGATAATATTTGTCGTTTAGCTTCGATCCACAGTGACGTAAATAGTAGCAATTAGGTTTCATTAAATATTTGAGGTAAATCACTTCACAAAGCCCAATTATGTTGTCATTCTTGAATTTTGTCCACTTGTGGCGCGATCGCATCTGTTTCTTTAAATACCAAGCGTAGTAGGGGAGGTGCGACAAAGGTAGTTGTAATTACCATCATGATAATTGCGGCTTCGGTTGCTTCGGATAATGCTCCGCTAGCTGAACCTACTCCGGCAAATACTAGTCCCACTTCTCCTCGGGGAATCATTCCCACGCCAATGGCAATTTTGTTTAAGTCGGGTTGGCCAAAAATAGTAAACCCAGTTATAACTTTACCCAGAATAGCAACCAAAATTAAAAATGTGGCAATAATTAATCCGTCACGATTACTTGGGACGGTTGGATTTAGTACGCTCAGGTCGGTTTTAGCTCCTACACAGACGAAAAATACGGGAACTAAAATATCGGCAACCGGAATTACTTGTTCTTCAAGTTCTTTGCGCTTTTCGGTTTCGGCTAAAATTAATCCTGCGGCAAAAGCTCCTAAAATTCCTTCTAAGTGAATTGCCGTAGCGATATATGACAATGAAAAAGCAAACACTAATCCGGTGAGTAAAACTTGACCGCGTGTTTTCATTTCATTAACTAACCCGACAATGTAAGGACTGATAAATCTACCTAAGACAATTGAGCCAATTAAAAATACACCGGCACTAATAACCAAATAAATAATATTGACAATTTGAATTTCGCCTGTTTTAACTAAGCTGGCAACTACTGCTAGAACTACAATTCCTAAAATATCGTCTAGTACGGCCGCACCAATAATAATTTGACCTTCCTGGGAGCTTAGTTGTCCTAATTCTGCTAGTACTTTAGCGGTAATCCCGATACTGGTAGCAGTCAGTGCAGCACCTGCAAAAATTGCCGGCACTACGGGAACATTGAATATGTATACTAAACCTGCCGTACCGGCTACAAAGGGAGCAACTACCCCGACTACTGCTACTATTGCTGCTTGAGGGCCGACTCTAATTAGTTCTTTTAGATCTGACTCTAAACCAATTTCAAAGAGAAGAATAATTACTCCTAGTTCGGATAATAAATTAATTACTTCACTTTGAGAGCTAAAAACCGATTGAGCAGACTCTGGAGATAAACCTGCGGTATTTTCTAGTAAATTTATAATCAAAGAATCTGCTGCATTTGCTCCAGTTTCGGGAAAAATTAGTAACCCAAATGCCGATACTCCAATTAACACCCCGCCGACTAATTCTCCTAAAACAGGTGGAAGATTGATGCGAGAACAAATTTCGCCCCCCAACTTACTAGCAAAATAGATCACTACTAAACTTACCAAAACTCCTGCTAGTACTAAAGTACCTTCTTCGGGGTCTGCTTCTGTAGTTGCTGCTAAGAAAGAAGAATTAGTCCAACCGTGAGAGAAAAACCAATTCCAATTAACTAAATAGATAGTATCGGTCATATTGCTGCTAAAAAATTGTTGAATCTAACTTTATAACTTTATAGAAAATTGAGGGATAAGAGCAAAACTTTGTTGATTGGTACTGGCAATTAAAATTAATCATTAGCCTTCAACTGTGGGCTTGTAGCTGAGTTTAAAAATACCGTTAAAATATATTTGATACTACTAAAAAAATTGGTCTGAAAAAAGTAACAGATTATATTGTTTCTAAGTTTTACAATTAATTGAGTTGAGTGATTTGGCGATCGCAATACAGGTATGGATATCGGCATTAGTTTTAATTGCCTGGGGGTTAATGTGGGTTACGGTGGCTTGATATCCTTTATTTTGTAGGGCTATGATTAATTGCGATCGCTTGGGAAGATCCATTTTCCCTTTATTACCAATTTCGCCTAAAGTGTAAAAATAAGGTGGCAACTCAGCTTCTGCTGCCATAACCGTTAATAATTCACTAGCTTCTTGCCATTGTAATTGTCGGGCGATGGCGATTAATCCCTCTAATTGTTGGGGATGGTGTAATTTATCCAACCACATTGCACCACTTAAAATTATCGTCGGGCGATCTCGGCGCAGCCGAGGCGCGTAGCGATCGCAACTACAGTTGACTTTATTTAATTGACGGGCTGAAACTGTTTGATAATTACCGCAATGATGACAATAAGCAAGCCAACCATAGTTTTTGAGATTTAAATTAGGCTTGGGTAGCAAACGTAACATTAGACGGTAAGTTTTGCCTGTAAAGTAAGAAAATATCGGTTCAATTCCCAATCCTTTAGTAGCAGCTTGTTGTAAGACGCTACCGATAATTAATCTCAATCCCTGTTCATGAGCGGCAGGATGGGAACGAGCGATCGCGCCATAGGCTTGCAGACTATTATTAGGTAAATTGCCTGTAAGAGTACGTCCATCAGTACTAGTAAGATACATCAAGCCACCAATTTTAGTTGCCCACAACATAGTACTCAAATAGGGAGCAGCACAACCAAAACAGTCTACATCTACCAAATCGTAATAATCTCGATAACTATAGCGATCAAAAAACAGCCGATGGGCATCAATGTGGGTAATCTGACAGCATTTTGCGGCGATCGCGGGTTGTAAATTATCTCGTAATAAAGAATGTAATTCCCGATTACCTTCATTGAGCCAAATATAATCGGCATTACTTTCTAACCAGTAGCGCAAACTACGAACGCCACAACCTCCCAGTGCATCTAAAATTCTCAGGCTATGATGCTCTTGTTTGTAAGCGATAGCTACTAAAATCCCCAAATCCCTAACTAGTTTAGTTTGGGGATTATAAAAGGCTTTTCCTACTTTAAATTGAGCTTTACCTTCATTAGTCATTAGCTATCAGCTATTATTCCTCTTTTAACCTTTAACCTTTTAATTGGCGATCGCCTGTTGTTGAGTTTTCCCGACAAATAGTTTGGGTAATAGTGAACTACCAGACGTTTCGACTCACAGGCTTATCATCCTGACTCTGTAAGCTTTGCTTCAGGGCAGGAATTCTCATCCTAAAAGGTATTAGATAAATTTACAATTTTGGTAGTTCTTGATAATTAAGTTAAAAAATTCCCGTGTTTCCTAGAATCCGATCCCAAAGGGTGCGTTCAAGCTACGATCGGATTATAGTTATCTAGTTTTGGCTATGAAGCGATCGCCACTTGTCTCCTCAGAATCTCCAGTATTTGCTGCCACCTGTCATATCAGAGATGCAGCGTCGATTGTAGCTGAGTTAGAAACTTCTATAACTTCTGGACTATCAGCAGCAACCGTTCGAGAACATCAAATTAAATACGGTGCTAATCTTCTGTTTGAAGTTAAACCAACCTCTGGATTGGTTATATTTCTAAGTTACTTTTGGTCAATTCCCGTGGCTCTTTTAAGTTTAGCTGCCATACTATCCATCGCTACTGGCAGTGTGATAGATGCCTTAGTAATTACGGGGGTAGTAGTTATCAATGCTATTTTGGGTTACGTTACAGAAAATAAATCGCAACAGATTATTCTCTCTTTAAAAAATTTAGTTAATCCTACTGCTTGGGTAATTAGAGATGGTGCAGTTACAGAAATTAATTCTCAGGCAATAGTAGTAGGGGATATTTTAATGCTCAAACCAGGTAGTTATATTGCTGCCGATGCCAGATTACTGAAAAGCGATCGCCTGAGTGTGGATGAGTCTGCCCTAACGGGAGAAAGTATTGCCGTATTAAAAAGGGATGAAACTTTAACCAAGGGGAATATTCCTCTAGCCGAACGTAACAATATGGTTTATCGCGGCACTTTGGTAACTGGCGGACAGGGTTTAGGAGTGGTAGTAGCCACGGGAAAAGATACAGAAATGGGGCGCATTCAGGCTTTGGTAGGAGAAACTGCCATGCCTTCAACTCCCTTAGAAAAACAATTAGACCGCGCCGGGGGTCAACTGGTTTTACTGTCTAGTGCAGTGTGCTTGGTAGTTTGGGCCTTGGGGATAATTCGGGGTTATGGTTTTCTAGAAATGTTGAAAACCGCGATCGCCCTAGCTGTAGCTGCCGTACCTGAAGGATTGCCTACCGTAGCTACTATTACTCTAGCATTAGGGATCGTGAAGATGAGACAGCAAAAGGTTTTGGTACGCCGTCTCGATGCTATTGAGGCTTTAGGTTCGGTACAAACTATCTGTCTGGATAAAACGGGTACGCTCACTGCTAATGAAATGTCAGTAGTAGAAATTCGGACTCCAGATACTCTGATTCAGGAGGATTTAACAGAAGGGAATTACAGTAAGGATATCTTACAGTTAATTAAAGTTGCGGTGCTGTGTAATGAGGGTAAAGTCACTCAAAACGATGCTCAATATTTAGTTACGGGTACGCCGACAGAAACGGCCTTAATACACATGGCGATCGCGGCAAACTTAGAACCCACAGTACTACAGAGTCTATACCCTTTATTAGAAATTAACCATCGTGCCAACGAGCGAAATTATATGGTTACAGTACATAGGGTCAATGAATCTCAAAAATTAATTGCAGTTAAGGGCAACCCCTCAGAAGTTTTAGCATTGTGTAACTATCGACTGCATAATGGTCAACCCGTGGTTTTAACTGCTGCTGAAAAACAAGCGATCGCCACAAGCAATCAAGAAATGACGGCGAAAGCACTACGGGTTTTGGGTCTTGCTTATCAAGAGATTAATCGTACCCAGGAGATAAATTTAAACAATCTAATTTGGTTGGGACTAGTGGGCATTACCAACCCCATTCGACCTGGAGTCAAGCAATTAATCGCCGATTTCCATCGGGCAGGTATCGATACCGTGATGGTTACGGGAGATCAAATTAATACAGCACGAGCGATCGCCCAACAGTTAAATCTCAGTCAGGGAAAAGAATTAACAGTTACAGATTCCATTGTAGATAAGCCAGAATTCAAACAAATAAACGTCTTTGCCCGCATTAGTCCCGCCGACAAACTCCAAATCGTTCGCACCTTTCAAACCGCAGGAAAAGTAGTAGCCATGACGGGAGATGGTATAAATGATGCCCCCGCCCTAAAAGCGGCAGAAGTGGGTATTGCCATGGGAAAAAATGGTACGGATGCAGCCAGAGAAGTTGCCGATATTGTCTTAGAAGATGATAACTTAACTACAGCGATCGCGGCGGTCAGTCAGGGAAGAACTATCTACAACAATATTAAAAAAGCCCTGCATTTTCTCTTGGCTACTAACCTCAGCGAAATTATCGTCATGTTGTTGGCTAATTTATTAGGTATTGGTCAACCCCTCAACGCCATTCAGCTTTTATGGTTGAATTTAGTTACAGATATTTTCCCTGGTTTGGCATTAGGTTTAGAAGCCCCAGAACCCGATGTTTTACGAGTTCCCCCCCGTCCTTCTAGCGCAGCAATTATTAACTCCCATGACTTTAAACGACTGAGTTTTGAAGCCAGCATAATTTCTCTGTGTACTTTAGGGTCCTATGGTTACGGTCTTGCTACCTATGGTATCGGCGATCGCTCTAGTAGCATCGCTTTTATGACTCTGGTTACGGCACAATTGCTACACGCCTTCGTTTGCCGCAGCGAACGACCTTTTTGGCAGGTAAAACTACAACCCAATCACTATTTAAATCTAGCTTTAGGCATCGCTTTAGGCTTACAGTTTATCGGACTAATTATTCCCAGTGTCGGTAGTTTACTTAAAATCACCGCGATCGCTCGTTGGGATATTTTAGTTATTGCGATCGGTGCTTTATT
>JBHJNX010000047.1:0-10095 GCA_050330335.1 Pleurocapsa sp. | reverse complement strand
CTGTTAAAACTAGCTAACGAATCAGAACAAAAGTTAAAAGCTTTATGTGATTCAACAGCAGAATTGGAGTTAAACCAGTAGCAAGCATAATCTGACGACTAGCGGGATCGGATATTTTTTCTATTAATTGTAGTCTTTCTAATTCAGAGGTAAATTGTGTATCAGTAAAGATGTATTTTGATTCTGCCATTTTTAATTAATTTACGAGCTGCGATCGCATAGTTTTAAATCACTGTTTTTTCTGCTTTTGATTTTGAATTTTTGATTTTAAAACATTTATGATTAACAGCAAAAGATTTAATAATTAATATTGATGAGAGCTTCATTCTCAATTCTTCTTAGATGTCTGTCTGAAATGCCATCAATCCCGTCCTGATTGAGTTTGTGGGCTTTTCTAACGATAGCGATCGCTCTGGTTTTGTTGGAGTCCACAGATAAACGCAGATAAACACAGATAGTCTGACTGAAGTTTATGAGTTGCGATCGCGTCATCAATTATTTTTATCTTTTATTTTTGTGTTTACCACCATGAGGAATGAAGATACAACCCATCTCTTCAAGTTGCTTGATTAAATCTCTTCGCTTCACGATACTTCAAGCTCTGCCACTTTACGAATATTTGGAACAGTACCACTAGTTAACTCTTGATAAATATCGAGCAAGTTCTCTTTTAACTCTTCTTCAGTTTCACCTTGAGTCAAATAGTCAGGATACTCTTGAAGATAGCCTAGCCACATCTCATCATCTTGCCAGTAAACATATTTTTTTTTCATTGGTCAATATACTGCTATCTTTACTGAACTAAACACAACCAGCTAAATCAATTAACCCTGTTTAGATTTCCCGCGAAGCACATCTAATCGGGGTGTTCACATTATAAATCAAATTCTTAGATACAGTTTTTGATGATACTGTAATAGGCGATCGCCCTTAAAAGCATATTCCTCATAAATCTACTTGCTCGCTGTTTCTGTTGCTTATACCACGATCTGCGATCGCCAAAAATTTGCCTGTTGTGCGTTATATTGTAGAAAAGTTTGCACAAAAATAACTGCTCGTGGCTACTAATTTAGAAATTGACAATCGATTAATTCAAGAAGCATTAAAACTCGGCGGACATCGTACCAAACGTGCTGCTGTAGAAGCAGCTTTACAGGAATACGTACAACGTCGTAAGCAACTAACAATTACTGAATTATTCGGAACAATTGAATATGAAGATGACTATGATTACAAGCAGCAACGCAGTAAGTCATGAAAGTCATTGTCGATACTTCTGTTTGGTCATTAGTTCTCAGAAGACAAAAACAGCAGGAGGAATTAATCGGAAATAAACTTCACGATTTAATTGCTGACGGTAGAGTAGTTCTTCTCGGTGGAATCAGACAAGAAATTCTTTCTGGTATCAAACAGCAACTAATTAATGAGTAAAAATATCGCTAGTTCTAAATCAGAAGAAAAAACCGCAGCCATTTTACAAGGTGCAATACAAGAATTTCTCCAACATGGTTACGCCGCTACCAGTATGGATAAAGTAGCCAAAACCGCAGGAGTTTCTAAAGCTACTGTTTACAGTCACTTTGGCGATAAAGAAAGCTTATTTAATGCCGTAATGCAAGATTTAGTCAGGGATAAATTTCAGACAGTGATGAGTTTACAACAACCTCAATCCTTAGAACAAGAACCAAAAATTGTTTTGTCAGCAATGGCGACTAAAATGTTAGAAAAGGCCCAAAGCGATCGCGCATTTCAAGATTTTATTCGGATTATAGTCGGCGAATCGGGTCGTTTTCCAGAACTAGCCAAAGCTTACGTCAATAATTTAGTCAAACCAGCCATTGAAACCCTAAGCCAATACCTTAAAACTCATCCTCAACTCCAACTTGAAGATCCAGAAGCTACAGTGAGAATTATCATGGGTACGCTAGTTTACTTTGTTATGCTGCAAGAAATGCTCCATGGTAAAGAGATTATCCCCATTGAAAGCGATCGCCTAATTCAAACTCTAACAGATTTAATTATTAATAATCCAAAGTCACAAAACTCTATATGTGATAAGGTTTAAATAATATCGGAGCGGCGGGATTTGAACCCACGACCCCCACTACCCCAAAGTGGTACGCTACCAAGCTGCGCTACGCCCCGTTTTCATAAGTTATTATCATAACACTGTTTTGTGTTTTTTGATAAATATTTTGAGAATAAGTGGTAAAAAGGTTTTCAGCTATTTTTTAGTTATTTAAACCATTGCTCCCAGCCCCAAGCACTATGCTTCGGATGCTTGTTTATTGGTCGGGCTTTCATCTCAAGGCAGGAGACAGATAAGTTTTCAGCCCGACATCAACTATAAAAGTTAAAGTTCAACAGAAAGCCAAACTAAGCTAATAACGACGATCGCCAGGACAATAAAACCAGCAATAATCGCTTTAGCCTTGTCTTCTTGAGGAATAATATTGTTCTTAGATTTAGCTTTCAGTGCGTGCCATAGATGACCGATTAAAAAAGTACCGCATAAAGCAAACTGGACACCTGTAAACTGACTTAAATCCATACCATACAGTTCGGGAGGAAAAGCAGTGTCATTAAATGCCACAAAATAGCCAGAGGTAAATGCCATCAAGGCCACCCCCGCCAAACTGTAGGACAATATAGCGTCTCCGTTATAGGTCAAAGCATTTTTTGCCCAACCAAAAGGCTCTTTGACAATATGCCATGCACCACCAGCCATACAGGCAACGCCAACCCAAATATGTCCACCAATAACATCTTCTAAATTATCTACTGCTGCCATACCCAAAGGATTCCAAACCCCATCTTTTAAACCAAAAAGATAGCCAAAAATATTTACGGGGTTGAGAGTAGGTTCGGTTACTAGCCGTACATCTCCTACAGTAGCATCGTAAATTCCACCCCAAAACATGGCTTTACCTACAAATAGTAGGGCTGCTGCACCGAGAAAAATTAAATGATGACCCAAAATAAAACCCAATTTTTTAGGATCGTTCCATTCATAATGAAATTTAGAGGCACGTCCCGGAGCTTCTTGAAGATTTGCTGCACCGCGAAAAACGTGGAATAATCCTCCTGCACCTAATACAGCCGAAGCAATCAAATGTAAGATACCAATGACAAATAAGGGGTAGGTGTCAATAATTTCTCCTCCTGCACCAACACCCCAACCCAAACGGGCGAGATTGGGCATTAATAGTAACCCCTGTTGGTTAAGAGGAATATTCGGTACAAAGCGGTCTATTTCTAATAGGGTAATTGAACCAGCCCAAAACATAATCAATCCTGCATGGGCAATATGCGCCCCCAATAGCTGACCCGATAAATTAACTAAACGAGCGTTGCCCGATAGCCAACTGTAATTGTTGTTAGTAATATTAGTCGTTACTGTCATGGTTAAATTTTTCTAACTAAATAACAAGAAAGCTCAATGCAAAAACGAATCTGCACTAAGCTATAAATGAGAACACGATGAGAACATTACACTTGAAAGTTGCCCTAATCGACCGCACCTTTTACGGCTGCTTTAGATTGAGTCTTTGGTTTGCCGACTACGGGTTCGCCAGATTGGGGCATACCTGCATTATCTAAAGCCGTAATTACCCGTTTAAAATCAAAGCCGATCGCCCGTAAAGCGTGCCAGAGATGACCTTGTAAGAAGAAGAAGGCTAAGAAGAAATGAGCGTTAGCCAACCAACAACGGGCAGTATGAATGCCTGGGGGTAATGCCACTGTATCGGTGAAATAGGGAACTACTCCTAATTTAATTTCTAAAGGTGCGCCATAAAATTCAGGAGGATAGGCTAGAGTATTGACTCCACAGTAATAGGCAGCCACAAAGCCAGCTAAGGCAATACCACCCAGAGAATAAGAAAGAATTGCTTCTCCCGACCAAATTAACTGCTTTTTCGCCCAAGCTAGAGGAGGAGTAATAATATGCCAGATACCACCGCCAATGAGTAAGAAACCAACATAAACATGACCCCCGACCAAATCTTCTAGGTTATCAACTTGGGCGAAATGAGTCTGGTAGCCAAAGATAGTTAAGGGATTTAAGGTGGGATCGGTAACGACACGCACGTCTTGAATATTGACATCGTACAAGCCACCCCAAAACATGGCTTTGCCTACCAAGAGCAATGCACCTATGCCGAGGAACAACAAATGATGACCCAGAATAATTCCTAGTTTTTGGGGATCGTTCCATTCAAAATGGAAATTACGAGCTTTGCCAGAAGCTTGTTTGAGATCGCTCGGTGCTTTAAAGGTGTGGAAAAGTGCGCCAGCCCCTAATACAGCCGAAGAAATTAAATGTACTGCGCCGACCACAAACATGGGATAAGTATCTACCACCTGTCCTCCTTCTCCTACACCCAAACCTAACGTGGCTAGGTGAGGTAGCAGAATTAATCCCTGCTCTCCCATTGGTAAACTGGGATCGAATTTGGAAAGTTCAAAAAATGTGAATGCACCAGCCCAAAAAACAATTAGGGCAGCTTGGGCAGCATGAGCGGCAATGAATAAGCCAGATAAATTGGCAAAACGGGCATTGCCAGCCCACCAATCATATTTAACTTGGGGTTTATCGTATGTCTGCAAAACGAAACCTCTTAATGAATTTGTTAAGCTTGTTACTAACTTTTATCAATAAACTAGTAACAAGTTTATTTTGCATTACTGATAATTAATAGCAAATGAATTACTAACAAAACTTAATAAAATGCGATCGCTGGTGATTAGTCATTGGTCAAGGGGGTAACAATGACACAAAATCCTACATAGTCTAATTGTGGAATGAGCTTAACCTATATTAAATTCTTTTATAGATCGCCATTTATGATTATTTTTTAAAAATTAAAAGAAAATAGTTGTCAACAAATTACTTTTACTTGTAAGCTAAACAGGAATATTATTGAAAATATAAATCAATAACTTTTAGGAGGTTAGTAATTGTGACCGTCATAACTGACAATCCACAAGAAATTCCAGACTCTACGGATATTCCTTGGTGGGCCGGAAACGCCCGTTTCAAAGATGCTTCAGGTAAGTTACTGGGAGCGCACGTGGCGCACGGCGGTTTAATAGTCTTCTGGGCAGGGGCAATAACTCTGTTTGAATTGTCCCGTTTCGATTTAACTCAACCAATGTACGAACAAGGTTTAATCCTCCTGCCCCATTTAGCTAGTTTAGGCTGGGGAGTAGGGGCAGGAGGAGAAGTAGTTGATACTTATCCCTATTTTGTCATTGGGGCTTTACATCTAATTTCCTCAGCCTTTTTAGGCTTTGGCGGTATTTACCACGCTGTTTTTGGAGCTAAATATTTGGAAAACGTTTCCAACTTTTTTGGCTATCAATGGCGAGATGTGAACAAAATGACCGATATTCTGGGGATTCATTTAATTTTCTTAGGTTTGGGCGCATTGCTCTTGGTAGCCAAAGCCATGTATTTTGGGGGTTTATACGATACCGCGATCGCCAATGTCAGAACAGTTAACGAGCCTACTCTCGAACCTGGGATTATCTTTGGTTATTTATTCGGTGCGGTGGGCAAAAATTGGCTAGCTGGAGTAGATAATCTAGAAGATGTGGTTGGGGGTCATATTTGGCTTGGTGCAATTTTAATCGCTGGCGGGCTGTGGCATATCAACACCAAACCGTTTAAATGGACGGAGAATTTATTTACTTGGTCAGGGGAAGCTTATTTATCCTATAGCCTGGGTGCGTTAGCTTTAATGGGATTTATCGCCACTTATTTTTGTGCTGTTAACACCACCGTTTATCCAGAAGCATTTTATGGTGCGCCTTTAGCAATTAAATTAGATATTTTTCCTTATTTCTCTTCAGATCATGGGGAATTGCTTTCTTCCAGAGTCTGGTTGGCTAATGCACATTTTTGGTTAGCTTTCTTTTTCCTTCAGGGGCATATTTTTCACGCCCTCAAAGCCAGAGGTTTTGACTTTAAACAAGGGCGCATTGATCGCAGCTTAATTCCTTTAGAACCAAATTTTGAATAATTATTCAGAGAGATCATGACAGCAGTAATTAGTGAAAGTCCAAATCAAAAGCAAATCCCCGATGTCGGATGGTGGGCGGGAAACGCTCGTTTAGTAAATTTATCGGGGAAATTATTAGGGGCGCACATCGCCCAAGCAGCCTTAATTGTTTTCTGGGCGGGGGCGATGACTTTATTTGAGTTGTCGCGATACAATCCTGACGTACCGATGTACCAACAGGGATTAATCTTATTACCCCATTTAGCCACCTTGGGTTTTGGTGTGGGTGATGGGGGACAAGTTGTCGATACCTATCCCTATTTTGTTATTGGGGTAATTCATGTCATTTCCTCCGCCGTCTTAGGTGCAGGTGGTATCTATCATTCTTTACTAGGGGCAGATGTACTAGAGCAAAACAATACTTTCTCTGGTTTTTTTGGCTATGACTGGAAAGATACCAATAAGATGACCAGCATTATTGGTATTCATCTAGTTTTCTTAGGAATTGGAGCATTTTTGCTGGTTTTTAAAGCCATGTTTTGGGGAGGCTTATTCGATCCCTGGGCGGGAGATCTGGGACAAGTCCGAGTAATAACCGACCCCACAGTTAATCCTACTATTATTTTTGGTTATTTATTTGGGGCTAGTGGTAAGGAAGGAATGGCAGCCGTCAATAACTTAGAAGATGTAATTGGCGGTCACTTGTGGATCGGTTCAATTTGTATTTTGGGCGGTTTTTGGCATCTTGCTACTAAGCCTTTTAATTGGGCGCGTCAGGTACTAGTTTACTCAGGTGAGGCTTATCTTTCCTACAGTCTTGGGGCGATCGCCTATATGGGGTTGTTGGCAGCCTATTTTTGTACTGTCAATGCTACGGTTTATCCCGAAGTGTTTTACGGTCCAGTTGATTTAGTTCAAACCGATACAGGTATAGTTACCGCTAGAGGTTGGCTGGCTACTTTCCATTTTGTGTTTGCAGTTTTGTTTCTTTTCGGTCATATTTGGCACGCTATTCGTGCTAGAGGTCAAGCTAAGGGATTTAATTTTCAAATCGGAGATAATTTCATTCAAGCTGCTGGGGATCCTCAAGTTGGTAATTTGGCAACACCTCTGAATTCTTCTGATTTTAGTCTTTGGTTGTTGAAAAATTTACCAATTTATCGCCCTGGCATCTCTCCTCTGTTTCGAGGTTTAGAAATTGGCATGGCGCACGGATATTTACTGTTTGGCCCTTTTGCTCTCTTAGGACCTCAAAGAAACAGCGAACAAGCTAATTTAATCGGTTTACTCGGTGCTGTCGGATTGGTGATCATCCTGACTATTTGTCTGTCAATTTACGGTGCAGTTTCTTTTAAAAAAGAATGGCGGTCTGAATTTTCTACTTGTACTACAGCTAATCCAGATCTGCCAGATATTCTCAAAACCACCAGTGGCTGGAGTCAGTTCGCTGCTGCTTTTCTCGTAGGTGGTATGGGTGGAGCTTTCTTTGCTTATTTGGTTTACGACAATCTCGACGTGCTAAAAACTATTTTTAGTGGCAATCTCTAGTACTCGGTCAAGTTTGAATTGATGGATTGAGATAAGTAGAGGAAGAGCTAAACCTAAGATTTATCCCTCAAATCAAGTTTAACAGACCACTATCGGGCAAAATTTTTCTGAATTTATTGCAATTAATTAGCAATTAACTGTATGATACTTAAAGGGTTCAAACCTCACACCATACAATTATTAGGAATTAGACTTCTTTGCGTTCTAATTCCTAATTCTTTACCAGGGAATTTTCTAACTAAAATTAATAGTTTTCTCAGTTCGCCCATAGTGCGATCGCCTGACAATTCAGAATAAATATCAATAAATCAGGGGCAATCTAGAACAGAAAAGTTTCTAGAAGCAATTTTTAGTTAGTAACATACACAACCACAAATTTATTAAATCAATCCACAAGAGGAATTATCATGGCTAAAATTGGTCTTTTTTATGGTTCTACTACAGGTAAAACAGAAGCAGCAGCCGAAGGAATACAAGAAGCTCTAGGGGGTGAAGCCGTAGTGACTTTACACGAAATTGCCGATGTTGACCAAAGTGATTTCGCTAACTACGATTGCCTGATTATCGGCTGTCCCACTTGGGATATCGGGGAATTACAAGCAGACTGGGACGGTTTTTACGAAGAAGATTTAGACAATATCGATTTTAGTGGCAAAAAAATCGCCTATTTTGGTACTGGCGATCAGGTAGGTTACGCGGAAAATTTTCAGGATGCTATGGGTATTTTAGAAGAAAAGATTTCTAGTTTGGGTGGAGAAACAGTAGGTCACTGGTCTACTGATGGTTACGAACATGAAGCATCGAAAGCAGATCGAGGTGGCAAGTTTGTGGGATTAGCTTTAGATGAAGACAATCAATCAGAATTAACTGACGAACGAATTCGACAATGGACGACACAGCTAAAGTCTGAATTTGGTCTGTAAAAGTTTAGGGAATTCTCCTCTCTGCCATAAGGGGAAAAGTAACCGAGTTAAATAAGCCAAGACGATCTGTTACTTTTCCTTTTTTTTATCAAACAACTACTAGCATCAATTACCCATGCTACATCTAGCCTTATGTTTCGGTATTTGGACATTAGTTTCTACTGTATTATTGTGGCGGGTCATAGCGATCGCCAAGAGGGGGGTTAAATACCTCAAGCGTCTCCACCAAATACCCTGTTCTAACTGCGCTTACTTTACAGGGGATTATCGTCTCAAATGTACGGTTAATCCTCTGGTTGCCATGTCAGAAACAGCAATTGGCTGTAGAGATTTTATGGCTAGAACAAATTTTCCAGAGAATAATAGTCAAAAAATTGTTTGTCACGGCTGTTCAAGCTCTAAAAAACCAATAAATACCGAAAATAAACGGAAAAAGCCTATATTTTGATCATGAAAATATTTTCTTCAACAGCACCAGTTTGGATTAATGCTAATCCTAGTTTTAAACGTTTCGACAATCGAATTGTTCGCTATCTCTCCAATCAACTACCCATAGCTTATTGGGAATATAACCAAGATCAAGATGAAGCGAGTTCTCTGACAATAGCTTTAACTCTACTTGATGATTATTTAAACACTGTTTCTGAGCCAATCGATCTAATTGGTCATGGCACAGGAGGTTTACTAGGATTACTTTACGCTCGTCAATATCCTTATAAGGTAAAATCTTTAACTTTGCTAGGGGTTGGTTTCAATCCTGCTATTGATTGGCAAGCACACTATTATCAAATGCGAAAATTATTACCTTGCAGTCAAGACATTCTTTTGGCACGCATGGTACAAATGATGTTCGGTTATCAAGATCGAATCAATACTCGATATTTAATTAAAATTCTCCAACAAGATTTATATACTGCTCCTTCTGCTCATTCTCTTTATCAACTAGATAGAGTGGAGTCAGGAGGGGTATCGATGCCTTTAATGGTATGCGGCAGTGAAAATGATGGCATTGTCGCTCCCCCTGCTCTACAAAGATGGTCGAATAGTTTTAAAGATGGTGATGTGCTATTAATAAATCCACTAGGACATCATTTTTTTCACTATTTTTTTCCCAAACTAATAGGAAGACGGGTGATTAAATTTTGGCAGCAGGTACATCATCAAGAGTTTGCCTCCTCTGAAGCAACGATGAATTCAGAAGAGATTTGCTATTCTTACCCTTAGTTAGCACCATTAGCTTTATTAGCAACAAATGCTAAAGTTAAACTATCGTGAACCAAGAAATGGTGTAAGTGATAGGCTCTTTCTTCAGTTTTGAGCAAAATTTGTTCGTATAAATAGCGAGTAGCGCGATCGCCCAAACTTTCTGCTTGCGCTGCTTGTTTGCGTAATAGTTTAATAATCTCCTGTTCTGCTGCTAAATTGTGTTCTACCATTTGGCGTTCATTGAATACACCATCTTCTTCTGGCTCAAAGCAGCATAATTCGGCTAGCTTACTGAAACTAGCTGCGGGAATTCCTCCTAAACCATTGAGTCGTTCGCCAATTTCATGAGCGTGTCCTTGTACCTGTTCGTAGCTGTCGGCAAAAAATTCGTGTAGAGAATAAAATTCTGCACCTTC
>JBHJNX010000046.1:0-15052 GCA_050330335.1 Pleurocapsa sp. | reverse complement strand
TTATTTATCTGAGAAATGAGAACTTTAACTGTTATAAATTCAAATTGAGTGAGTCAAATATGATTACGATAATTATTGAAATTGACTACCAATTTGGTAGCGGTTCGACCGAACAAATGCTTAGTTTATGTCAGCAAGGAGAAAGTCTGGAAGCTGAAGCGATAAAAGCTAAGAATAAGTGTAATGAAGTAATTAGAAAACTTCAACAAATCACTGGTTTAGTCCCAGTAAAAAATAACTGATAACTGATGACCTATAAATTTTCAAATTCATCGACACTCAATCCTGCTTGCCGTAAGATACTGCTAATTGTGCCAATGGTAATTTCTTTGTAATTAGGGACAATTGCAGTGCGCCTTCCTTCGGGTGTTTCAAGGGCGAATTTAATATGACTTCCTTTCTGACTGACAACCTGAAAACCTGCTGCTTCCAATTTCTTTTTGACTTTACGGTAAGGTAAAGGCTTAAGCGGCATTAATTTCTACCTCTACCTTTTGTAATTCAGGGATAATCGTGGCATTGGGGGGTTCAAAGTGTAATTCTAAAGCTTCTCGAAGATTACTTAACGCTTCGTCTTGGGTTTCTCCTTGACTGGCAACATCAATCTCTAAACATTGGGCAACAAACCAATTGCCTTCTTGAAAAACTCTTGCTGTAAAAGCTTGTTTCATCATCGTTACTCCAATTAAAATCGTCCAATAACTGCTAACTGATTTACAGGCTCAAGGTTAATTCCTACTGCTTCTAAATAATAACGTTCTGCTTCTGCCTCTTGTTTGATATAAGTTCTGATGCGTTTGAAAATATTGTATAGCTTTGCTTCTGCACAACAATGTGTAGACATATAAAGTACAGAAGCGAAATATTTTGAGCAGCAATTAATTTAGAAAAAACAATGATTATCCATAAATTCAATTACTTAAATACTCCTGCAAGTTCATAGGAGAACAACCGAGAAAATCTGCTCGCATATAACCCACATAAGTAGAACGATCAGAACTTACTTCCACCCAATAATATCCATACCTATCTTTGGGTGGCATAGCATTATCATCAGTCTCCATTCCTTCATAACTGTAGTGCAAATCTTGACCATTATACGCTTCACCTACGATTCTATAGTTAGTCCCAGGACCCGACCTAATGTTCACAATTCCGTTAGAGGATTTAGTACAGACACTAAGATGAGTTGCTGCAAAAACTTCAGTTACCGTGCCAACCGAAAGCATTAAAAAAGCAAATAGAAGAGTTCTAAATTTCATAAATTCCTTTATTGATTATTTTTGATATGATGTTTTGCTTTATTGATTACAAAAAAGCTAATATTACATATTTCCCAAAAATAGAAAGGAATAAAATATTCTTGTCTCAGATTTGGTAAAAGTTAGGTTCTGGTCAACAAAATGTAAGGTAAATAATGTTTTTAGTAAATTCTAAAATACTAGCCATTGATATATCATTTATCTTTGTCTCAAGTCTAATCTTAACTACTGAAACATGGTTCAGAACATACTGATGCGATTCTTTATTCTCAAATTTGTGGTTATATATTACCTAATCACAAACCAATAAGTTTAAAAAATTAAGTAGTCAAACAAACTGTTGTTAATTATAGAAATAATTACGGACTATCTAAAAACCGAGCTTAGGGAATAAAATTAAAACATCCCCGCCGACTACCAATCATAAGGGGATGTTTAGTTTTAGTTCAATTAAAAACTTAAGTTAACTATACCAATGACCAATAGTAACGGAAACAACAGCGATCGCTTAGACAGGATAGAGAGGATATTAGAATCAACTGTAGCACTGTCACAACAGTCAAGCCAACGATTAGATCGTCTAGAACAAATAGCCCAAACTACCCTATCTATTGCTCAGAAAAACCGAGAAGACATTGAAAGAACCGAGCGACTAACCAGAAAAAATGCCACCGCGATCTCTCGACTAGAAGAAAGAATGGAACAATATATAGTTGAGGGTAGAGAACATCGAGAGTTTATCGCTACCCAAGTAGAGGGTATTAAGGTAGAAACTCGTCGTATCCTATCCCATTTGTTTGGAGAAAACCAGGAGTAGGAAACATCGCTTATACTCACATCTTGCATCAGTACAATTAAACTTAATAATCTAGAGATGATAATCAATTCATTGCCCTTTTCCCTTTAAGCTTTAACTTTTTCTCTGATACCACAAATCAGTGACGCATTAGGTGCAAGATCTCAGTTATACCCTAGCTCTTGTCTGCTTCGGTAGTTGAAGAAGGTATCCTGATTAATTTTTTAACTTAAAACAGAAGTATTCCAATTATCTCCTTCAACTGTGGTGTGTACTTGCCAATTAGCCATAGTATCAGGATAATCGGTGCGATAATGCCCACCTCGGCTTTCAGTACGGAAGTTAGCACTTTTGAGAATTAAATAACCAATATCTAATAAATTAACAGTCTCGGCGTAGAGTTTGAGGGCAGATTCGGCTTGGGGAGAGGCTAACTGAATATTATCTCCTGGGATTAAACTTCGGGTATATTTACTCATGCTCAGACTAGAAGCGCGATCGCGCCAAGAACTGATTTGAGCGATCGCTTTTTTTATAACTGTTTGAGTGCGACAAATACCGGCACTGTGCCAAACTAAATTAGGTAGCTCATTTCTAATAGAAGTGATAATTTTTAGCTCTTCCTCCCAATTTTCGGTGACTGTTACCATAGGAGATGGTTTGAGAGATGGTAGCGGTTTAATTTCTAGGTTTTTTAATTGCGCTGCATAAACCACACATTCTAAAAGAGAATTACTTGCCAAACGGTTGGCACCATGAACCCCGGTACTGGCAGTTTCTCCCACAGCATACAAGCCCGAAATAGAAGTCTGATTCATCGTATCTACTGCTATTCCTCCCATCCAATAGTGTGCCGCAGGAGCGACGGGAATGGGTTCGGAGAATAAATCTACACCCCATTTTTGACAAACACGAATGATATTGGGAAAGCGATAGCGTATTTTAGCTACCGATATGGGTCTTAAATCCAAATATACGTTATCGTCTCCTGTTTTTTCTAGATGAGTAAAAATAGCCCGACTGACAATATCTCTGGGGGCTAATTCTCCTGCGGGGTGGTAGTCAAAAGCAAAACGTTTGCCCTGTTTATCTACTAAATGCGCTCCTTCTCCCCTAACTGCTTCACTGATTAAAAAACGAGGCGCGCCTGGTTTGGTTAAAGCAGTGGGATGAAACTGCACAAATTCTAAATCTCTTAACTTTGCGCCACTGCGCCAAGCTAGTGCTACTCCATCCCCCGTACTCACTGAAGGATTGGTAGTTTGAGCAAATACCTGTCCCCCTCCTCCTGTAGCTAAAATTACTGCTGAAGCTTGAATCCAGAGTATCTGTCCCCCATAAAGGACACTAATTCCCTGACAATTACCCGTATTGGGATTACGCCATAAATTGAGAGCAAAAGCTTTAGCTAGCACTTGAATATTGGGACGTTGTAATACCTGCTGGGTTAAAGTAGCCACGATCGCCCTACCAGTAGTATCAGCAGCGTGAAGTACCCTGGGGCGAGAATGAGCCGCTTCCACCGTCAGTGCTAGTTGATTATTCTCCTGGCGGTCAAATGCCACCCCCATGCTCACTAGAGATTCAATAGAACTAGAGGCATTGTCCACTAAAAATTCCACGCTAGCGCGATCGCACAATCCCGCTCCTGCTTTAAGAGTATCCTCTAGGTGTAATACAGGAGAGTCATCCTGGCTGATAGCTGCGGCGATACCTCCTTGGGCCCAATCACTAGCTCCTGTTTTTAGTCGATCTTTGGTAATCAATCCCACTCTCAGAGTGGATGGTAAACACAAAGCTGCATATAATCCAGCCGCTCCCGAACCAATTACTAAGACATCGAAGTCCAAAGGTAGTTCTGGGAATAAAGAAGAATAGTCTGACAAATTAAATTACTTGCTCAAAATTTTCATCATATTAACAAAAAACCGCCCTCTAATGAGAGCGGAAAATAACATTTAAAGGGATTTGATTAATAAAGTCCGGGATTATAGCGATCGTCTCCTTCATTCATCGAAGCTTCTGGTTCGGTAACGATAAAACGATCTAAATTAGCTTGCAAGCGTTCTTTTTGAGTTGCGCTCAAACCGGGAATATTCAGTACGTCTTCTACATTATCGTAAGGAGCATTTTGAATAATTTTGCTGGCTAGAGTAGGATAAAATCCCCGCAACTGACGGAATTCTCGCACATGACTATTATTTAAATCTAATTTTCCTCTTTCCAACTCTAGGCGTTTATCATCGGCAGTATTACGACGCACCGCTAAAATAGGCTGCGATCGCATATTGAAGATATTTAAATTACTTGCTTGTGCCTGACTCACTCCTGCAAATCCCCAAGAACCTACAATTAATAGTAGGGCTGTCATAATGCCCAATAATCTTTTCATCAACCTTGTTTCTCCTAAATATTTAAAGCTATTTCGCCAAGGTCAGATCAAGCTCTGCCCTGAAAAAGCCGAGTCTGTCTGACTAATAGAGAATTATATTATTTCTCTGTCGTCTTAATTTCTGGCTGTGAATTTAGCTTGCTCTTAGACACCATCGGTCTAGAGTTCTAGATTAACCAGTAAAACTTCTTATTATTACTTATCATAATTGGTTGACTCGTTTTTTTGAACCATAACTTAGCTTATCTTCGCCAAAATACGGTTTTAACCTAGTTCGAGGGTTGTCTTGAGTCGAAATTAACCCCCACTGCTAGAAAAGTTTAACTTAAAATAACTATTAAGCTTTTTCTCATAATGTAAGGTTTTCTCCTAAATTTTTGTTCCCAGACCCATATTTAATAGAACCATCTTATAACTATGTAAAGAATACAGCTAAAATACCGAGTGAAATCACTGCGTTGCTTAATTTTGAGGCAACCTTAGAATCCCGACTACAAAATTGGCAACAAAAAATCAAACATACTATAGCAATCTGATAGGAGTTAGGAAAATTAAATATTATAGATAATAATGTGGCAATGTCAGGAAGGCTCGCCATAAAGCAGCAACCTAATTAAAATTGTAATGTTCTCAAATGCAAGGGAAGGTTAAGCTCACGAAGTCAGAGGAAGCTCCGTCGTTTTACGGCGGAGTCTCTCTGACTATTTAACTTAACTAAATATCGATGCTTTGCTCTCAACTTAAATCAGGATTGCTATAGATGCGGCTAAATTATAGAGAAAAATTGCTACCTTGAACAATAAAACGTTACAACCAAATAATTGATTGACATTATGAGTAATAATTATCGCAAATCAGCCCCTAAGAAATCATTCATTGAAGAATTAAAAATTCTCCTGGCATCTCTAGCAATCTTTTGGATTGTAGAAATTCTCGATGCTTTTGTCTTTAAAGGTAGTTTAGATGGATACGGAATTCAACCCCATAGTGTAGTAGGATTGCGAGGAATTATATTTGCACCTTTTTTGCACGGTGGATTTCCTCATTTAATTGCTAATACTATTCCTTTTCTCACTTTAGGTTGGTTGACTATGATTCAAGAAACCAGTGATTTTTTTATTGTTTCTCTGTTATCGGCAGTGGTAGGTGGGTTGGGAGTATGGCTATTTGCTTCTCCTGACTCGATTCATATTGGCGCGAGTATTTTAATTTATGGTTATTTGGGTTTCTTATTACTTAGAGGTTATTTTCAAAAAAACCTACCTTCAATTGCTCTATCTATTGTAGTTGGTATTATTTATGGCGGCTTAGTCTGGGGTGTATTTCCTTCGCAAATAGGTGTTTCTTGGCAAGGTCATTTATTTGGTTTTATTGGTGGTGCAATTGCAGCTAAAGCGATCGCTAAAGAAAAAAAAGTTTTTGGCTAAGTTTCATTAGTTCGGGGATTTGTTTAAGCGGTCATGATCGCGGTTTTGACTTCACAATCTACCAATTTCTTTAAATGTATAGCTACAGTATAGTTAATGCAAAGATTGGGTAAAGATTGTTGATTTTTTAATTATTTGTGGAAGAATAAACTTAGTGATTGTAGATCATCAATTGCATCACTATCAACTCGGTAATATAGTCAAAAGAAGTGCATCGGTATGGGTGTACTTCTTTTTCTTTTTAATCGGTTTTTTAATTGGCAAAAGTCAATTTTTTTACCCTAATACTAATTCTCAAAACAAAATTATCTTACCGATCTATATTACCGCAGTCAGTCATTTTAGCTGATTCTACTTTCGCCAAAATACTGGGTTTAAGTTTTTCTAATTCTTTTTTTAACATTTCTTTAGCTACTTTTATGTTGCCAAAACTGCGAGCTTTTTGACTAATATCAGACCATTCTTGCAGCATTTTGCAGTTGTGATCTGTAATAGTAGAAGTGGCTACGTGCTGACATTTTTGGGGTTTTTCTAAAGCATAAAATAAAATACGATATTTCCCTACTCCTGCTAAAGCCCTGCTAATTTCCTGACCCTTTTTATGTTTGAGATCGAGATAGCAGGGTAGCCAACGTGGGCCATGTTCGACATTGTATAATAGGGTAATCCACAATAACATTGGATGAGGATGGTTGAGAAACCAAAATTGATTGTAACGAATACTAGATTTACGATTGTAAATATCTTGTTCGTCAAGCATTACCGAAAGTGTAGGAATCTCTCCTAATGGTGTTGAAATTAACTCGGCAAAAACTATTTTACGTAATGGTTTGTCTTTAGGCCAGGATGTTTGCAGACAAAATTCTGTTACTGAAGCATTGGGTCTATGTTCTAAAGTAGGTTCTTCAACTATTGTTTCTTGTAAATCTTGTTGAATAAGTTGGTTCGATTTTTGCGTTAGATTTTTGCGGCTTTGCTGTAAATTTTCAATTACCTGTAAAATTTCTCTGACATCTTGAGGGCGATTTTCTCTTTCTTTTTCTAAACAACAAAAGACTAAATCTTGCAATTGTTGGGGTAAATTGAGTCTGGTACTGAAAGGTTCTGGTTTAAAAGTATGATGAGCTTGATACCAGCCTCCAAAAGAAGAGTTTTGGGGCAGTAAGGGCATATCCATAGTCAGCATTTCATACATCATAACTCCCAAACTATAAATATCCGAACGATTATCTAGTTCTTTTCCTTCCATTTGTTCGGGAGAACAATAAGCCAAAGTACCCATAAAAGATTGAGTTTGAGAGCTACTAGCAAGCACCAATTTGGCAATACCAAAATCGAGAATTTTAGCGACTTCTCCTAATGTTGGATCATTTATTACGATAATATTACTAGGTTTAATATCTCGATGAATAATGCGGCACAATTCTCCATTGAAGTGAATTCCTTGATGAGCAGATTCTAAACCCAAACAAACGTGACGAGTTAGGATCAAAAATCGCTCTAAATTTAGAGGTTGATAGCGAATCAGATCGTTGATACTATGTCCTGAAAGAAATTCCATGACATAGAAAGGGATATTATTGGCATCTACACCGTAATCTTTAACTCGAACTACATGAATACTTTTTTCTCCTAACAAAGCCGAGATCGTTGCTTCTCGTTCAAAGCGTTCCCGCATACTATCATTGAGGAGAGTTTGAGATAAAAACTTTACCGCTACGGTGACACCCCCTAAAACAGTATCTTTGGCACGATACACTCTTCCCATTGCACCTTCACCAACTGAATCTTGTAGTTGGTAACGATTGGCGAGTAAACGACCATAATTGGGATCTGTGTTCATACTGTATATATTGGGAGTTAATTTTAACGATAAATCGTAGCTTCAATAATGTTGTTGAAATTGTGACTTTCTAAAATACTGCTAGTGTAAAAATAAGTGTTTTCATTAAGTAAGTAAAAAGTTTCAAATCCTCTTCGTTTTTGGGTAGTGCGCAATTGAGAGTTTCCTGGAAATGTGCTACTAAATGCGATCGCATTGTTGCCAATCGACCAATGATGCTGAATGATAGATTTAAATCCCAGTTTTCCCTCTCCTTCAATATTCCCTAAAAGATAGTGTTGTGCAACATAGCTATATTGTTTTTCTTCGCGAACTAAATTACCTCGGTAGCGACAGGAAATTACCATTTCGGGAATCTCTTTAGATTTGATGTCCATAAACATCTTGAACCAGTTGCGATCTTTCCAAGAAACTTGAATACTGCCTTCAATACCAATAGGCACCGAATTAGGTTTAATACAATAACCGTCAATCTTCCATATTGCTGGTTCCAATAAAAAACTGTGATCCACAAATTGATACCTACTAAAAAGCTTTTGAAATATTTTTAAGACTTACATCCCAATAATTTATATCTTTAAAGGAAGATGAATGTCTCCTAATAACCTGGGTTGTGCTGCTCCCGTAACTTGATATATGTTGCCTGTAACACCATGATATCTCCAGTATGCCAAGACCGCAAAAGCGATCGCTTCTTTAAAATCTCCACTGATTCCCACCTCATCCGTAATTATTATCTGTGCCGATGTTAACTCAGCTTGCAGACGTTGTCTCAGATAAATGTTACGACTACCACCACCACATAACAAAATTTCATCGGGCATCTGGGGTAAAAAATTGTGATAACTATCAATAACTGAAGCTACAGTAAGCTCTGTAATAGTTGCTAGCGAATCTGATTGATTTAAGCCTTCTTTTTCTATATCTTGCCAACATTTAGCTAAGTATTCCGTACCAAATAATTCTCTGCCAGTAGATTTTGGTGGTGGCTTACGAAAAAAATCTTCTTCTAACCATTGGTGAACTAATTTAAAATTAGGAGTACCATGTGCCGACCAACTGCCATCTAAATCGTAGGTTTCGCGACCATCAGTTAATTTTTGTACGGCTAAATCGATCAAGACATTACCAGGCCCGGTATCCCAACCGCAGATATGTTCTTGCCAATTAGGTTGGCTGTGAGGGGGAAGATAGGTAACATTACCGATTCCTCCTAAATTTTGAATGGCTCGGCATTTGGTCGGATGAGCTAACAAACAAGCATCAATTTTAGATACTAAAGGCGCACCTTCTCCTCCGGCGGCGATGTCTGCACTGCGAAAGTTGTTAATCGTAGCAATTCCCGTGTAATTGGCAATTATTTCTCCCCGACCCATTTGCCAACTGTAACCTAAAGTAGTAAGTTTTTTAGTAGATTCCTGCTGATACACTGGCGGTCTATGATACACGGTTTGACCGTGAGAGCCAATTAATTCGACAGTGGGATATTCGGCTTGGATCTGTCGAGCGGCTGCAGCAAACTGTAAAGCGATCGCATCATCTAGGGTGGCTAATTCTTCTAGAGATAGAGGTTTGCCGCTACAAACCGCCAAGATTTGCTCTCTTAAAGTAGGAGGATAGGGATAGGTTTTGCCACTTAATAGTTGAACCTGTAAATCCAATTCTTGTCCGGTAATTTCTACCAAGGCCGCATCAATACCATCTACAGAAGTGCCGCTAATTAAACCAATAACTTTCATAGTGGAGGTGATTAATTTTAATTGCTACAATTTGAGTTTATTTTCTGCTAACATCAAATTAGATTTATCAACTTGAGATTGATAACCACTACTAAATGTTAACGGTTTAATGTTGTTTTGAGAATGGTATATATTCCAGAGTTCTGGTTGATATTTATTTTTAAATAAATCAATCGGCCGGGTATAATTACCATAAAATTTTAAGTTCCATCGTGCTGATTCAAAAACATTAACTGGTATGCCCGAATCATTTTGTAGCAAATAAGAACTACGGGAAAGAATTAAATCTTTGATTTGAGAAAAACTATCAAAATACATTAAGTAAGCAGCTTTTTCCAGATAAGTTATTGGGCGATCGCGCTGTTTGAGAAACTCAAGTAATTCTAGATTAGTTTCCAAAGATTCATTAGATAAATCTGCCGAAAAATAATAAAGAGTTCTGGATTCGCTAGAGCCTTGAGTGATAAAGGTTATTTTAACTCCAGAGATCATTCCCGGTTGAAATTTTTTAATTTGACCTTGAGAATCTAGTCCTATATATTCTACGTTAATAATTCGATTATTAGTTTTTGCCAGAAATATATATAAAACTGGTAATGCTTGCAGGGTAGCTAAACGATCTATTTCTGAAGGGGGTGTATCTAGAAACCTTTTGATATTTTCTCTTTCTTTTTCTGAAAAAAGTAAATCATTTACTGGAAAAATATTATCTAGATAAGTTTTAATTTTCTGGAATTCTTGTTCTAATTTATCCGTTGATAAATAGGCTAAATCAGGAACATTGCCCACGGGTTCTAAGCTAATTAAAATATATTCTTTAGCTTGAGGAAATAAAGAATATACTTGAAGAAAATTAGCCTTGCTAAAAGGATAAAAAACGCTAAAATTTTCAAGATTTATCTTAGTTAATTCTTTTTGACTCCATTGTCTAATAGGAGATAATTTTTGTTTTTCTAGTTGCGACCAAATACTACTAAAAAAAACACGGTAGTCAGCCCATAAGTGAGTATCTTTCAGTAAAGCTAATTCACTGCGATCGCTTATATTCATTCCTGCTAATAATTTAGCTGTATCTGTTAAAAGTTCGGAACGCGGATTATCTAAATTTAGAGAGACATCATCAAAAACTGTGGATTGAGCGGTAATTTCAGTCAGAGAATCGGATTTTAAATTAGCCACAATTTGGTGAGATGCGGCTTTGCCATTCTCAGATATTCGAGCAAAATTGAGACTTTTTTCGGTTTTTTCTATTTCTCTGTTGGGAAAACAAGAAGCCAGAAAAACCAAAGAAAGAATTGTCAATCCTATGGTAGATATTAATCTACTTTGATACATAAAAGGTAGTAGGTAGTAGGTATAGTAAAAGACAAGAACAAGAAAATGTACGAATAATTATGGCAATAGTACTTATGTCATTAGTCAAGTAATTTGGAGCAGTGAAGTCGATTCGCGATCGCCTAATGTGGAAGATCGTGACTACCTGTTTTAGCTCACAAATTACTCAGATCGCAAGGTTGAATACAGTTTAAAAATTAGTCCAGTAGTAGAGCAAGAGAAAAATTAGCAAGTTATTACTGTATTTTTTTTTAATTGAATTTAATTTGAAGAGATAGACAATTATGATGTTTAATTAGCCAGATTATTGTAAACTTTGCCTAAGTTATATGGTAATAACCTAAAGAATTTGTAGTGATAATCATATTAGCGAAGCCTATTCGTAATCTAAATTATCAAAAGCTATGCCAGAAATTATTATTATCGATACCAGAAAACCCCAAGAAACCAAAACGGTTCATTTAAACCCAGAAAAGCAACTCAATCAAGAATGTTTATTAGGTAGAGATGAGCGTTGTTCTATCGTACTCAACGATACTATGACCAGCCGCATTCACGGCAAGATTGCTTTTCGCAATGGTAATTATTTTTATTCAGATCTCGGTAGTCGCAATGGGACAAAAATTAATAACGAGACAGCAAAAGTCAATCAAGAATATCCTCTAAAACCTTCCGATACTCTTGCCATTGGTAATCATCTTCTCTGGGTTAAAGCGATCGCCAGACTCGATCTTCCTACGGTAACATCCCAATCTCTAACTCCCAGTCAGTATATGCCCTTGGCTACTATCCCTCCTAAGACATTACAATATTGGACTGGAGGTACTTTAAAAATTAGATGTCTACAAATTATCAATGAAACTCCCGATGTCAAGACATTTGTGTTTGTTGCCGAACCTCCCATTCTGTTTACCTATCAACCGGGACAATTTGTCATTGTTAATTTAAATATCAATGGTAAACCAGTCAAATGTTCTTATTCTATTTCTTCGACTCCTTCTCGTCCTCATACCTTAGAAATTACCGTCAAACGAGTACCCCCTCCCCCAGACGAACCCACTGCACCTCAAGGGTTAGTCAGTAATTGGCTTGATCATAATCTCAAAGTGGGCGTGCAAATTACTATTGAAGGCCCGATGGGTAAATTTACCAATTTTGCCCATCAGGCTCGTAAAATTTTGCTAATTTCTGCCGGTAGTGGCATCACCCCCATGATGTCAATGTCCCGTTGGATTTGTGATACGGTATCCGATGTCGATGTCGCTTTTGTCCACAGCACCCGCAGTCCCCAAGACATTATTTTTCGTTCCGAATTGACCATGATGAGTGCCAGATATCCCAATTTCAAACTGGCAATAACTATCACTCGTCCTCAACCAGGTCAACCTTGGTATGGTTATACGGGTAGACTGAATCGAGGAATTTTATCAGCGATCGCTCCAGACTATAAAGAACGTACTATTTATGTGTGCGGACCTAATGAGTTTATGGCAGCAGTTAAATCCTTGCTGCAACAGATGGATTTTCCTAGGGAAAATTACTACGAAGAAAGCTTTGGTGCAGCCAACAAGCAACAGCCAAAACCACCTGCACCTACATTACCTACAAAAGATTACACTTCAATCATTGCTCCTCCTCCTAGTCAAGCGAAGGCATTACCCGATAACAGTCACAACACGGTAATTACACCTGTTAATTCTACATCTTTAGTTAATTTTGCCAATTCAACTCCACCACCTGTAATACCTCCAACAGTTTTATCTCCTGAAGTTTCAAAATCAACGATCGTCTTAGCCAAATCCAGACGAGAAATTAGTTGTGATGCACGAGAAACTATTTTAGATGTAGCCGAAAATCAAGGTTTAGACTTACCTTTTGGTTGTCGTCAGGGGAATTGTGGCACGTGTAAAGTAAAAAAATTAGCAGGAGAAGTTGCCTACGATGATGACTTTGATTGTGAACCAGGTTACATTCTTACTTGTGTTGCCAAACCCATGGGACGAGTGGAAATCGAAGCATAAATAAAATCATCAAGGTTGGCCAACAGAATCCTTAAAAATCAAAAATTAGCAATTCTTATTTTTTGTCTTTCGTTTACCCCATAGATTCCCCACTGTTTCCACAAGGTTTTTCGTTGTTTTCCACATTTTACCCAGACTTTTCCACAGGTGTCTACGGAGTAATCAATGTTTAACTAGAGAATGGGGAATATAAAAACATCACCGATTATTAGTGATTTTTCTCCGTATTTTGTAAATAAAAGTAACAAAAAACTGTCTCAAATTGAGGTTTTTCGTGACCCATACAAATGTTTTTGGGTTTTGTTAACATTTTGTAGCATTGCAAAAGAACCCGATTTTAGATGACAATAATTCAGCCAACACTTGTTAATCAAAATTATGTAAAGCTGTTAACCAAAGCAATGTAAAGCCAATTTTGCGTTTTTCCCTTTTCAGAAACAATTGAGTCTAATTTTAAACAGGCGATCCGAGAAGTAGAACTATGGGTAATCGCTTTTGGTCTTTAAAAAATCGATGTTGGCCATTCAGAAAACAAAAATATAAATGAAAACGGAGTAAATAACCAAACATGAGTACCGCAGTTAGTATTTTGGCTGAAATTCCCGAAGAACTCCATTTATCCTTGAAAAGCTATTTAGAAACCCATCCAAATTGGGATCAAGACCGCGTTTTTGCTGCCGCATTATCTTTATTCTTGTTACAAAACAACGGCGGACAGGATAGCGATGCTTCCCAAAACTACCGAGCTTGTGCCAGAGTGTATTTAGAAACTCTATTCCAGCAATAATATTTCTAAAAAATAGTTATTGGGCGATCGCGTGAAAAACTTTGGTAGTCGAAATTCGCGATCGCTGTTAGTTTCTAATTTTGTGAACTGTTAATTGTCAATTGTGTTGTGGCTTCCGATTCAAATTCAACTGAGTTAGTAATTCCCGAATTAATTGTCGGTTTGGGCAATCCCGAACCTCGATACGATAAAACTAGACATAATATTGGCTTTGATGCCATTGATGCTTTGTCTCAAACCTGGCAGATCTCTTTAAAAGAAAATCGTCGCTATCAGGGTTTATTTGGTGAGGGATTAACTCCCTATGGTAATAAAATTCGCCTTCTCAAACCCCTTACCTATATGAATCGTTCGGGACAGGCAGTTAGGGCGGTAACAGATTGGTATAAAATCGAACCGCGATCGCTTTTGGTAATTTATGACGATCTCGATTTACCCGTCGGTAAACTGAGAATGCGCCTCTCAGGATCGGCAGGAGGACATAACGGAATGAAATCGATTATTGCCCATCTTGGTAGTCAAGACTTTCCTCGATTGCGCATCGGGATCGGTAAATCTAATGGTAATAAACAAACTGTCAGTCACGTTTTAGGAAAATTTGCCCCAGAAGAAGCTAAGGCAATAGAAGAAGCCTTATATGTATCTGTCAAAGCTGTAGAATTTAGTTTTAAAGAAGGTGTAGAGAAATCAATGAGTAAATATAATGGTTTTGTTTATAATGCTTGAAAATTCAATGAGATTCCCCACAGAGGGGCATCATTTGAGCCTCTCCTGAAAGGAGAGGTTTGGAGAGGTGAGAGGTTCGATGCGGGGTCTCGACCCTCCTGCCTAGTACTAAGGTGTGGTCTACCAAGCTCGAAAACTGCTGTAATATCTGGTGGCTAATTTATCCCAAACCAGGAATAAACCTCAGTTTTTTAGTGGCTTTTTCTGCAACCTCAGAATAGCTCAATTCCCCACAGAGAATTTTACCCATTAGTTGACCGGTAGCAGGGCGTTTTATTCCTACTTTATAGGCGATTTTGGGAGCTTTATAGAAGATACCAGCTAATAATTGCGCCTTAGCTAAATTAGACCCCCATTCTTGTTTAATGGTTTCGGTATATTGCTCTAAAGCACCTGCTTCTCCTGCGATCGCGCTGCTGACTGCTTGGGCGGCTTTCATGCCTGTAAACATAGCTGGGCGAATTCCCTCTCCAATTAAAGGATCGACAATACCTGCGGCTTCTCCTGTAATTACAACCCGCTCTCCATGTAAGGGGCGATCGCCATCCCATAAGCTAAGGGGATGTTGGATATATTTACCGCTTGCGGCATTTAAGCCAAACTGTTCGGCATATTTAGAGAGTTGCTTTTGTAGCTCTTGAGAATCACCTTTAACATCTCTGACATAAGCAGCACTAAAAGAAAAACCATCAGCTTTGGGGAAACACCACATAAAGCCATTTTT
>JBHJNX010000045.1:0-14549 GCA_050330335.1 Pleurocapsa sp. | reverse complement strand
TCCCTGATGTGTCGCATGAGGAAGCCAAAGCTAAATATCTTCCGAGGTATTTAGAATTGCGGTGGAGTGCAGATGCAATCCCCACCTTCTAAGCGTTAGCGTAAGGTGGGGTAGTTGAACTCTTTGCTAACTTAAATGTTGTTCGATAAAGTTGGTATAAATTTCTCCTTTTAAGAAAGCAGGAGTTTCCAGAATTTTTTGATGAAACCCGATTGTCGTGGGTACTCCAGTAATGGCACATTCTCGCAAGGCTCTTTTCATGCGTTTGATGGCTAGTTCGCGAGTTTCTCCCCAAACAATTAATTTACCAATTAAAGAATCGTAATAAGGAGGTATTTCGTAATCTGTATAGACGTGAGAATCAATTCGTACTCCAGGACCTCCAGGGGGTAAATAGGCACTGATTTTACCAGGATGGGGACGGAAGTTATGTTCGGGGTCTTCAGCATTAATCCGACACTCGATCGCATGACCGCTAAATTTAACTTGCTCTTGGGTGAGGCGCAGTTTTTCTCCTTGAGCAATACGAATTTGTTCGGCAATTAAATCCAGTCCCGTAATGACTTCGGTAACAGGATGTTCTACCTGGATGCGGGTATTCATCTCCATAAAGTAGAAGTTACCTTTATTATCTACTAAAAACTCAACTGTTCCCGCACCCACATAATTAATCGATTGTGCCGCTTTTACTGCCGCTCCTCCCATTTTGGCGCGTAATTCTGGGGTTAAAATCCCACTAGGAGCTTCTTCTAACAGCTTTTGATGGCGGCGTTGAATCGAGCAGTCTCTTTCTCCTAAGTGAATGGCATTACCATGACTGTCTGCCAAAATTTGAAATTCAATATGACGGGGACATTCAATAAACTTTTCTAGGTAAACCCCTCCATTACCAAATGCAGCTTCTGCTTCTCCCTGTGCTGCTTGAAACATCCTAATCAGGTTGCTTTTATCCTTAACCAAACGCATTCCCCGACCACCACCACCAGCAGTAGCTTTAATCATCACGGGATAGCCAATTTCTTCGGCTACGGCGATTGCTTCAGTTTCATCTTGCAGTAAGCCCTTGCTACCTGGAACGGTAGGCACTCCAGCTTTTTGCATGGTTTTTTTGGCCGTAGATTTATCGCCCATGGCCAACATAGCTTCAGGAGAAGGACCAATAAAAGTCAGTTGATGATCGTTGCAAATTTCGACAAAACGGGCATTTTCCGCTAAAAAACCATAACCGGGGTGAATTGCCGTAGCATTACGAGTTAAAGCTGCCGCAATGATATTAGGAATATTGAGATAACTTTTACCAGAAGCAGGAGGACCTATACAAACACTTTCATCTGCCAGCTGAACATGGAGAGCTTGGCGATCAATAGTGGAATGTACCGCTACTGTGGCAATTCCCATTTCCGCACAGGTGTGCAGAATACGTAAAGCAATTTCTCCCCGATTAGCAATTAAAATTTTGTCGAACTGCATACTATAGTTAGTTTTTTAGAATCATGTTTAAGAATAGAGCTTTTTATCCTACTAAAAAAGTGGGGGATTTTCTCTTTTTCCTAAATCGGAAGTAAGGCGATCGCTACTCCATCCCCACCAAGTAGTATTACATTCACATAAATAAAATTCCTGCCATTTACGACGATTTTCATTGATGCTCACGGGAGCGCGACGATTGAGCCAAACCTCTCTGGCTTGAGCAGCACTAGCTTTACAAGTTGGACAACAAAAAGTAACCGCATGAACTGCTGTTTTAGTCCATTTGGGAGGAGTTGAAGCAAAAGCATCCATAGAATTGGTTGAGGATCTGAAGGTAACATTTAGATTATCTCAAGTATTGACCTGCTCTTAAATTAAAGTAATTGGAACAGAACTAGTTTTGGTTAAAGAGTTATATATTTGAGACTGAGATTCTAAATTACCAATAATATTAGTAACTCGATGCTGTTGCAGGATTTGAGCGATCGCCCTAAAACTACCCTCAGCAACTATTTGATAGCGAATATCCAGTAAGTTTTTTTGACTGAGTTGTTTAATTTTAGTTACTTCGGAGCTATCGGTAAGATTTAGAACTATGACTTCTCCGTTACTCCGCCTGGCAAAATCGGCAACAGTAATGAGGATTTGTTCGGCTAGATTGACCCTAGTAATTATTGCTAAAAAAATAGTACGATCTACAATGGCTACTTTTGTCGGTTCTATGGGATCTTTAGTTAATAATTTGGGGGCAAAAACAGGAATTGCCCAAGCACCCAAAGGAGCAGTAATTAAAATTGATAATGCCGCGATCGCCAGAATGATTTCTCCTCCTGGTATACCTAAACTAAGGGGAATTGTCCCAATTGCTGCTTGCACTGTAGCTTTAGCTGAGTTTCCCGGTAATAAAAATAATTTTTCTCGCCAATTCCAATTACTCCCTAAAGTAGATAAATACCAGCCAATAGTGCGGCCAAATAATAACCCTATTGCTAATAGTAAAATACCCTTAATTAAGATGTCTTCTAAAATTTCTAACTGAATACTTGCTCCCATTAAAACAAATAAAATAATTTCAGCAACTATCCATAAATAATTAAATTCAATTCTCAATTGTCTGGCTAAAGGTGGATCGAATTCAAGCAAAAAAAATCCCATTGCCATAGTTGCTAAATAACCAGAAAAATAAGGATATATTTGAGCTAGATAAATAATTAATAATGCCAAGCCCGCAGTCACTAAAGTATTATGAATTTTATTTTGCGTCCAGCGATATTTAAGGGTAATCAAAATAATTAATCGAGCAACTAGATAACCAATAACTATACCCAAGAAAATTTGTACACTTGCTTGTAAGGGTAACAACCAAACTCCATAATTATTAACCGATTCACCAGTTAAAAAATTAACTAATAAACTAAATAACAATAAAATTAAAACATCAGATAAAGCACTGCTCGTTAAAATTACATCAGGAATGCCTTTAGCCACACCCCAACCCAAACTTTTCAGACGCAGCATTCCAGGTACAATTACCGCAGGAGATTCCGCACTGACAACACAACCCAAAAGCAATCCTGTTATAAAATTAAAATTAAACAACCACATCGCCATAAGAGCGATCGCCACTGCTTCAGTTAGAGCAGGAAGAAGTCCCAAGCGAATTGCCACTGAGCCTTGTTGCATTAGTTTATCTCGATCTAAACCCAAACCCGCCCGCATCAAAATCACCATGACGGCGATCGTCCGTAAATCTGTAGCAATACTTAATAAATCAGGAGAAATAAGCTTGCCTATTTCTGACCCCATAAAAATTCCCGCTATGATCGTGCCAATCAAAGGTGGTGCGCCCAGTTTGCCAGCCAGACGACCACTAGCAAACCCAATTAACAGAATTAAAACTAGACTAATTAACATCTATAATTCGATTTCCATTTAGTAATTTTAGTATCTAGACTGCTTGCAATTAGTAAAGTTTGTTGCAAAGGATAGCAAAGCTCGATAATATATTGTCAATAGAAGTAATTAATTGAGAGTAACTTAATATGCCTCAGTACACATCTGCTTCACTAAAATCTGAGTTAAATGCTAGGGGATGGCGTATGACTCCCCAAAGAGAAAAAATTTTGCACGTTTTTCAAAACTTACCCAAAGGAGATCATTTAAGTGCGGAAGAATTACATAATTTAGTAGAAAAGCGAGGTGAGGCTATCAGTTTATCCACCATTTATCGTAGTGTAAAGTTAATGGCACGGATGGGAATTTTGCGAGAATTAGAATTAGCAGAAGGACATAAACATTACGAACTAAATCAACCCTATCCTCACCATCATCACCATGTGGTTTGTATTCAGTGTAATAAAACAATTGAATTTCGAGACGATACAATTTTAAAACACAGTCTTAAACAGTGTAAAAAAGAAGGTTTTCAATTAATTGATTGCCAATTAACAGTAATGACTATTTGCCCAGAAGCAATTCGGATGGGATGGCCTTCTGCTTTACCTAGTGACTGGTGTTGCACTCGCGTTATTTCTGAAAGCAATACTAAAAAACCAGAACAAGAAGAATAAATGAACAAACAACCAAAAGATTGCACTGAATATGTCCAACAAACAGCAGAATTAATGGGTTTAACGCTTACTCCAGAATACTTATCGGGAGTGATTGCTAATTTTCATAGTTTAGTTAAAATATCAACTTTAATCACTGAATTTGAATTAACAGAAACCATAGAAATTAGTCCTACTTTTGAACCAAAAGAAACTAATAAATGTTAAATGATCAATGTTAAATGTTTACCAGTGCGATCGCTTTATCCACAGCAATTAAAAATGGTGAGACTACAGCTAAAGCAACCATTGAAGCTACTTTAAAACGCATCGAGGACAGTAATTCCCAACTAAACTGTTTTACCACTATTCTGGCTGCTAGAGCAATGGCTCAAGCCGAAACTGTAGACAGGGCGATCGCTTTAGGCAATGATCCAGGAATTTTAGCAGGTGTTCCTTTTGCCGTAAAAAACCTCTTTGATATTCAAGGTCTTGTTACTGTAGCCGGTTCTAAAATCGAGAGAGATAATGCCCCCGCTACCGCAGCTGCTCCAGCGATCGCCCGATTACAACAGGCAGGAGCAATTTTAGTCGGGGCAACAAATATGGATGAATACGCCTATGGTTTTGTCACCGAAAATAGTCATTATGGTGCAACCAAAAATCCTCACGACCCCACTCGCATAGCTGGAGGATCTTCTGGAGGTTCGGCAGCGGCAGTAGCAGCAAAATTAGTCCCTTTTAGCCTGGGTTCAGATACTAATGGCTCAATTCGCGTTCCAGCCGCTTTATGTGGCGTATATGGCTTAAGACCAACCTATGGTCGTCTATCCCGTCGGGGTGCGAAACTATTTGCAGGAAGTTTAGACTGTATCGGCCCTTTTGCCAACTCAATAGAAGATATTGCGGCGATTTTCGATCTTTTACAAGGAGAAGACCCTTTAGACCCCGTATGTACTTCTAAACCACCTCAACTTTGCTTTCCAGAGTTAAATTTAGGTATCGAAAATTTAAGAATTGCGATCGCCAATGATTATTTCAGTCAGGGAGCAACCCAAAGCGCGATCGCTGTGGTAGAAACAATAGCTAAAGCCTTAAACGTCACCAAACCCATTATCATTCCAGAAAGCCATCGAGCCAGGGCAGCAGCCTATATTATTACCGCCGTAGAAGGAGCGAATTTACATTTAAAAAATTTACAATCTCGTCCTCAAGATTTCGCTCCCGCCACAAGAGATCGCTTTTTAGCAGGAGCATTAATTCCCAGTTCTTGGTATATTCAAGCACAGAGATTTCGTAGTTGGTATTGCCGTCAACTGCAAGCAATCTTTCAAGAAGTAGATGTAATTTTAACTCCTACTACCCCTTGGGCTGCCACCTTATTAGGTCAAGAACAAATAACCATTTCAGGTTCGGAAATCCCCATTCGTCCAAATCTAGGTCGCTTTACTCAACCCCTATCACTAATCGGGCTTCCTGCTATCTCAATTCCCGTAACTCAATCGCAGCAATTACGGACGACACAAGACCCGACCCTCCAGGGCGAGAACGCATCCTTACCTTTAGGAATTCAAATTGTAGCTGCCCCTCACCGAGAATCAGTAATTCTACGAGTAGCTAAAGCCATAAACAGCTTAAAAATTTAAACTTTTATAAAATATATAAAATATTTATTCCCACCGCTTATTTGCGCAAAAGCTGGACGAATTATAAATTTTGCCTTACAAAACATAAAGTAACGAACTATCATCCAACTCAATTTATCGGGTTATTTCGCTTGAATCTCAAGTATTGCAACTATTTGCGGTGAAGTTTTATTAGTACGAGCGATCGCTGTTAAGATTGGATACAATCGATCCCCTCCCAATGACTTATTTTTTTATCTTCATTGCCCATTTTATCCTACGCTTATGATTGTTTCCGAACTGTATGTTTATCCGATTAAATCTTGTCAGGGAATCAAACTAAAACAAGCCGAAGTAAAATTTCAAGGCTTTTTAGGAGATCGAGAAATGATGCTTGTTACGGCAAAAGGTAAATTTTTGACCCAAAGACAATTTCCTAATTTAGCCAGAGTTCAAGTAAAACTAGAAGACGAAAGGGTTTCTCTTTCAGTACAAGATAACAGTTTGCAATCTCTGACTTTTATTCCAACACTAGCAGGAAGAGAAATTGAAATTGAAATCTGGGGAGAATCTATTATAGCGATCGATCAAGGAGATGAAGTAGCCGCTTGGTTTCATAGATTGTTACAATTAGACTCACAAAAACAATGTCGTTTAGTCAAACAATCTCTTCAATATCAAAGACTCTTACAGAAACCCTCTACAGTTATTGGTAAACCAGTTAGTTTTGCTGATAACTACCCTTTTATGCTAACTGCTACCGCTTCTTGGAGAGAATTAAATGAAAGGATTATCGAGATTTCTAGACAACCAAGTCAGACTATTCCCATGAATCGCTTTCGACCTAATATAGTAATTGAGACTACCGAACCTTTTGTGGAAGATAATTGGAGCTTAATTAAAATTGGGACAATTGAATTTGCTGTAATTAAGCCTAGTAGTCGCTGTATCATTACCACTATCGACCAAGAAACAGGCGAAAAAAACCAATATAAAGAACCTTTAAGAACTTTAGGCACATTTCGTCAGTTTAGCGAACAAGGGGTGTTTTTTGGTGAGAATATGATTCCTCAAAACGAGGGTATTATCAAAGTAGGCGATCGCTTGGAAGTTTTGCAACTCAGGAGTCACAATAGCGATCGCTTCCCCAAAATTTCCTGGTAAATTAATTTATTGACTACTTCTTACTACTCCTCTTCTCCTTCAGAATCGATAATCTTAGTTTCTCCAATTTCTACAGGATTTCTTTTCAACTTAAGAGTTAAATAGCGAATTACATCTTCATCAAAACGCATGATTTTTTCTAAAGAAGCAATTTGACTTCCATCTCCTTGGTAATTCATTTGAATATAAATACCATCTAAATACTTACCAATGGGATAGGCTAATCTTCTTTTGCCTCTAATTTGCACTTTAATCTCTTCTACGCCATGTTCACCGAGGTGATTTTTATATTTAGTCGCTGTTTCCTCGACTCGATCTTCAGACAGATCGGGGCGTACGATATACATCATTTCATAGTTACTCATGAGCATAATCTCCTTGTGGACAACATGGCTTCTAATTTTCTTAGCTCCAACAAACTGTAAAATATTCGTTGTCTGGCAAGATAAACAAGAAGCAAGGAATTACAATCTTACTATTACCAACAGTTCCTCGCAACCCCCATCTTGCCAAGACAGATCACCAGTGACTTTTGGGTTAATTTCCAGTATTTTAATCAAACGCAGTTAAAAAAAATTTTGTTCAACAACAAAATCTCTCTGAAAAAAAAATATCTCTAAATTTTGCTTAAATTCCAGTTCAACACTCATTAGTTTTGCTAATTTTTAGGTTATGGCACAGCGTTATGTTCGAGTAAAAGCCGATGCAGGACAGACTTATTATGGTTTACTACAACCCAATCGCAGTGTAGTTGTGTTTGATGCTCCCCCGTGGCTGGGAGGACAGCCAACAGATATCGAACTAGAATTAGATAGTTATCGACTACTTGCTCCCTGTGCGCCTTCCAAAATAGTCGCAGTAGGTAAAAATTATCTCAAACACGCCAGAGAAATGGGTACTCCCGTTCCTTCCGAACCTTTATTATTTCTCAAACCTCCAACAACGATTATTGCTGATACTCAAGAGATTAATTATCCTTTTCAATCTCAACGAGTAGATTATGAAGGGGAACTAGCTTTAGTTATCGGCGATCGCTGTCGTAATTTAACTCCAGAACAAGCTAGCAAAAGTATTTGGGGTTACACTATTGCTAACGATGTCACTGCTAGAGATTTACAACAAAAAGACGGACAATGGACGAGAGCTAAAGGATTTGATACTTTTTGCCCCCTTGGTCCTTGGATAGTTCGTGAAATCAGTATTGAGGCTAAAATACAAACTTTTCTCAATGATAATTCAGTCCCCCATCAGTCAGCAGCTATTTCTGATATGGTTTTTTCTCCGACAGTTTTAGTTTCCTACATTTCTCAAATTATGACTCTGATTCCAGGAGACGTAGTTTTAACAGGTACTCCAGAGGGAATAGGGGCAATGCAAGTAGGAGATATTGTGAGGATTGAAATTGAAGGAATTGGCAGTTTATCAAATCAAGTAACTAAGAAAGAAGCAATAAAAGCAAAAGTTAGCCCGTCTCCTGAAAATCGAGAGTAGTTTATTATTGAAGTTTTGTTGCTTCCAAAATCAACGAAGTTGAGAATAAGCTGCATCTGAGATGGTAGGTATTTCTGCATAACGCCCCAAAATTGACTGAATCATCGAATACAAACAAGCACCTAAAGCAGCGAGAAAAACCACGCTGCTAAATGTTTGCCATAGAAAAGGAATCTGTAAAATCATTCTGGCAAGGGATAATAAAAATACACCTATACTTAATAAAATTGCCTGAAGGGTATTGAAACGAATAAAATAGCTAATTTTGGGATTTCTAACTACTGCTAAAAATAAGACGAAAAAGATAATCAAACCTGCGAAAGGAATACTCCCATATATATAAGCAACTGGTGTTAAAGGAATTAAAATTATTCGTAAAGCTGGTAATTGATCTAAAACATAACTGCCAAAACTAAATACAGCATCATACAAAGGCATTAAATATACCAGTGCAGCAAAAAAGCGGTCTTTGGCATCTGTTGAACCACGCCATGTCATGCTTAAATATCTCCTAATTTCAATTAGAACTTAATATATCTATAAGTCAAATGTTAGCGTAGTCTAAATCTTCTTGTCTTAAAGACAGTTGTACTATTAGATTTGAGTTACGTGAAATCCCATCTGACATTCATAAACAGTAGCCTGTTCTGCTGCCGATTTTTGTAAAGCTTTTCCGCAGCCTAATTTACCCTGATGCCAACGTGGTAAACCACTGCGGTCTGCCATTAAGCAATTTTGACATACCTGCTTAACCGAAAGTATTTGTTCGTCTCCGAGCATGACCAACATAATACTATCTCTCCATCACTTTATTTCCATTGTAGTTTTTTTATAGTGATAAATTGTGTTGTTTGCCACATACCTTAACAGTAATCAGTAATTATTGATTCGTAGCAATTAATTTTTTTTTCGTTCGGCTTTTTTTAAAGCATTTTGAGGATTTTGACGGCGACGACGATACCAAGTTGCACCACCAACTAATATTCCTGTTAAGGCAAAAGCACACATTAAAGGTAAGATATTTCCCTGAGATAGTTCGCTAATTCCCGAACCCATCATGACAAACGGTAAAACTCCTGGCAATGTTCCAATTAAAGTACCGATAAAATAATCTTTAAACTGAATCGATGTTAACCCCGCAGCAAAATTAACTAAACCATAAGGAATAATCGGTAACAAACGAATAGCAAACATATAAAATAAACCGCCAAGACGAATTTCTGCATCAATAGCTTCCCAACGCCCGGCAAATTTTTGAGCAATTATTTCTCTTCCTACGGTACGAGTAAAACCAAAAGCAACTATGGCGGCGATTAATGCTGCTACAGTCGTCCAAATCGTACCCCACCAAATACCAAAAATAGCACCTCCTGTAAGATTAAGAGGAGTTGAAGGTAAAATTAATAATGTACCAATTGTATAAAGTAAGATATAGATTATGGGTGCTAAAATTCCCATATTTTTTAACCAGATTTGTAATTGTTCTCTGTCAATACCTCCTAAAAGAAATATTCCCAATCCAGTAGCAACAATACAAATAATTGTTAGTAGTAAAATACTGCTTTTAAGTTTTGACAAATCACAATAACTCCAATAATTATCAGTTATTTAATTTTTATAGTCTATTTTAATTAATCTGTTAATCTTGCTGTGCTTGAACTTCTAACATCAAAGCCATATTGTTCGCGGATAAAATATAAAGGTCGTCCTTTAACTTCTTCATAAACCCGCCCTAAATATTCGCCGATAATTCCTAAAGTAATTAATTGAATACCTCCCAAGAATAAAATAGCTACCATCAATGAAGCATAACCAGGAACATCAATACCAAAAATTAAGGTGCGAATAATTAAAAAAGAAGCATACAAAAGAGAAACAAAAGAAATTAAAACGCCAATATAACTCCAAATTTTTAGGGGTAAAAAGCTAAAAGAAATAATACCATCTAAGGCAAAATTCCACAATTTCCAGTAATTCCAAGTAGTTTTACCTTGAAAACGAGGTTCGCGGTCAAACATTATTGATGTTTGTTTATATCCCACCCAAGCAAATAAACCCTTCATAAAACGAGTTCGTTCGGGTAGTTTTTTAATCGCTTCTACTACTCGTCGGTCTAACAAACGAAAATCGCCAGTATTAGAAGGAATAGGAACGCGACTCATTCTACCAATGGTTCGATAAAAAGCTTTAGCCGTTACTCGTTTGAGCCAAGTTTCTCCCCGACGCGATCGCCTGGTAGCATAAACTACATCATATCCTTCCCGCCATTTGGCAACTAATTCGGCAATTAATTCTGGAGGGTCTTGTAAATCGGCATCTATGGGGATAATAGCCCCTCCACTAGCATAATCTATACCAGCAGTTAGAGCTATTTCTTTGCCAAAATTACGCGAGAGATTGATAACCTTAATCATCGGATTTTGGTAATGATAGTCAATCAAATATTTTAAAGTGTTATCTTGGCTACCATCATTGATACAAATTATTTCATAAGAAGTTTGTAGTTTGTCTAACACTGCTATTACTCTCTCAAATAAATAGTCGATGTTTTCTTCTTCGTTATAAAGAGGAATGACAATAGATAGTTCAAATGTATTTAGTTCTAAATTCATAAATAATTATTAACAACTAAAAAATATATCTATTTCGGTGCAGTACATCCATAAATAACTTGTCAATAATGGCGAATAACTCTGAAAACACTAAGTACTGATGTTGTTTCATTTAAATTGAAAACTTACTGTGTTTTGCCCAATATAACTTCAAGCTATTGTTAATGACATCATTGCTCAAATATTTAATAAATAATTTAAACAAAACGATATTATTGAGGTTTTAGTAAATTATCTGTTTTTAGCTAGTAAACTTCCAGACATATTAGTTATCCAGAATTATACTGGGGCTAGGTTTTTTTCTAGAAAACCAAAAAATTATGATGATTCTGTAAATTATCGATTTGACAGTCTGAAATTTGCTTGAACAAATGAGATAAATTAATGCCCAAACTAGGTAAATATTCTTATTTAGAAATAATTTTATTCGTAGCGATCGCTACTTCGGTTATCTTAAGAATAGTTAATTTAGGTAGTAGGGAACTGTGGTACGACGAAGTTCTCTCTTTACTACTATCTACAGGTCAAAAAAAGCTTTATCAACATCCTGGCGGTACACCAGTCCTGTTAGCTAACTATAAATTCTTATTATCTCTACCTATAGAAAACAGTATTAATGATTTTTGGCAGACAATTGAACAATTTCTTAAAGGATTAGTAGGAGAACCTCACCCCCCACTGTTTTATATTGGACAGCATCTATGGTTACGTTTATTTGGTAATTCTGTAGTTGCCTTACGTAGCTTGCCTGTATTATACAGTTTTGGAGCGATCGCCTGTGGCTATGGTTTGGGAAGGAGACTATTAGGATATCGAGGGGGCTTACTATTAGCGGCTTTATTAGGCTTAAATCCTTTTTATTTATCTCATTCTTTAAACGTACGGATGTATTGCCCGTTAGTATTTTGGACGATACTTAGTGGTTGGGCAATTTCAGAATTAATTGATTTTAACCCTACTAAAAAACCTGCTGGTAGACACGAAATAATCTGGAGTCTAATTTTAATTGCTTCAATCGCCGCAGGATTCATGACTTTTTATTACTTCGCCTTTTGGGTAGCAAGTTTGGGAATTTTAGTGCTGCTGCAAGACCGCAAACATTGGCTAAAACACGCCCTACGGATGAGTGCGGGTTTAATTATTACCACTCCCTGGTTGCTGTGGGGAACTAGACAACAAATGAACAATGCCGATCTTGGGCGTTTTGCTACTTCTAATAATTTATTGGTTACAGCTTGGAAGCACCTACAAGGATTACTAGATAGTTTAAGTGCTAATTTGATCGTCGGAGATTGGATCAGTATTACTCCAGCTTGGGGTCTAATTGTAACCGGCACAATAGCGATCGCTATACTGCTTAGTTGTATTTATAGCTTGTGGCGCAAAAATCAACACCAAATCTTACTCATAGCCCTTTGTTTAAGTATTGTTCCTTTATTAATCATCATCGCGATCGATGTAGTTACAGGTAAATTCACTGTCGGTTTTGGTTTTGGGCGTTCGATCATTTTGATTCTTCCTGGATGTATGTTGCTGATCGCCGCCTCAATTATCACAGCATCAGATAAATGGCGACCTATTATCGCCAGCTTAATTTTAATTATTTACCTAAGCATCAATTTGGCTGATTTTCTAGGGCGATCTCGGTGGATGTTTCACGAAATAGCGGACATAATTGAGCAAGAATCTGCCCAGCCTACTTTAATTGTCATGAATTCTAATGCCTGGGGTCACGTGATGCGCCTAGCATACTATCTTCCTCAAGAATCGCCAACCTGGTTATTGGCACAGCCATCTGCTAAATTAGCGGCTATTTTAGAGCCACTTCTAGCTAGTCCATTTCCATATCAACGTATTCTTTGGTTAGATAGCGATCGCCCAGTTTGGGGTCGTCCCAGTACAACTGCCGAAAACCAAGCCATAGAGTCAGTTTTGAGTCCGCGATTTAAATTAATTCGACAACAAAAGTTAACAGGAACTTGGGAATTAGATAATTTTACCGCCCGTCTTTATCAATAAAATAGCCTGCATTTTGAAATACTATGGATCTTCAAAAATTTAGCCCTCTCGTACCAGTTCCATCAGGCTCTTTAGCAATTGCCAACACACCATTAGCTAATGAAGGTGTAACCGAAACTCCCTTAAAATTTTCTTTGATTATTCCTTCCTACAACGAAGGAGATAACATTCAAGAAATAGTCCGTATTTTAAGTCAACTTTTAGACAGTACGATACCAGGAGAATATGAATTAATTGTAGTTGACGACAATAGCCCCGATGGAACTTGGAAACTGGCACAAGAATTAACTCCTGACTATTCCCAACTAAGAGTCATGCGGCGGGAAAAGGAAAAAGGTCTTTCGACGGCGGTAATTCGCGGTTGGCAGGTTGCTAGAGGTAATGTTTTAGGGGTAATTGATGCCGATTTACAACATCCCCCAGAAGTATTATTAAAGCTCTGGCAAGAGATGGAACAAGGCGCAGATTTAGCTCTGGCTAGCCGTCATGTCGAAGGTGGTGGTGTTAGTGAATGGAGTATTATTCGTCGCTTTCTTTCCCGTGGAGCGCAAATGCTGGGTTTATTGATTCTTCCTGAAGTAATCAGTCGTCTGAGCGATCCAATGAGCGGCTACTTTTTAGTGCGACGGAATGCCATAGTAGGAAAATCTCTTTCTCCCATAGGATACAAAATTTTAATTGAAGTAGCTGCTAGGGGCAATGTACGATGGATTGGCGAAGTAGGTTATGTATTTCGGGAACGTCAGGCAGGAGCAAGTAAAGTCACCTGGAAGCAGTATGTAGAATACATTCAGCATTTAGTTCGGCTGCGTTTCGATCTCTGGCCTGTTAAAAGATTTCTTCGCTTTGGTATTTCTGGCTTTAGTGGGGTATTTGTCGATTTTGCAGTCTTTTATATATTGCGAGATCCAAAGTGGCTAGGTTTAGCTTTAACCCGCAGTACGATTATTTCTTCGGAAATTGCCATTATCAATAACTTTTTATGGAATGATTTTTGGACTTTTGGCGATATTTCTCGCCACCAAAAAGGCTGGCGCAAACGTTTCAAACGACTTTTAAAATTTAATGTAATTTGTCTTTCCGGATTAATCTTAAATGTCTTAATTGTTAATTTTCTATTTAATGTTTTAGGTGTCAATGAATATTTAGCTAAATTAATCGCGATCGCCGCCGTTACCCTCTGGAACTTCTGGTTTAACCTCAAACTCAGTTGGCGAGTTACCGATGCAAGTAAGTAAGTTCAATTGTGACTACCCAAACTACAGGGTAGATAAATAAGTAAAACTTTTGATAGATATTAGCAAATTTTTTGTTACATAACTTGACAAAGTAAAAATATTTGGTTATTGTAATTACATGAGATGCCAAGAAACACATTATTTATCTTGTTTCCGCTCTCACTTATATATATCATACGAACCTCGAAAACTTCATAACGCAATCATAAAACATATGACAACCACTTTACAGCAACGCGAAACACGCGGCGCATGGGAGAGTTTCTGCCAGTGGATTACTAGCACCAACAACCGTATTTACATCGGTTGGTTCGGTGTTCTAATGATCCCCACACTCTTAGCCGCAACAACTTGTTTCTTAATCGCTTTTGTAGCAGCACC
>JBHJNX010000044.1:0-10282 GCA_050330335.1 Pleurocapsa sp. | reverse complement strand
GCACCCACTCCCAAACCCATAGCGATACTGCCTAAAACCATAACTACAGGAAAAGTAAAACTCATCGCCGCCAATTCATCTGTTCCTAATTGACTGACAAAATAAGTATCTACTAAGTTGAATGCAACTACGGCAAATACCCCCCATACCATTGGTAGAGTGAGTTTTGTAAGTTGGGTACTGACACGTCCTGTAGTCAATTGTTGTGGCATTATTTTCTGTTAATGTTGCAGGTTAATATGACGAGAATAAGCTCCTTTGAAACAGCCCAATTGCTGGAAATACCCGATTTATTAACAGATGTATCTCAAGCCAAAAAAGAATATCAACAGCAAGAGACTCTAACAATGGAGGATATATTTGGTTAAAAATACGCCAAATTATCAGATTAGATTTGCTAAATAGATAAATTTGATCAACCTATAAACGTTTTTTCTTAATAATTTTGAGCAAGAAAAAAGGGCTGACTTTAGCTAAAGTCAACCCCAATGCTTGGGAACGCGCTTCAAATCAAATTCTGTTACTGAAGAACCAATTTGACATTTGCGTTCTGTAAACCGCGCTGCTTAACTTCTGAGAGAGTTTTGTTAACAGCGTATTTTTGGTTGATGGAGTTGATTAACTCAGTTTGGTTGTGCTTTTTAGCAACACCCCAAAGGTCTGCAATTAAATCGAAAGTGCCATCGCTGTTCTCAGACCAGCCGAGATCGTATTCACCTTCAAGCATAGCAACGATGTCAGCACGAACTCTTTGTCCGTTGTAGCCGCGAACGTCAGCGTTAGTTTTAACATTGATACCAAGATCGCGAAGAGAATTAGTTAAAATTTCTGCATCGCTGATTTTGGTGCGTAAAGTACTAAAATGAGACATAAGATTTCCTCCAGTAGAAGAGAAGTAAACAACAACTTTAATTTGAACCCCGCCGATAACAATTTATAGACGGATTATTTTAATCTAACTGCTAGCTAATTGCTAGCCTTTGCTCCTGCAAACTTGTCACAGGAGAAAGCCTGTTAAAACTCCAATCGCTGGTATTCAGCAACGGAGGCTGATGCAGGTCTAGCCCTCTGTCTAGCCCAATCTCTCAGGGCTGTTACCTGCTCAGTCATCGTCCGAGACAGAGGTAGGGTAGCTTTAATGGCAGCTATGATATCTAGCTGCGTAAACTCCCGATCTTGAGCAAAAGCATCATACATGGCGGCAATGATTGCTTGCTCGATCTCTGCACCGGAAAAACCTTCAGATACCTTGGTTAGCTGCTCTAAATCGAAGCGATTGATATCAGAACGTCGCTTACCAAGATGAATTTCAAAAATAGCCTGTCTTTCTTCTGGGTTAGGCAAATCGACAAAGAATATTTCATCAAATCTACCCTTACGTAAGAACTCCCCTGGCAACCTTTCGACTCTGTTCGCTGTTGCCATAACAAATACTGGGGATTTCTTTTCTTGCATCCAAGTTAAGAATGAACCGAAAATACGACCAGATGTTCCTCCGTCGGAATCTCCTGAACCTGCACCGCCGGAAAAAGCCTTGTCTAGTTCGTCGATAAATAATATTGTTGGAGAAATAGATTCTGCTGTTTTTAAAGCATTACGTAAATTGGCTTCGGAGCGACCTACCATCGAACCATCGTAAACTCTACCCATGTCCAAACGCAGTAAGGGCAACCCCCAGAGACGGGATGTAGTTTTAGCAATCATGGATTTACCACAACCTGGAACTCCTAAGATCAGCATCCCTTTGGGTTGGGGTAAGCCGTACTCTCTGGCTCTTTCGGTAAAGGCGTCAGAGCGTTGTCTCAACCAGCGTTTTAATTCTTCTAAACCACCAACAGAGTCTATAGTTTCGTCTTCTTCGATATATTCTAAAATGCCATTGCGACGGATTAATTGCTTTTTCTCCGAGAGAACGATTTCTACTTCTTGTTCCGTCAACTGACCTGCTTTAACTTGCGCTTTACGATAGACTTTTTCTGCTTCATCTTTCGTTAAACCTAAAGCCGCTTTGAGGAGTTTTTCTCTAGTTTCTGTATCGAGGCGGCGGTTTTTACTTTTTTGTAATCTCGCAGAAAGAACCTGATTGAGTTCCGATAAGCTTGGTAGGGGATAATCTAAAACTACTACTTCTTTCTCTAGTTCTATGGGTACTTGTTGCACCGGAGACATTAAGATGATGACTTTTTCTGTTCCTTTAAAGTTGGCGATCGCATCTCGCATCCATCTGGTAATTACAGGACCGTCAATAAAAGGATGTAAATCTTTGAATATGTAGATGGCTGATTCTTTCTGGCGTATCACCCATTCAATTGCTGCTTCGGGAGATACAGTGTTATGTTGGGTCATTTGACGGGGTTGACCGTACTCAACTATTCCGTGGGTAACTGTCCAGACAAATACTCGGCGATGTTCGGTATTGTCTTGAGCAATCTTAGCAACAGCCTGTTCGGCTCTTTCTTCTTCTGGTGTTACCAGATAAATTAGCGGATATTGAGCTTGTACGAGAATATTTAGCTCTTCTTTCATGATATCGACCTTGATAATTGCTTTACAGTTTTCCCACTTTTTTTATAAACCCCGTTGAGGCTTAGAACCCTACAAACAAGGAACTAATTCTTCTTGACCTTGACCTTTATCGGACTTGTCTACTTGGGTTCTGACATCTAATGATATTTCTTCAGCGATCGCGCTGGCTTGCTGGTTCAAAGATACCATTTTGCCTTCTTGTAAAATTACTGCACTATCACACTCCGGACAAAAGTGAACTTGGTGAGTTTTTCCATAGGTAGATGCTTCTATTTCCTCTACCTTTTCTGGATGCCGCATATAAAAGGTGATCGCTTTTTGTACTAGAGCCGACATTGATTCGGTTTCAATAGCTGCTTTAATTTTGAGTTGTCGATGTAGTTCTGGCGGTATGTATAGGGTTACTTTTTGTTTATTTTGCATATCACTATATTTAATAATTACTCGAGTATGTATATCAATCTATCGGGATTATTTTAGTCTGTCAAGATGGATTGCTGGTTTGACAGCATTATTGTTACATAAGTTAATATTTTGTGAGATTTTAGACAGAGGTCATCCCCATGCCTAAAATCTAAAGCCTATTATTGACAAGGAGTTAGGGTACTCAGGTGGGTGACAATTTCATCAATCGCGCTAACTACAGGTGCAATTGGTTGAGAAATCGGTTGATTGGTAATAATACTAAAAGCCAAAGTACCATATTCAGGGTTTTCGATATAACCAGATAAAGACCTAACACCCTTAAGAGTTCCAGTTTTCGCCCTTACAGTACCTTGAGCTATGGAATTACGCAGGCGATTTTGCAGAGTACCACTGACTCCAGCTACAGGAAGGGAAGCAAAGAAGATATCATGGCCTGGAGAGTGATACATAGCTCTGAGAGTAGATACTAAGGTTCGGGGAGTAATTAAATTATTGCGAGATAAACCAGAACCATCACTGAGGCGATAACCTTTAGGATCGATTCCCAAAGGAGTTAAAGCTCGTTGTACTGACTGAGAACCACCTAAATAGCTCAACAAGATATTGGCATAATTATTATTACTTCTGAGATTAGTAACAGTAATCCATTCCCGCAGAGATTTAGAGTTAATTTGTCCACCAGGGTCAAGTTGTTGTAAAGCTGCCGCAGTCACTAGTAGTTTAGCATTAGAAGCGGGGATCATATAAGAATCTGGACTACGATTATAGATAGTAGTACCGTCGAGAGATTGTACTAAAATCCCCCATTTACCTTGGTTGACATCTTTGCGTTCGACAACGTTATTAATGATTGATTCAATTGAATCAGAACAAATCCCAGGGGTATTTCTTTCTGGAGGAGGAACGTAAATATCAATTGAGTCAAGGTTGCGATCTAAACGGATCGCGGTATTGGCATTAACGCTAGGAATCAAGGTGGTGTGAGTGAGAGTAAAAGCTGTAGCGATCGCTACATACTTAAGGTAAGAGCAGATAGATTTCATAAACTACATAAAAAGTAATTAAACCGAAAAAACCTGGTTTAATCCATCGCCAAACCAAGAGTTAGTGGTATAGGGCATAACGTTGTTTTAGTTTCACTCGTTAATAGTTAATAACAGCTTGCCCTGCTCAAAATCGGCTGATGGTTAAATCCTCAAAACTTTCCACCAAGGTTGTAGTCGATCCAAAACTACTTCGTCAAGAGAGTTCACCATATTTTGACTGCTCGGCTCTTTAATCGCTAAATCTTTGATACTTTCCCGTAAAAATGCCAATTTAATCCCAATTTTCAACAAAAGCAACAGAGATTGAGCAGCAAATTTCTGCTTATTGTACGGTTTGAATTACGGGTAAATGAGAAAGGGGAATAGTGAAGGTCACAGTAGAGCCTAAACCATCTCCCATACTGTAAAAAGAAATAGTACCGCCCATTGCCTCGACTAATTTTTGAGAAATTGCCAAACCCAAACCGGTTCCACCATAGGATTTAGTTCGAGAACCATCAACCTGAAAGAAATTTTCAAATAACTTATCTTGCTTTTCTAAAGAAACGCCAATTCCCGTATCGGCAACACTAATTTTAACCATACCGGGATATTCTGTTCCTTGGCATTCTACTTTTTTATTATTAATTTCTGCGCTAACTACTATGCCACCTTCGTGAGTAAATTTAATCGCATTACCTATAAGATTAAGCATTACCTGAAGTAAACGCTGATAATTACCATTGAGAGTTACAGGAGTGAGGGTAGCGGGATGTTTGATTTGAAAATTGAGATTTTTTTGTTCGGCTTGAGTGCGAACTAGATGTTCGACATCTTGCAACAGTTCAGTTAAATCAACTTCGGTTAATTCTAACTCCATTTTGCCAGCTTCAATCTTGGCAATATCTAAGATGTCATTGATCAAATTGAGCAAATGAATCGAAGATTTATAGGCTTCTTCTAAGAATTCTCGTTGTTCTTCAGGATCGTCTGCCATCCCTTCGAGGAGTAACTTCAAAAATCCGATAATGCCATTAAGAGGAGTACGCAATTCATGGGAAGTATTAGCTAAAAAATCGCTTTTGAGACGGTTGGCTTCCTCAGCTTGAATGCTAGCCTGTTCTACTTCTTGATAAAGTTTTGCTAGATAAATTGCCCCTCCTACCTGTTCGGCAATTTCTTTGAGGAGTTCCATTTCCGTTGTCGTCCAACTACGATGGCGATCGCATTGTTGTAGACAAACTAAAACATTATGCTCACTACTACCAGAGGTAGAAACTACTAAAGTCGATTTTTCTTCGTAAGAATTGGTGACAATAAAATCTACAGCCAAAGGAAAGGGAGTACTCATAGCTTGTTGTAAGTGAGGTTCGTTTAATCCTTGAGGACTGTAAGCAGAAGCAGAAGTTATTCCTGCCTGACAATATTCAGCTACAATTGCCATGTCTCCTGAAGTAGCATTTTTGTTTATAATCAGACAGCGACTCACCGCAAAAGTTTCACCGATACTATTTACTGTTTGTTGCCAGATAGTTTCTAAGTCCAAGCTACGGCGAATTTTACCTACAATTTGATTTAATAGTTTTTGGTAACTGTAAATTGGCGCAGGAATATCCCTGTGGGAAAAAGAAAACATTTCTGTTTTTTCCAGTGAATGTCCCATTACCAATACTGCAATTGGTTCTCCTTGTAGAGGTAAAATCGGACTGATGACTAATTCAAAAGAAAAAGAATATTCTCCCGATTGAAACAGACAATAGCATTGTTCGGGAATTCTACGGCGGATTACACGGCGGATTTTGCGGAGATATGCTTCTGGAGCTATAGGAGTCAGAGATACTCTGGTGTGAGATGATGGGGCTGACTCTGATTTAGTTAATGTATAGTCAAAAGAAGGCAAATCTATCTGATTGTCGTCAGCCGTTGTAGAGCGTTGGCTAAATAGTTTGTATTCTGAAGCCCTTGCCCACCAGAAAGATAAATAATTACCATAAATATCTTGGGTAAAAACTAATTCTGCTCCCAAATTTTGCCATCCAACTCCATTAGATGAAGTTGTAGCAGCACTCTCAGATATTTCTGGATTGGATCTAGGGAACATGAGCGAATAGATTGAATTTCGATTTAGTTAAAGAAAAAGATGGTGCCTCTTTCTGTGAAACTATAACCTATAGATATCTATGCTAGGAATACTCTTAGTTTTTTGCTTCGTCAAGTAAATTACTTGCCAAAAATTGAAGCCTTGCAAAATAAGGAGTAAAAAACAATTAAAATCTCAGATTTTTTGCTTGCTGTGTCCTCTTTGTCTCTCAATCATTCCATTCGCCTTTTGGAGGTAAAGGAGGGTTGCGCCCAAAAGTACGAGTCAGATCTGTATCGACATTTCTTTCCCCTCTCAACCATTGTTTAATGGCAATTTCAATTACTCGGCTGGGATCGTTAGTTAGATGTTTGATTTGTTCTAAGATTTCCGAATCTAATTGCACTGAAACTTCTACTTTTTCTGTAGTGCGATCGCTTTGTGGAGTATCATTATTCATAAATTTTTTTCTGGCTCCTATATACAATAAATTCTAACTAGTACGGTCATAGTAATGATCAACCCAAACAACTAAAGAGAAATTTTTTACAGAGTGGAAAATCATTAATAATCAACATTACAATAGTTTAAGCTTGTATAACTTTTTAAAGATTATTAATCTAATAAATATTTATGACTGACGTTCCCGTCTCTCGTATCCGTAACTTCTCAATTATTGCTCATATCGACCATGGTAAATCAACTTTAGCCGATCGTATGTTACAGGTAACTGATACGGTTGCCCAAAGACAGATGAAAGAACAGTTCCTCGACAATATGGATTTGGAACGAGAGCGAGGAATTACCATTAAATTGCAGGCGGCGAGAATGAATTATACCGCTAAAGATGGCCAGCAGTATGTTTTAAATTTAATCGATACTCCTGGTCATGTAGATTTTTCCTATGAAGTATCCCGTTCTCTGGCTGCTTGTGAGGGAGCTTTACTGGTAGTAGATGCTTCTCAAGGGGTAGAAGCCCAAACTCTGGCTAATGTTTATTTGGCACTGGAAAATGATTTAGAGATCATCCCTGTATTAAATAAAATTGATTTACCAGGCGCAGAACCCGAACGAGTCGCTCAAGAAATTGAAGAGGTAGTGGGTTTAGATTGTAGTGATGTCATCAAAGCCTCTGCCAAAATCGGTTTGGGAGTAGATGATATTTTAGAAGCGATCGTTCATTTAGTACCCCCACCCCAGGACACTATAGATAAACCGCTACGTGCCTTAATTTTTGACAGTTATTACGATGCCTATCGCGGGGTAATAGTTTACTTCAGGGTGATGGATGGCACGGTTAAAAGAGGCGATAACGTGCGTCTGATGGCATCGGGGAAAGAATATGTCATTGATGAACTGGGAGTTCTTTCCCCAACTCAGGTGGAAGTTGATGAACTTCATGCAGGGGAAGTAGGTTATTTTGCTGCTGCGATTAAAGCTGTAGAAGATGCCCGCGTGGGGGACACTATTACTTTAGTAGATGCTCCTGCACTAAAGCCTTTACCTGGATACACCGAAGCTAAGCCGATGGTTTTTTGTGGTTTGTTTCCCATAGACTCGGATCAATATTCTGACCTGAGAGAAGCCTTGGAAAAACTGAAGCTTAATGATGCTGCTCTTTCCTATGAACCAGAAACCTCTAGTGCGATGGGTTTTGGTTTTCGTTGCGGTTTCCTGGGTTTATTACATATGGAAATCGTTCAGGAAAGATTAGAGCGGGAATATAATTTAGAACTAATTACCACTGCTCCTTCGGTAATTTATCGCGTTACTACTATAGACGGGGAAGTATTGGAAATTGATAACCCCAGTTTGTTACCAGACCCCCAAAAACGAGAGAAAATTGAAGAGCCTTATATTAAGGTAGAAATTATTACTCCCGAAAACTACGTCGGTACTTTAATGGACTTGTGCCAAACTAGACGGGGAGTTTTCAAGGACATGAAGTATTTTACGCAAAACCGTACTTGTTTGATTTATGAACTTCCTCTAGCCGAAGTAGTTACCGACTTTTTTGACCAGATGAAGTCCCGTACTAAAGGTTATGCCAGTATGGAATACCAAATGTTAGGCTATCGTGCGGATCATTTAGTCAAGTTAGACATTCTCGTAAATAAAGATCCCGTAGACGCGCTTTCAACTATTGTGCATCGAGACAAGGCTTATTATGTTGGTCGAGCATTAACTGAAAAGCTCAAAGAATTGATTCCCCGCCATCAGTTTAAAGTGCCAATTCAAGCCGCTATTGGGGCAAAAGTTATCGCTAGTGAACACATTCCTGCCTTGCGCAAAGACGTTTTGGCTAAATGTTACGGTGGTGATATTTCTCGTAAGAAAAAACTACTGCAAAAACAAGCCAAAGGTAAAAAACGCATGAAAGCCATTGGGACAGTAGATGTTCCTCAAGAAGCATTTATGGCAGTGTTGAAATTGGGCAAAGAGTAATTACGGCTCGGCGATCGCAACTTCGATTGACACTCTGGGAAATCTTAAGAGCATGGCGATCGCTTTAACTAAATAATCTATATTTGAGAAGTATCCAGTTATTAGCTTGCGATATGAATACCTACACTCTTAATTTGAAACCTTTAGCTAATCGCATTACTGTTGAACACTTTGAACAGTTATGTCAGCTTAATCCTGACTTAAAACTCGAAACAAACGATCAAGGAGAATTAATCATTATGCCTCCTACTGGATATGAAACAGGAAAGAACAACGCTGGATTGATCGCCCAATTTTGGAATTGGAATCAAAAATATCAGCTAGGTGTAGTGTGTGATTCTTCTACAGGTTTTATTTTAGCCAATGGTGCAATTCGATCGCCTGACGTAAGTTGGATAGCCAAAGAAAGAATAAATCATTTCACCAAAGAAGAGAAAGCGAAGTTTTTACCTCTAGCACCAGATTTTGTTTTAGAGTTGATGTCACCAAGCGATCGCCTGGAAACTACTCAGGCTAAGATGAAAGAATATCAAGATAACGGTGTTAAATTAGGCTGGTTAATCAATTCTCAACAGCAACAAGTAGAAATATATCGCTTAGGACAATCTACCGAAATATTAAACAAGCCTCTTACCATGTCAGGAGAGGATATATTAACTGAATTAATAATTGAGTTAGATTTTATTTGGGAATAGTTAGTATTACTAGTAATTTTAAAAAAGCGATCGCCTGGCAACTCTCCCGCTTCTAATTGTGTAATAATTGGCTGAATATCTTTACGAATGCTACGATACTTCTTTGCTAATGCACGTAAATTACGTTTAAATTTGTCTGCAAATTCAACCTAAATAATTGGTGGTTCATTCTGCATCAATTCCATCCCAAAGCTGAGATACAGGCAACACATTACCTGTTGTTACGTCATGCCAACCCTGACGAAAACTCTCTTGCGGGGATTCTAATAATTCTTTATCATTGTCTGCATCTGAAAGTAATACAATAACGCGGACGCGAGTAAATTTATCTACAGTTAAAGGCGCATCTAAAGAAAGTTGACCTTTATCATCAACTGTTCCTGTTACCTCGATCGCTTTCATAACGTTTAATATATAAATTAGTATTTATTATTGTAGATTAGTCGAAGTTCAAGGCGATCGCTTTTCTTGCTATTTTGATCATGCGATCGCCTTAAGCATTTCAATTTTAGAAAGAGCGATCGCAATTTGTTATTTTAAATGTATGGAATTCGAGTGGGATAATAATAAAGCAATTACTAATCTTCAAAAGCACGGAGTTGCTTTTGCTGAAGCTGCTACTGTATTTGGCGATCCATTGTCGATTACTTTTCCCGATCCCGACCATTCAATTGACGAAAGTCGTTTTGTTACTATCGGTTTGTCCACTGCTGGCAAAATAATCATTCTTTCTCATACCGACAGAGGCGATCGCATCCGAATTATTAGTGCTAGAAAAACAACTCGAAAAGAGCAGAAATTTTATGAAGAAGGATATTAATCACGAAATGAACGATGAATTACGTTCCGAATACGATTTGGCTCAACTTAAGGGAGGAGTTAGAGGCAAGTATACAAAACGTTATCGGCTAGGAACAAATTTGGTATTGTTAGAACCTGATGTAGCTCAAGCATTTCCCAACGCTCAATCAGTTAATGAAGCATTAAGACTTTTGATTAAATTAGCTCAATCTCAAGTAGAGATTTGATTATCAGACAATCTTCCTACTTAAAAAGCAAAAAGGCGATTGCCTTAAGTATTTTTA